>CAIRBP010000012.1 GCA_903876885.1 uncultured Burkholderiales bacterium | reverse complement strand
GCAAAAACGACCGGAATACGCTCGACAACCAGAGCAAAGAGATTAACGATGATTAAGAAGCTAATGAACCCATCAATTTGTTGATGCTTGTTATCCTTGATATCTGGGTCAAGTAAATAGGCGTAGACTTTTTGCCTAATCGATGTGCAATAGGTAAGTGCCTCACTGAGCGTCTTCTCAGTCACTGCCGTAGTATTGGGTGGTAGAGAGTAACTAGCGGAAGAACTCATTATTGGGTGGTTATGACAAAATTAATGAAGTGGAGTAAGGCTCGCAGCACGGCTCCAAAACTTATCAAGGTGTTGGATCAAGTTATGCTCATGCAGTCATATAAGATTTTCACATAACTTTTAATCATTCCGCAACTTAACCCACGATTCATGGTCAGCATCTTTAAATTAATCTTGGTTTACCAGCGGATTGATCTAAAAAACGGAACTTGTCTAATCTTAAGATTACTTTTATAATTCTTTTGTATTCTAATTTGGATTGACCGATTACTTTTCCCGGTTATCCACCTTTTATGTCTGCATGCAATTAGAATCTATAAATACTCCGGGGTGTACGCATTGTGCGTGCTGAGATGGTCTATCCAAACCCGAAAACTTGATCCGGTTCACACCGGCGTAAGGAGAGGGCAGCTCACCATTCTTTGGGGGTAACTGGTTCTAGACCAGCACCAAAGATTAGAGATCACCGGAGTCCGATATATTGATGGAGACTCCGATGAATGCACCTGATAAATTTCAACAGTTATTGTCCCTAACCCGTGAGCCGTTTCCGGCCTCCAAAAAGATCTATTTGGAGGGTAGTCAAAAAGATATTTTGGTGCCGGTACGCGAGGTTCAACTCACCAATGGCGATCAAGCCCATTTGTACGACACATCGGGGCCATATACGGACCCAAGTGCATCTATAGACGTCAGAGCTGGATTGCCAGTTGTTCGTTCACCCTGGATTGCCGCACGAGCCGATACTGAACCCTATGAAGGACGTTTACACCAAGTTCTTGATGACGGTGTTAAAAACGAGGAGCGCGAGGCACAGCGTATCGAAGCTCTTAGGGTGGAGGCGTTAAAACTTCAACGCAAACCGCTACGTGCCCGCTCAGGGCGAAACGTCACCCAGATGCACTACGCAAAGCAGGGCATTATTACCCCAGAGATGGAGTATGTGGCCCTTCGCGAGAATGGCAAACGCGAGTGGATGCAAGATTATCTTAGCAACCCAGAGCGTGAGGCTCGCCTGAAGGGCAATCCCATGGGAGCCATCATCCCTGCAACTATTACTCCTGAGTTCGTAAGAGATGAGATTGCAAGAGGACGAGCGATTATTCCGGCTAACATCAATCATCCCGAGATTGAGCCGATGGCCATTGGCCGCAATTTTCTTGTAAAAATAAATGCCAACATTGGTAATTCTGCTGTCACCTCCTCCATTGAAGAAGAGGTAGAGAAACTTGTCTGGTCAATTCGCTGGGGAGCAGATACAGTAATGGATCTGTCTACCGGAAAAAACATTCATACAACCCGCGATTGGATCGTGCGCAACAGCCCCGTGCCGATTGGTACTGTCCCAATTTATCAGGCTCTAGAAAAAGTGGGCGGGGTTGCCGAGGACCTTACCTGGGAAATCTTTAGGGACACGCTCATTGAGCAAGCCGAACAAGGCGTTGATTATTTCACCATCCACGCTGGACTTCGCTTGCACATGATTCATCTAACAGCTGGTCGCAGAACGGGCATAGTGTCTAGGGGCGGCTCAATCATGGCCAAATGGTGTATCACACATCACAAGGAGAGTTTCCTATACACACACTTTGAAGATATTTGCGACATTATGAAGTCATATGATGTAAGCTTCTCACTGGGGGATGCACTCCGTCCAGGCTCAGGAGCTGATGCAAATGATGAGGCTCAGTTTGCTGAGCTTAGAACGCTCGGCGAGCTAACTCAAGTAGCTTGGAAACATGATGTCCAAACTATGATTGAGGGGCCTGGTCACGTTCCAATGCATATGATTCAGGCTAATATGGATGAGCAATTAAAACATTGCCATGAAGCTCCTTTTTATACTCTTGGCCCGCTTACCATTGACATTGCACCTGGTTATGACCACATAGCTTCTGCGATTGGTGCAGCTATGATTGGTTGGATGGGCACATCAATGCTTTGTTACGTGACCCCAAAGGAGCACCTGGGCCTCCCTGACAGAGAGGATGTTAAACAAGGCATCATTGCTTATAAGATTGCAGCCCACGCGGCTAATGTAGCTAAAGGACATCCCGGTGTACGTGCCAGAGATGAGGCCATATCAAAAGCAAGATTTGAGTTTAGGTGGCACGATCAATTTAACTTGAGTCTTGATCCTGAAACCGCAAAAGACTTCCACGATGAGACACTACCCAAAGACTCAAGCAAGGAAGCTCACTTTTGCTCAATGTGCGGCCCCAAATTTTGCTCAATGAAAATCACTCAAGAAGTCCGCGATTATGCTGCGCAAAATGGATTGGACGAAGAGTCTGTCCTTGATCAAGGTATGGCCAAAAAATCAGTTGAATTTAAGGCTGCGGGCGGTGAGATTTACATCCCAATCAAGAGTGAATTCTCCAAGCCATAAAGGATTGGTGAAGATTAATTCCATAGTAATGTGCAATTAACAAGGTCTATTCACAGCATTTAGACCTTGTTGGTGTACTTTTTTAGTTATATTTATCAATTAAAAGCTGAAATAGTTGCTATGTGATGCGTTTACTGGCATAGTACTGGCTTCGATATTCAAGTCGTGTTGTTGTTGTTCGGTTGGCCTGTGCTTAAACCACTACTGGTTAATTTTCTTTGCCAGTTCTTTGTGGACCAAGTTATCTCCCTCTCACCATCCCCTCCCTCTTGAGCTTCGCCCTTGGGGGGTAAGGTCCAAACCTGTCGTCCTCTGTTTATAAAGTAATCGTGATTGCAGTTTGCAGATCAATTACGAGTTGGTCAAAAGTAATAACCTCTTGACCTTAAAGGAGTGGGATATGGCTAAAGAAGAGATGTTAGAGATGAACGGGGTCGTTAATGAGGTTTTACCTGACTCACGCTATAGAGTTATGTTAGACAACGGACACGGTCTTATTGCCTACACCGCTGGCAAGATGAGGATGCACCACATTCGTATCTTGGCAGGTGACAAGGTAACCCTTGAGCTCTCTCCTTACGATATGACCAAGGGTCGAATTACCTTTAGGCATATCGCGGGTAAAGGACCCTCTTCAGGTAATGCTCCTAGACGCAAAAGCTATTGATGTTTCACCCTAAGGGTGAGCAGACAGGCTACAAAATTAAGTTTGAAAGCATAGAGGTGGATGGTGGTCATTCACTTGAAATTCGCTCTTTGCTTGACCGCATGCAATTCTCAGATGATGAAGGGGTAGCAGAGGCCTTAGGGATCTCCTCCGCCCAGTGGCCGTTATTTGGATTGGTCTGGCCCTCTGAGCAAAAATTAGCTAATCTTATGCAAACTTGGGTTTTGCCCAGTGGACCCATTTTGGAGATTGGGTGTGGCTTAGCACTTGCCAGTTTGGTAATACATAGACGACTTGGGGATATCACTGCAAGTGACTGTCATCCGTTGACAGAGGCCTTTTTAAAACACAACTTAACTCTCAACCATTTGCCCTCAATGAAATATTCGGTTGGGCATTGGTTCAGAGAGAACCCAGGCTTGGGCCGGTTCTCCTTAATTATCGGAAGTGACGTTTTATATGACCGTATGTACCCCGCTAATTTAGCCCAGTTTATTCAACTGCACGCATTGCCTCACTCACAAGTATTAATTGTCGACCCCAATAGGGGTAATAGCTCAGAGTTTTGTAAGATTATGAAAAACAACGGCTTTGCATTAACTCAATCAATGCTAAAAGGCCCGTTGTTTGATTACAGTCCTTATCGGGGCAGGCTCCTTAATTTTGTAAGGGAGGAGAGTTAGGTTTTTTTCCTCTTTGGTTCGCATTAAAGGATAAAAGAAAAATACGCCTACATGCAGGTGAATCTAACTTTTGACAGTGTTTATCTAAAATTCACGATATTGAGTTTATACATAGCGTAAGCGTTATTTTCATCCGAATCTGCTAATACCCATCCCTCGGTTAAGAGTCTAGTCATATACTGTTTGTTATACAAAAAGGACATGATGACTTGAAATAATCCGAAAGTGAAGAAAGTGAGTGCCAAATGGAATAGGCCTACTGCAATTTCACCTCTGTAGATAGGGACAAACCAACCAAACACCAGATAGCTCCAAGACCACCCAACATAGCCAGTTTTTACGATCCCGGAGGCGGGGTGGCGGACCAAGATTTTCCTTTGAAGGCCAACCAGTGCAAAACCAAATACAAAGGGCAGCAATGCGATGGCCAGCATTACCCAATTCCAAACTTCAAATTCTTCCATGGTAGCAAGCCTCGTGTTTAAGTGTGGGTTTTCATTGAGATAATTGGATAGCACTTTAGAGTATAAACGTATGATGTTTATCAAGTTAATCTAGCTCCAAAAATAGGGGCTCTCAACATGTCAAAAATATCTGCCTCACCAGCACTTTCTCGGTTTCGGGTTTTGGATTTATCAAGGGTTCGCGCTGGACCGACTTGCGTTCGCCAATTAGCAGACTTTGGCGCTGACGTAATCAAAATTGAGAACGTTAATCCCGAAGATCTCGCAGGTCCTAGAGAAAACTCGGATTTTCAAAATTTACATAGGAACAAACGTTCCATGACGCTCAACTTAAAGTCCGAAGAGGGGCTCTCAGTGTTTAAAGAGCTAGTGAAAACTGCTGATGTAGTGGTCGAGAATTACAGGCCAGATGTTAAATTTCGCTTAGGAATAGATTACGACTCCCTTAAGTCCATCAATCCCAAAATTATCTTAGCCAGCATTTCAGGTTTTGGGCAAGACGGGCCTTACGAGAAAAGACCTGGGTTTGATCAACTTGCTCAGGGCCTAAGTGGATTGATGTCCGTCACCGGCAACCCCGGAGATGGACCTATGCGAGTCGGTGCAGCAGTTGCGGACGTAGCTGCTGGCTTTTTAGCGGCTATGGGCGTTTTAACGGCACTATTGGAGCGTGAGGTCAGCGGTCAAGGTCAATGGGTTCAATCTAATCTTTTGCAGGCAGGACTTGCCCTACTTGATTTTCAAGCCGCTAGATACACCATGTCGGGGGAGGTTGCAAATCAAACCGGGAATGATCATCCCACTTTTATGCCCACATCAGCATATCAAACGAGTGATGGTTATATCAACATTGCGGTCTCTGGACTTGGCATGTGGGAGAAATTTTGCGAATCTATTAAGAGACTAGATTTACTTGAAGATGTTGAATTTCAAGCCGCTCTTGGTCGCTCAAAAGGGAGGGTTAGGCTTAACCTTGAAATTAACAAAACTACAGTGACTAAGACTACAAATGAGTGGCTGAAGATTTTGGGCGCTGACGGCATTCCCTGCGGCCCCATTTACACCATGGACCAAGTGTTCGCTGACCCGCAGGTCAAACACTTGGGAGCGAGTGCCCCAGTCATTCATCCAGAGCTTGGTGAGCTGCACTTGCTTAACCAACCCGTGAAGTTATCCAGAACCCCGGCTCAATTAAAGACTGCTTCGCCCATTAGAGGTGCACATACCAAGGATGTGCTTAGTGAGTTGGGTATTTCACAGCAAACAATTGAGAGTTTTATTGCCAAAGGGATTGTCTAAACTCTGTCGGATAATCCAATTAAATCATTTTTTAACCTAAACACTTTTTAATCTATGTCAAAAGTTATCACACGTAAAAACGGCGCTATTGCTCACATCATCCTCTCCAATACAGAGAAAATGAATGCCATGACAATGGAGATGTGGCAAGCCATTCCCCCCGCACTTCAATCGTTTGATCAAGATCCAGAGGTCAGAGTCATTGTCATTTCTGGTGATGGTGATAAGGCTTTCATTTCAGGGGCAGATATTTCTCAATTTGACAAATTAAGAGGTACTGAAGACGCGCAGGTCATGTACAACGCGCATGTCAATGCTGCTTACGCTGCACCTATCCTTTGCTCAAAGCCTGTGATTGCAAGCATTAGAGGTTACTGTTTTGGTGGAGGGTTAGGGTTCGCTGCCTCTTGTGATGTGCGCATCTGCGCCGAGGATGCGCAGTTCAGAATGCCTGCTGCCCGTTTGGGTTTAGGGTATGACCCCGTAGGCGTAAAGCGTTTTATGGATATTTTGGGCGCTGCAAATACAGCCGACATCTTTTATTCGGCTAGACGATTTGATGCAAAGAACGCTCTGCACATGGGATTCGTTAGTCAAGTGCATCCAGTGTCTGAGCTAGAGGCGCAGACGCTTGCTTACGCAAAAATGGTCTCCGAGAATGCACCCTTAACCATGGCCGCTGCAAAATTCTCAATTCGTCAAGGTCTGACAGAAGAGTCTGAAAAAGACTTGGATACCGCTCGTGAAATGGTCAAACGTTGTTTCGCGAGTGAAGACTACAAGGAAGGCAGAAAAGCATTTGCAGAGAAAAGAACGCCAGTATTCAAGGGGGTATAAGACTGTGTTTATAAGCTTGATTGGTCCAAAATATTTTCAACGGAACTATGTTCCCAAGTGCTTGTTGGTTTGGGTTGCTGCTGTCTTTTTTGCACAGATGACCTTAGCTCAGTCAAGCTACCCAGATAAACCAATCAAGCTAGTAGTAGGCTATCCACCTGCGGGATCAGCTGATTTTGTTACTCGAGTCACTGCTGATGAGCTCTCCAAAGAGCTGGGCGTTTCAGTGCTGGTAGACAACCGTCCAGGAGCGGGAGGCTCTATAGCAGCCGAAGTGGTTTCAAAATCAGCTCCTGATGGCTACACATTTGCTGTGCTAGCACCACACGCGTTGATTAAAGCACTCTTTCCCAAGCTTGGATTTGATCCAGATAAAGAACTGATCCCAATTACAAATCTGGGAGTCGGATCAATGATTATTTGTGTCAATCCAAAGACCCCGTTTAAAACACTCAAGGAGTTGATTGATTTTGCCAAGTCACATCCTCAACAACTCTTCAGTGCAGCTTCTGGCAACGGATCAACGCCCCACTTGGCAGCCGCTTTATTTGAGTCTAGTGCCGGGGTAAAGTTCACTACGATTCAGTTTAAAGGCGGCGGAGCTGCGGCACAGTCAACAATGTCTGGGGACACTCAAGTTATGTTTGCCACACCTCCAACAGTTCTCGGATTTATTAAATCAGGTTTACTAAGGCCGCTGTCCGTTACTACTGCTAAACCCTCAGCTGCTATTCCCGGTGTACCCGGGGCGCTAGAGAGTGGGCTTACTGGATATGACGCCAACTTTACATTTGCTTTGTACGCTCCAAAAGGGACGCCTAACGAGGTTTTGAAAAAAGTATTTGACGCAGTAACCAAAGCGCTGCAGCACAGCGGTGTTAAGGAGCGCTTTGCTTTTCAAGGTATGGACGTCGCTACCTCAAAATCTATGGAAGCTTTTGATCTAGAGTTGAAGGCTGATGCACCAAATATTTACAGAGCCGTAAAGGAGTCTGGCGCTAAGGTAGAGTAAGCGTTTGACTTTTAGCGCTTCAGAGTCAAAAAAACTTATACAAACACTAATTTAAATATTAGCTACTCAAAAAATATATGACTGAAAAAAATCAAATAGATCCCAATAAAGCGGCCTCTGGTCTGCGCAAAGGTTTGACGAATTATGGGGATACGGGATTTTCACTTTTTTTGCGTAAAGCATTCATCAAAGGTGCTGGTTATTCAGACAAGGCATTGGACCGTGTAGTAGTAGGGATCGCCAATACCGGCAGTTCTTATAACCCCTGTCACGGTAACACGCCCCAACTCATTGAGGCGGTTAAACGCGGAGTGATGCTTGCGGGAGGTTTGCCCATGGACTTTCCAACAATCTCGATTGGTGAGAGCTTTGCTCAGCCAACCAGTATGTTTATGCGTAACTTAATGTCCATGGATACTGAGGAGATGATTCGTGCCCAGCCTATGGACTCTATAGTTCTCATTGGTGGTTGCGATAAAACTGTTCCCGCACAACTTATGGGTGCTGCTTCGGCCTCAATCCCTTCGATCCAGTTGATTACGGGATCAATGCTAACAGGATCACATCAGGGCGAGCGAGTAGGTGCTTGCACAGATTGCCGCAGATATTGGGGTAAGTTTAGAGCGGGGGAGATTGATGATGAGGAAATCTCACTTGTTAACAATCAATTGGTCGCAAGTGTCGGAACCTGCTCGGTGATGGGAACTGCAAGCACAATGGCTTGTATTGCGGAAGCACTAGGTATGACTGTGCCCGGAGGTGCTTCACCCCCAGCAGTAACCGCAGATAGGATTCGTGTTGCAGAGGAGACAGGCGCTCAAGCCGTAAAAATCGCTCAAACTCAGTTAACTATAGATAAGATAATTACTGCAGACGCGCTGGAAAATGCGATGCGGGTATTACTCGCCATCGGTGGCTCAACGAATGGTATCGTCCACCTTGCAGCTATAGCGGGACGGGTTGGTTTAGAGATTGACATGAAAGCACTGGACCGTATGGGGCGCGAAACACCTGTGCTCTTGGATTTGAAGCCCTCAGGTTCTCATTACATGGAGGATTTTCACCGTGCGGGTGGTATGGCCACTTTGTTGAGAGAGTTAAAGCCCCTACTGAAGCTAAACGCTATGACTGTTATGGGGCGTACCTTAGGTGAGCAAATTGAGCTCAATGGCCCCGGATTTGCGCAAGACGTAGTCAAAAGTATCGCCAACCCCATCTACCCGCAAGGTGCCATTGCAGTATTGAACGGTAACTTGGCCCCTGGTGGGGCAGTGATCAAGCAGTCTGCTGCAAATCCTGAGCTTATGGAGCATGAGGGCAGAGCCGTTGTATTTGAAAACATGGAGGATATGGCTGCGCGAATCGACAGTGAAGATTTAGACGTTACACCAGCGGACATTCTTGTTTTAAAGAATATTGGTCCAAAAGGAGCGCCTGGAATGCCCGAGGCTGGGTACCTACCAATTCCACAAAAATTAGCACGTATGGGCGTGAAAGATATGGTTCGTATTTCAGATGGTCGAATGAGCGGGACAGCTTTTGGAACCATAGTTTTGCACGTCACCCCAGAGTCAGCAGTGGGGGGGCCACTGGCTTATGTAAGAAATGGCGACCGCATTCGATTGAGTGTTGAAAACCGTGAGATTAGTTTATTAATAAGTGAGGCTGAATTGGCGAAACGCATCACTTTGAACCCTGTGCAAGAGCCCAAAGCAGCTCGGGGCTATAGAAAACTTTTCTTGCAATCTGTTACTCAGGCGGATAAGGGTGTTGATTTTGATTTTCTGAGAGCCGAGAAAATTAACGGTAAAACGCCAAAATAAATCCCATACTGTTGACCCTGTCAGATGCTTATCTGGAAATAAATATGCTCTTTTTTTTATATAAACCCATATCGAAACCACTTGAAATAACTGTCGATCATAGTTTCTTAAAGTTCAGTTGTGTTCGGACTCTATTAACTCTTTTGGTTTTATCATTAATCGTTATTACCAATATATCCTGGGCGCAGAGCAACATTTACCCAGCGCATCCCATTAAGCTCATTGTTCCTTTTCCTCCTGGCGGAGCAACGGATGTGATTGGTCGTATCATGGCGCAAGAGCTATCCAAGTCTTTGAGCCAACAAGTGTTGGTAGAAAATAAATCAGGTGACAGTGGCAATTTGGGTGCTGAGTTAGTTGCAAAATCTCAATCCGATGGTTACACCTTATTGTTGGCAGCACTTACCTCACACTCCATTAATGCAAACTTAGAAAAAGCTTCCCTTCGCTACGATTTAGAAAAAGATTTCAGTCCGGTGGCTGTTCTCGGGGTGGTCCCTTTGGTTTTTGTTGTAAATCCAAGTCTTCCAATTAAGAACATGAAGGAATTTATATCTTATGCAAAAGCCAACCCCGGAAAGCTGACCTTTGCATCATCTGGCGCAGGCGCGCCCCAGCGCTTGGCAATGGAGATGTTTCGGTTTCAAGAGGGCTTGGATATGCTGCACATTCCCTACAAAGGTAGCGGTCCGGCTATGACCGATTTGGTTGGTGGTCAAGTTCTTTGTATGTCTGAGACAGTTCCAGCGGCAATATCTTTTATTCAATCGGGCAAGTTAAGAGCCCTGGCTGTTTCAACTTCAAAAAGGATTAGTCAACTCCCTGATGTCCCAACTGTAATTGAGGCAACAGGAGTATCAAATTTTGATGTGGTTTCTATGTTTGGTATTTTGGCGCCCACTGGAACGCCTAAAGCAATAGTAAATCAACTTAGTGAAGCTGCAAAGTCAATACTTTTGAGACAAGATGTTCAAGACCGAATGTTGACTGCGGGGGTTTATACAAATTATTTATCTCCTTCAGAATCTACTAAGCGCATTCACGCTGAGATGAATATGTGGGCTAAAGTGATAAAAGATTCCAATGTTAAATTGAGTGAAAATTAAAATGCTTGAGAGTTCGGCAGAGTAAAAATTAGTAGCAGTTTATACTGCGTCGCAAGATTGATAAAAAAACGAAAGTTCATTACATGCAAAATGCAAAAAAATCACCCATAGGATTAATTGGATTAGGTGCCATGGGGCGAGGTATGGCGGAGTCTTTAAGGAGGGCTGGTTATGAGGTTCATGTTTGTGATGTTAGACATGAAGCGGCTAAGTCTTTTGCTGAAGGTGGTGGGGTTGCGCATGCGACCCCTGCTGAGCTTGCGATGCACTGCAGCATTGTTGTAAGTGTTGTCGTAAACGCAGACCAAACTGAACAGGTACTATTTGGTGAGAACGGTGCAGCCAAGGCGATGAAAAAAGGCAGTGTTTTCGTGATGTGCTCAACCGTTACACCTGCTTGGTCAGTCAAGTTAGAGGAAAGACTCTCAGAGTTAGGTCTCCTTTATTTAGATGCTCCCATATCCGGTGGAGCTGCAAAAGCTAATCTGGGTCAAATTACGATGATGACGGCAGGAACTCCCCAGGCTTATGATTTGTGCAATGATGCGTTAAATGCGATGTCCTCAAAAGTATACAGGTTGGGTGATAAAGCTGGCTCTGGTAGCAAAGTAAAAGTGATTAATCAGTTGTTAGCAGGAGTTCATATCGCAGCTGCGGCGGAGGCGATGGCGCTAGGGATTAGAGAGGGTGTTGATCCAGAATCGCTTTACGAGGTTATCACCCACAGTGCTGGAAACAGTTGGATGTTTGAGAACCGTATGCCTCATGTGCTCGAGAGTGATTACACACCATTGTCTGCGGTAGATATTTTCGTAAAAGATTTAGGCTTGGTACTTGATATGGCTCGTACTACTAAATTTCCACTTCCACTATCAAGCACGGCACATCAAATGTTTATGCAGGCTTCAAGCGCTGGTTTTGCAAAAGAGGACGATAGCGCCGTGATCAAGATTTTCCCCGGCATAGAACTCCCAAAACCGAAAACAAAAGCAAAATCAAAGGCATAAGCAAAATAATAATCTTTCATATGGAGTTGACACTATGAAGCCAATTTTGCTTGGGTGTATTGCAGATGACTTTACAGGTGCGACGGACCTTGCTAATAATTTGGTTCGGGCTGGGATGCGTGTTATTCAAACAGTTGGAGTTCCCTCAGCTGATTTAGAAAGCGAAGTAGATGCAGTTGTAGTTGCCCTTAAATCAAGAACTATTGATCCCGAGCAAGCCGTAGAGCAGTCCTTAGGAGCACTAGCTTGGTTGAAAAAAATTGGCGCGCAACAAATTTACTTTAAGTACTGTTCAACTTTTGATAGTACGCCTGAGGGTAATATTGGTCCTGTTACTTCTGCTTTGATGAAGTCCTTGCAAACCGACTTCACTGTTGTCACCCCTGCCTTTCCTGACAACGGGCGAACTATTGTTAAAGGTCATTTGTTTGTTGGTGATGTACTTCTATCAGACTCTTCAATGCGCAACCACCCGCTTACACCCATGACCGATTCGAATTTGGTGAAACTGATGCAGACACAGTTTGCTGGGCGAGTGGGATTAATTGATTACAAAGTAGTTTCAAAAGGGCATAAAGCAATTAAGGAAAAAATTGCTGAGATGACTAAGGACGGAATAAGTGCTGCAGTAGTTGACGCACTTAGCAATGATGACCTGATGGAGCTCGGCGTTGCAGTCAAAGATCTGCCCTTGGTTACAGCGGGATCTGGACTTGCTATTGGACTTGCTCAGAACTTTGGTTTAAAACCCAACCACTCCCATGCTCTGCTGCCCAATCCCCAAGGTCACCGAGCGATACTCTCCGGTAGCTGTTCGGAGATGACCCAAAAACAGGTTGCTCATTTTAAAAAGCAGGGTAATCCTAGTTACGCTCTTGATCCTTTGGAATTGGCTCAAAATGGATCATATTTGGACAAAGCGATAAGCTGGGCTAAGCTGCAATTTGACAAAGGGGCAGGACCGATTCTTATTTACTCCACATCCTCTCCTGAGCAGGTCAAGTCGGTTCAAAAAGTATTAAATGTTCAGCAAGCGGGCGAGTTGGTTGAGAAAGCGATGGGCGAGCTAGCTTTAGCTTTAGTGGGGATGGGAGTCGGACAACTCCTTGTTGCAGGGGGTGAGACCTCGGGAGTGTGCGTTCAGTCACTCAAAGTGCTTCAAATGCAAATTGGCCCTCAAATAGATCCTGGTGTGCCTTGGTGCTTCTCAAAGACTCCTAGTCACCTGCACCTTGCACTTAAATCTGGCAATTTTGGACGAGAAGATTTCTTCACCCATGCATGGACTGTACTTGATCAGCAAAGCTAATGATTAATTTAATGGATGAACATTTAGCTAGGGAAGAAATATGCCGAGTTGGGAAAAGTCTTTTTGACAGGGGCTTGGTTCACTCAAGCGCTGGTAATATTAGCGTGCGTTTAGAAGATGGTTTTCTGATAACGCCGACAGACGCTGTGCTGGGTTTTTTAGATCCACAGCGTATTAGTAAAGTTGGATTTGATGGTAATCATTTGAGCGGGGATAAGCCGAGTAAAACGCTTTCCTTGCACCGCTCTATCGTCAAAGCCGCACTTGGTAGTCAACCCAACACGGCGTGTGTGATCCACACGCACAGTACTTATTGTGTAGCTATGAGTATTCAGACTCATTCAAATCAAGAGCACAAACAGTTCAACAAAGAGCTTTTACCCCCTATAACGCCTTATTTTGTAATGAAGGTAGGACATGTGCCTCTCATCCCCTATAAACGTCCTGGGGACGAAAACGTGGTTCAAGAAGTAGTTAAGGCGATCGAAGATTACGCCAAGCAAGGAACCCCTATACGAACGGTGATGCTAAGTGCCCTTGGGCCTCTCGTTTGGCACGATTCGCCTGCAAAAGCCATGGCTACTCTAGAGGAGTTGGAGGAGACGGCAAAGCTTAGCTTCATAACAGGATCTAATCACTCGCAACTAGATGCCCAAAGCGTTCAAGAGTTGAGAGACGTTTTCAAGGCCGTGTGGTGAGTCAATTCATACGCGGGTTTAATGCTAAGCCTCTTGAAAATTTAGTAATTAGAGTTTCAACATATATTTTTTGAGAGTAATCAATGCCTAATTTTGCTGCTAATTTGTCGATGATGTATACCGAGGTGCCCTTTTTAGAGCGATTTGAGCTAGCGGCTAAAGACGGGTTTAAAGCGGTTGAGTATTTGTTCCCCTATGCCTGGCCGGCAAAGGAGTTAGCCGCACGACTCAAAACCAATGGATTAGTCCAAGTGCTTATGAATGCGCCTCCAGGTGGAATCTCGCCTGAGACTATTGATCAAGCCTGGAGCAGTGGGCAAAGAGGACTCAGTTCTCTTCCGCCACATAAAAAAGAGTTTAGGGATGGATTTTTGTTGGCACTTCAGTATGCACAAACCTTAGATTGTCCAAGAATTCACGTGATGGCGGGGTTAATTCCCGAGGTGGATCGTCAAAGTATAAAAAGACCAACAGAACTACCTATTCCACTTCGTACTAGTAGTAATGCAGTTCATACCCATCTACATTTACGGGAATGTTATATGGAGAATTTAAAATGGGCTTGCGAGCAGGCTCAATCCATTGGATGCGACGTATTGATTGAGCCCATAAATACGCGTGATATTCCGTATTTCTTTTTGAATAGACAAGCAGATGCACATCAAATTATCTTGGAGCTTGGATGCGCTAATCTTAAAGTTCAAATGGACTTGTTTCATGCTCAAATTGTAGAGGGGGATTTGGCGAGCAAAATTAAAGAATATTTACCAACTGGTCGCGTAGGCCATTTCCAGATTGCTGCGGTTCCAAAACGCCATGAACCTGATTCGGGTGAACTTAATTATACGTATCTATTTGATTTGATTGATGAGGTTAGTGCCGCTTGTGCCTGGTCAGGATGGATTGGGTGCGAATACAACCCTTTAAACGCTTCGAAGCCTGGTGGGACATCGAGTGGGTTAGGCTGGTTAAGAAGTTACCAATCTGCCAAGGGTATTGATCACTTTGGTTTGGGCAAGTGAATATAGGCATATTTAGTATAAGCATATTGAGTATTTCGGTTATTGATTAAAAGCAATCGCACCCATCTTAGTTTCTCATGGAGCATTTTGCTTTTGAGCTTCTCACTCACTTTTACTCATAAAATAGATTATCTTTAGTTTCACTTTTTTTTTAGGTTTATATGAAGTTCAAGTTTATTAAACCATTATGCGTTGCATTGTTTTGTTTTAGCGCTTGGATCGCTCCTGCTTGGAGTGGGAGTGGGTTGTTGGGCATGGATCACGAGTTGCCGCTTGATCAATCTGGGATTTGGGCTAGAAAATACCAAACTAGCTTGGAGTTTGGCTCCGCAGCCGTAGTGATTGGTGGAGCCTTGTGGGAGGGGAGTGATACTCGTCTGGGACAAACTTACTGGAAATCGATAGACGCCATGTTGGTTGGAGATGTCTCTGCTACGGTGTTAAAGGACGTTTTCAGACGCCAACGCCCAGTTGACGGAAACAATCCAAACAACTGGTTCCAGCCCTCTGGAAACGCTAGCTTTCCCAGCGGTGAGGTGACCCACATAACATCTGTAGTGACCCCTTTTATTGCGGAATACGGATCCGACCATCCAGAGGTTTGGTTACTCTCTATACTGCCCATGTACGACGGGGTCGCAAGAATGAAGTCTCAGGCTCATTGGCAATCCGATGTTCTTGGTGGAGCAGCGCTTGGTTTGATCTCTGGACTTTACGCACACAATTTGAACGAATCTTGGACTGCAAGCGTCTTACCAGGTGGTTTTACCATTGGGTATCGTAAGTTATTTTGATTTATTTTGATTTATTTTGGATAAATTGCCAGAGGTGATCTCTTATTCGCCAAGTTGTGTGCGTTTTCGGTAATTATTTCGCTATTCAATTTTAATTTTTTATTCATTGGTTTTATAAATGACAACAGAAATGATATTCATGGATCACGGAGTGGGCGGTGGCCCCGAAGTTTTAGTAACTGCGCGAGGTGCAGTTCCCGAGGTCAAAGCAGGCGAAGTTCTCATCAAGGTCATCTACGCGGGCGTCAACCGTCCTGATGTCTCTCAGCGCATGGGCAAATATCCACCTCCCCCCGATGCATCCAAAATTATGGGGCTAGAAGTGTCAGGTGAAATCGTAAAGCTAGGTGACGGAGTGACTCACTTTAAGCTTGGTGATATGGTTTGTGCTCTTTGTAACGGAGGGGGTTATGCCGAATTTGTGAGCGTTCCCAGTGGTCAAGTACTACCTGTGCCCAAGGGACTGTCCATGCTTGAGGCAGCGGCATTGCCGGAGAATTATTTCACTGTGTGGACTAACGTATTTCAACGAGGTCGTTTAACCAAAGGTGAGAGTTTCTTGGTCCACGGCGGATCCTCAGGTATTGGACTAACAGCCATTCAATTGGCTAAAGCGTTTGGAGCCAAGGTGTTTTGTACTGTAGGTAGTGAAGACAAGGTCAATGCATGCATCAAGGCAGGCGCCAATGGCGCTTTTAATTATAAAACTCAAGACTTTGTTGAGGAAATAGCAAAAGCAACTCAAAAAGTAGGAGTAAATTTAATACTTGATATGGTGGGTGGCAGCTACATGCAGCGTAACCTGAGGGCATTAGCACTTGATGGTAGGCTCGTACAGATTGCGTTTTTACAACCGTCTTTGGTTGAGGTTGATTGGTTATCAATTATGACGAAACGCTTGACTTATACGGGATCCACGCTGCGGCCCCGGACTTCGCAGGATAAAGCTCAAATCGCAAATGAACTCAAGCAACACGTTTGGCCTCTCTTGGAGTCTAAGGCAATTGCGCCTGTTATTTTTAAAGAGTTTGAGTTGAAAGAGGTCTCAAAGGCACACGTGCTCATGGAATCCTCTGAGCACATCGGGAAAATCATGTTGAAAGTTTCTAGCTAGTTACAAATGGTCTTTCTTGGTAATTATTTTTACGAGTTTCAGAGCCGGTCCACCCAATACCTTAGACAGAGAATAACGGTGTGTTGCAAACAACCTATAACCAAACCTAAACAAGGGTTGAAAAGGTTTAATAGATAAAAACCAAGAAAGTACTTTTAAGTCAACAAGGGCGTAAGCTTCCCTAAAAACGTCTACACCAATAAGTGTTTTGCCGTCCAGAGTTTGTGCGTGTATATTAGCCAGTGCGCTGTCGCAGGAGACCCCGTCCAAAGCATCTAGTGCACGGGCTTGTCTTACATCTACAAAACCTAGTTTGCCTGCCTTGTCCCTGGCGCTTAAGTAGATCATTTCAGCCTTACACAAAGGGCAATTGCCGTCGAAATAGAGTGTCAAAGCGTGCGAGGAGTGAATCGACGGATTCAAAGAATTGTGAACGCTGAGGGTTGAAGTTTGATTGAGCAATTCCATTTTTAAAGTTTTAGCTTGGAGTCAGCCCAGATGGGGCAGCGTCAGTGGGTTTTAAAATTAACCGTTACTATTTTAGAATCATTTCACAAAAATGATTTAAACTGGAATCCCTGGACACTTTAATTCCCCATATTTACTAGGATATGACAAAATTAAACCCTGCAGATACGAGTTTTAAAAACTACTTAATTAGTGCGACTGATTGGTCCTATGTTGATAATCCAGATCATTTAATTAGAAGTTTTTTATTTAAAGATTTTGTAACTGCTTTTGGATTTATGACTTGTATTGCTCTTGTCGCAGAGCAACTTAACCACCATCCTGAGTGGACTAATGTGTACAACAAAGTCATCATCAAACTCAGCACGCATGATGTGGGTGGAATTAGTGCCAAAGACTTTGAACTTGCAACTCGTATTAACAGCTTATTCCTGAATTTCCAAAATGACTAATCTAAAACAAAAACCAATTTCCACCAGTATTGATCACCTCTTAAATCGCCTTCAGGCGGGTGAGCTGACTTACGAAGTCTTAATCGATCAGTGTTTGGACGGTGCAAAAGATGCGAATGCAGCTCACGTATTTACCAAAACCTACCCCGACTCAGCCCGTGCGGTAGCGCGCCAAGCAGACTCACTTATGAAAGCCGGCGTATCTTTACCCAGGCTTGCTGGACTCCCAATAACAATCAAAGATTTGTACGATGTGAGCGGGGAGGTGACAACTTCCGGTTCAATAGTGCGAAGAGACAAAAAGCCTGCCAAAGCAGACGCACAAATCGTTGACCGTATCAGACGCGCAGGCATGGCAATTGTTGGTAAAACCAACATGAGTGAATTTGCTTTTTCTGGGGTTGGAATCAATCCCCACTACGGAACTCCACAAAATCCGTGTGATCCAATCAACCACCGCATACCAGGGGGATCTAGCTCAGGTGCCGCAGTAAGCGTGGCCCTTGGGTTGAGTGTTGCTGCCATTGGCTCAGATACCGGTGGTTCGATAAGAATTCCTGCAGCGCTTAATGGACTTGTCGGTTTTAAAAGTACCATGTCCCGAGTACCCACGCACGGAGCTATTGAGTTAGCAAGAAGTCTTGATACAGTGTGTGCCATGACAAAAAGTGTGAGTGACTGCTTGAGTATTGACGCAGTTTTATCGGGTGCGCACTTGGACGTTAAAGCCAGAGCGGTCAAGGGCGCGCGTTTTGTGGTCTCTAAAACCTTGATGCAAGATGATCTTGAGACCCCGGTAGCCAAGGCATTTGAGAGGACTTTGAAACTTCTCTCAAAGGAGGGCGCTATTATTAAGGAATTGGATTTAAAAGAGTTTGCCGAAGTAGCTCAACTCAATGTACCTGGTGGCCTCTCGCCTATAGAGTCATACGCTGCTTGTAAAGAATATGTAGATAATGCCTCTCATCAAATGGACCATAGAGTGGTCCAACGTATGGTCATGGGTAAAGGCGTGAGTGCTGCTGATTACATTCGACTCTTGGACGCGAGACAGGACTGGATCGCAAGGACGGGACACATTTTGGCCGGTTTTGATGCGCTCCTTAGTCCAACTGTTCCCATGCAAGCGCCACAGACTCAGCCATTATTAGACTCCGATGATGAGTTCTTTAGGGTCAATAAATTATTACTTCGCAACACGTTCGCCATTAATTTCCTAGACGGTTGCGCGTACTCTATTCCTATGCAAACAGCCGACGAATTGCCAATTGGCTTAATGCTATCGGCTTGTGCGGGGGCAGATGCTCGGTTATCAGAGGTTGCATTAGGTGTTGAGTGGTCTTTACAGCACGAGCATTAAGATCTTCTTAGATAGTTCAAATTAAGCGTTAACCAAAGTCAAAACATCTTCAAGTGAGCGACCCGTGTGGGAGGGTTTTGGACCCAAGGTCTCAAACGGTAACTCTTGACGGTTGACCCAGAAGCTTCTAAATCCGAACCACGTAGCTCCGAGAGCGTCCCAAGAATTACTAGAAACAAAGAGGACCTCCCGCTTGTCTACAGCATAGTTTTGTAAAACAAGTCCATAGCTCTCTGGTGAGGTTTTAAATTGTCTAACTGCATCAACAGAAATAATTTTATCAATCAAGGTTGTCATGCCTGCACTGCGCACCGCGGTCAATAGCATTTCTGGACTACCGTTGGATAGTATTGCAGATTTGTAGCCCTTCTTTTGTAGATCACCCAGTACGCCTAGATTCTCAGGAAACGCTTTCAGCTCAGCGTATTGATCCAGTAACTCCTTTTGAGCGTGAGATGTGAGCTCGAGCTTTAATCTTTGGCAGGAGTAATTAAGAGCTAAGCGCGTTATGTCCCAAAAGGACTGATAATGTCGGCTCCCGTTTGGGTTGTGGGGATCGCTCATCGAGATGAGTCTCGAATACTCAATTTGCTTGTCTCTCCACATTACTGATAGTGCTTGCCCGTGGCCGGGAAACAAAGTCTCAGCCATTTTAGAGACTGAGTAAACGTCAAAGAGAGTACCGTAAGCATCAAAAACTACAACTTTGAACATGAAATATCCTCTAAGGGTTGAGCGCAGTGAAAGTGGGGTTTCCCCATTTAGTCCTGGACATTCAAGCTAACTTTATCATATCAATCATTTAAGGGAGATTATCTTCATGAAAACAGCTTACCTTTGTTTACTCGTTGCCGGATTGATGCCCATCTTTTGCGCCGCAATAGCTAAATGGGGATTTAAAGATTTTGATAACCACAATCCTCG
The DNA here is from genome assembly GCA_903876885.1 of uncultured Burkholderiales bacterium. Lineage (GTDB taxonomy): Bacteria > Pseudomonadota > Gammaproteobacteria > Burkholderiales > Burkholderiaceae_C > Limnohabitans. Next base: position 1,838 of record CAIRBP010000012.1, on the reverse strand, counting down.
CAATTGGTTATCTCATCAGACTGGATTTAGGGCCAGAGCCAACGCTGCTCAGGCTAATTGTTTTGAATCTTTTCCCTTTTTCGCGACTAGCGTAATCAGCGCACTATTAGTTCAGACTGATGCGATAACACTCAATTATGTATGTATGTTTTATATTGGATTAAGAGCGCTATACATTTTCTTTTACATCAGCGACAAAGCAACGCTTAGGACGCTAATGTGGGCTGGAGCCTATGCCTGTATCGTTTTCAATTTTGCACAGACCATAAGCGCAACCTCTTAATACTGCTGGTGTCTAAAGCTTATTTGCTAATGATATGACAAGCGGCTTTAATGCCTTTAGCCTCCTTCATTTCTTCGCATCTCTTGATAGCCCTTCGCTCACCTTCGGCCAAAATTTTGATAAAAATAGAGCAGGTAAAAACCATCTTGTCATCATCACTCAAACTATCGAAGGCGGTTGCACAACTTCCCACGTCGCCTAGTTCAGGTTCGTTTTTAGTGAATAGTTGTTGAATGGGGGAGGGAACCTCACGGAATTTAACAATGGGGTACAAGCCACTTGTTTTGGCGTAAACCAAAAATGAGCACAGCCCAAGAATGATCGCAATCAGGATACTGGTTTTCTTATTTAGTTTGATCATTTTTCAAATCACCTCAACAGTCTTAGATGGTTGATATTCTTACACAATTAATCACTCAAGTGGAACCTGTTTTTTCTCCCCCGTTCGCTGGGAGTATCGCACTTTCCCACCAATGCGCTCCACCTCTACTACGGCTTTACGGTTCTCATACACATTTCTCTTTAGCCAGGAGAGCTCGGCCTCTAACTCTTTCTCACTGGTTAGGGTTCTGTGCCAAGACCTGATATCTGCGGACCATCTGTAGTTACGTTGCTTGAGGATTTCTTTGGTCTCAAATGGAGAGCCAAGTGCGTAGAGTCGAATTTGCGGTTGGTTTAATGACTCTAGTAGCTGAAGTAATGCAGGCTGTTGGCTAGTGGGTAGGGTGCAGCTGAGTAACTCAAGTAGTGCGCAGCAGTCTGCATCCGCACGGTGTGCATCGTAGAAAAGACCTTGCGTATAAACCAGATACTCTAGCTTCGCAGAGCCAAACCCCTCGCCCCTCCAGTCAATGTCTTTTAGGCTGCAGGCCCACATAAAATCCTTGAAAATAGGCCAGCGCATCTCTACAAAAGCTCGGTCAAATCCTGCGTTGTGAGCAATAACTACACTGACATTTCTTAAAAAATCAGTCACTGAGACATCATCGATAGTGCAGCCCGCCACCATCGTATCCGTTATGTTGTGTACAGCCGTGGACTCGGGTGGTATGGGAAAGCCAGGGTCCTCATATTCATCAAATGTCTTTAAGACTTTGTAAATAACTCCTGTTTGGGGGTCAAACTCAAAGAGAATCATTCCAAGTTCAATGACCTTATCCTTTTGAATATCCATCCCGGTGGTCTCTGTGTCTAAGATCACCCCTTTGCTAAGGTTACGGTCTGGCTGGTTTGCATTAAAAACTTTATGAGGAATAAGACGCCTTAGAACCTTATAGTCAGGATGTGCCTCAAGACGCTTTGCCAAAGCTTCCAAATTATCTAGACTGTTTGTATCAGCGGATACTTCTTGATTGGGAAATAAATTTTGAGACATTTAATGATTTTGGACTTAGAAATGAAGTAATTGATAGATCTGGATAGACTATTTCTTGGGAGGCGACGATAGGGTCATTTTTTTCTTGATGTCTTGATTAAAGTCTTACTAAAATGGTTCGAAGCGTTAACATAACACGGAAGTTAGCGATGTTTAGGGTAATGATGTTCTTATAACTAT
>CAIRBP010000011.1 GCA_903876885.1 uncultured Burkholderiales bacterium | reverse complement strand
TTCGAAGGCACATTTCCCGCTTATGTCGCTGCAAACGATATGGCCAAAAAAGTATCGTCAAAATTGAAATTCATCGACATGATGGTTGTCGTGGTTATCTTATACAGGGTGCAGCATTAGTAAATCTTGATTTACTCAACAGAGCTTTGATTGAGATAATTTCAAAAAAAATCGCATTTAAGGCGAGCTTTCAGCCAAATATTTCAAACATACAGCAGGTTGTAATGAATACTCAAATTACCGACGAAGACCGGACCACGGCTATCGGCCTTGCAAGATACGCGTATGATTATCTTAATGCGGCGATGGTCGTCGAAACTCACGACCCGACGCCTAGCCACATTTCACCAGTACCGGTCTACTTTTTAGCGCTTCACGGAATCGAGTTGACGCTCAAGGCATTCCTTCGATACAAGGGCGTGAGTGTAAAGGACCTAGTGAATAAATTCGGTCACGATTTGCATGCTTGCTATCGCAAAGCCAAGGAACTCGGTCTTAACGACGTGTTTGAGGAGAGCCGCGTGGATGCTGACGCCATGAGAATGCTTGTCAGGTTAAATGATCAGCAGGGGCTTCGGTACATCAAGACTGGGATGAAGCACTTCCCTATGTGGTCCATCGTTGAGCCTCTGGCTGTAAGGCTTCATCAAGCCGTTGCACTACTTGTCGGTTTCAAGTCGTTCGACAAGTATTATCCATGCTACCAATGAATGGAGGAATGCCCGCGGTAGATGCGCTTACCCTTTACCTCGTTTGCGGAAAGGCAAAGCAGTCGTTGTTGGACGACCTCAACAGCTAATATACGAACAATCAACGAAGGCTGCTGATGTTCGATCTGGGCAAACTCTTGTATGAATGGGAGCTCAATTCCCCAGATCGGTTTTTAAGTTAAATTGGTTTAATACGGCAATATAAGGTTTGCTCATTGGTTTGTTCTAAGCTAAACATGGTCGTGACTATTTCGACAAGCTTGGAGCACCCCATATGATATGAACCTCAACTCCTAGAAACTAGTTCGGGCCCCATGCAAGGTGATGTGGCAGGGGCGTAGTAGTATTTACTCCCCCTATTCAGATTGCTCCAAGGTTGCCATTTCGACTGGTTGCTCCGTTTGTTATCATTCGACATCCTAGCCGGGGAGACGCGCTAAAAGAGTTTCTGACCCTTGATACTCTAAGTATTCAATAAGCAGAATTTTGACCAGAACTGATCAATGCTCTCGGTTGATGAAAAGTCAAAACCTTGATCAGTAAGAACATCAACAGATGCATTGTTAGTAACTCGTTTCCAGTTATCCAATGTCGTATCGTTCGCACTACCTTTGTAACAAAGTGAAACACGCTTTCCTTCCCATTTAATGGATTCGAAAACTGCGGTAATATGCAGGTCAGATGGTGGAAGGCTAAAACCCAATACAACTACGTGATCTGCTTCAGAAGCGATCTTAAAAGTAAGTCTCAGCATTTCACGGAAGTAGTCTGAGGTTAGGTATGAATCTTTGTTCATAACCGGAGGAACAATCATTGGTGTTGAACTGATATATTGCCAAGCATGTAGTTCTTCAATATCCCGCTTCATGGTTTTTGAATCAAATCCAATGTCTAGCACTGGGGATAGAGCCACCATTGATGGACCACCCAAAATAGAACGCATTTCTTCGCGGACCGGGAAAAAGTGCATTGAGCCGTGCGGTTTAATTACTTTGATCGGTTCGACAATTTTATCGTGCAAAATAAATTCATGCGTTTTAACTAGATCTTCAGGTTTGACCAAGGGAATACCGTGTGATATTTCAGGCAAGTATGGGCATTGTCCAATTTGTTGATTAAGTGCATGACTCAAAAGAGCTTCTAAGATTCCGTCGTAGTTAAAACTAATAAACGTTGCCTGTCCTGTTGCACGAATTCTATGAAAGTGCCCTTGAAGTGCCGATGCTCGGGCCGAATCCATTACTTTGTAGATGAAGTTCCGCTGAGCAAGAGATGCGCCGCTATAAGACAACGTAGTAGCAAAAAAGTCGTATAGCCCGTGCAGGATAAATCGTAAAACGCTAGGGTCAGTACCCGGCAAGTCTGGAAAATCATCTCTGAGGTTTGTTTTGAAGAGTGATGCTCTAAAGGCAATCAATGATATGAATTGTTCAAAATCAAAATGTTTTCTTGACATGCTTGAGAAGTAACATGAAAGTGCCTCTAAACCTTCGTTTTTGGTGTGTTGTGAGAAGGAATTAAAGACCGTCGGATTAGCATCAAGTTGTTTTTTGATGTGAGTAAGTAACTCTTGGCCTAGGCCGACAAGGGTAGGTAAGGACTGACTACCAATTAAGGGGTCATCTACGTTAGTAAGGGCCGCTGAGAATCCAGCGCCAACAATAAAAGCTGTTTTTTTCATTAGCAGAGTTTAAGATTCTTATCAAAGTAAAGCCTCATACTTTACTTAAAAAATAATTAAAAAAAAGGGTAGCTATTTAAGGCTTTATCCGACTTGCTCGGGAGGTGCCTGAAGGCAAGTAGGACTCTCCAAAAACGGTCGACTAGAGCAAGCGGCGAACGCACTGCGAGGGAGCGCGACCCTGCCGTCGATGGTGTACTGTTTCAGTATCTATTGCCGCTGGGCTTTGAACACATCAACCCGACACGAGATTACTTTTAGCGTAGCAACCACAACAAGCGGGGCAAGAAAGTTCAGACCGCTACGACCGCTTTATCCAGCTAACGAGCTTTATTTTCCGTTTTCTGATAAGTTCACTAGTAGTTCACATTGTAATTTTATTAAAGCCCTCTTATTACATCTGTCATCCGAGGATTATCGATTTGCCAGTCTAATTAAGTTTGGCAAGTTCCTATGCCGCAACAGTCAATCTTGATTAGGCATGAATTCAGCATGCATAGCAGTAACGAAGATTTCGGCTTGTGTAACCATCTCTTCTGCATCGCTCATTTCTACCGAGTCACCCTTGTAATCGGCAACCAACCGGATTTCTTCTGCTCGCTTTAGAAGACGACCTAGTTCTTTATTGACACGTCCGTTTTTAATAAGGTGCTCGCTGAAAGCGTTAATCAAACCACTGTGTGTTCTACCAATATCTGGTTTTACAGGTGCACAAGATCCGATTAGAGCGGCACGTGCTGCATCAAACATGGCTTAATAAGCGCGGTTACATGCTCCGTCAACATCC
>CAIRBP010000010.1 GCA_903876885.1 uncultured Burkholderiales bacterium | reverse complement strand
GCTTTTAGTAATCTTATGGACCTACACGGTCTGAACTCCATGGGACTGTTAATTCTTTGGGTGACAATTTGGGCTATCAGCTCAAAGTTCAATTCATCAAAACAATTCTGGCAAGATAGCTTGGCCAAGACTCAACTTGTCTTGCTAGATACTTGAGCCTATCACTTTTAGCCTATCACCTTAAGTTTTTAAATTGGTGAATTAGTTAATTAGTGGGTCGGGTAGATGATAGATGAGTTATGCATTGCCCGCACCATTCGCAACGAAATTCCCAACACGATTAACAATCAACTTAGCAGTTGTAGCGTTTATCTAATTATCACCAAACGAAGCATCATCACCTTCCCCGAGGTCCTCTACCCTTTTTGTAACACTCTCGGTAAAAGGGACTCTTTAAACGCCACTCAATAGGGGTTTTGTTATCTTCCAACCCAATCCCTTTGTCTCTATTTGGTTCATTTGCCACACACAGAACTTGTATTTAAAAACCATATTCAATTGACCATACTTGCCGTTCAGATTTACGGTTCATATTCAAGCCTAGATTTACTGTAATAAATTTAATCCATAATAAATACTCCCTTCATTACTCTAATTACCCAAACTATATGACCTCAAAGCTTTCCTTGTGTGTTTATTGTGGCTCTCGTATGGGAAACGACCCCTCATTCGCTGAGGCGGCTAAAGAGGTTGGCCAATGGATAGGGGATCAGGGTGGTCAACTCGTCTACGGCGGAGGAAACAACGGGCTCATGGGGCTAGTCGCCCAAGCCGCTCAGCAAGCAGGAGCTAAGGTAATTGGAGTGATCCCTGAGTCAATGGTGGTGCGCGAGTGGGCAAGAAAAGAATGCGATGAGCTCATTGTTGTTGAAACCATGCACGACCGCAAAAGAATCATGGCAGAGCGTGCAAACGCATTTCTAGCACTGCCGGGCGGCATTGGTACTTTTGAGGAATTCTTTGAAGCATGGACATGGAAACAACTGGGCTATCACGATAAACCCATAGGTCTTTTAAATACCCATGGTTACTTTGACTCAATGATTGCTTTTTTACAAAATAGCTTTAAGAGTGAATTCATGGTGGAACACCAAATGGGTCTAATCAATATCGGGACGGATACGAGTGCCTTACTGGGTGAACTCCAATCTGCTGTTAAGAATCAGTCCAGTAACCCCACAACGGCTGATTACAAGAATATCTAAGTTGAAATACTTGAAGTACTTGGAGCACTTGAATTACTTGGGGCACTATCTGGGGCCTTTATCCCACCTGTAAAGCCACAAACGTACTAAACGTTCTTAACGTGTTCAACTCTAGCTCCCGTTCAGCTAATTCCCTCAGAACCCACTTAATCAACATAACAAAAGCACTCACCATTCATGGACTCACTAACAGATTCAGTTTTTTTTGCCTACGCAGTTGTTTGTACAGTTGGACTATTTGCAGGTGCACTAGGGGGAATCATAGGGTTCGGAACAACCATTATTCTCATGCCACTATTGGTCCATTTCTTTGGTCCATTGCACGCAGTACCCATCGTTGCGCTGGTCGCAATAGTTGCCAATATCTCTCGCGTGGTGATCTGGTTCAAAGCGATTGATTGGAGAGTCTGTTTGGTCTACAACTGTGCAGCAGTGCCGAGCGTGATCTTAGGCGCCAATACCTTGGTCTTACTCAGCCCAAGGTGGATTGACTTAATTCTCGGTTGTTTCCTTCTTGCGATGATCCCCATTCGCAGAAAGCTTAGAGAGATGAATTTCAAGCTAAAACTATGGGAGATGGCCATTGTGGGAGCAGGGATAGGCTACCTGACCGGGGTAGTTGCATCCACTGGGGCCATAAATACCCCCTTCTTCCTCGCATATGGATTGGTGAAAGGTGCTTTTATAGGGACTGAGGCTGCGAGCTCCTTTTTTATGTTTGTCGCAAAAGGCATTACTTTTCACCAACTCGGCGTGCTCGACATGGAGATCATAGGACAAGGCTTACTCATAGGGGCATTTGTCTTGATTGGATCTGCGTTTTCTAAGCGATTTGTATTAAACCTGAGTGAGAAAGTATTTCTCCAACTAATGGAGGGCGTTATGTTTGTCTCAGGCGTCTCCATCCTAGCAATGGCTTGGTGAGCCCCAATTAACCATTTGATGCACTGGATTTAAGCGCCAAAGGGGCAAAGCCGTGATTTAAGGGGCCAGTCCCTTTAAACTGCGCCGTGGATCCAGCGTCAATTGCATTTAATAAAAAGTCACGCCCCAAATGCACAGCGCTCACTAAGTCCTGCCCCCGTGCAAGGTAAGAAGCAATGGCGCTAGAAAGCGTGCAGCCAGTGCCGTGTAAGTTATTGCTAAGAATTCTGGAAGATTGCATTAAAACGGGCGTTAAGCTCTTGTCCATAAATACATCAGTGACACTCAAGCTTAGTTCACCCAGATCGTCCAAAAGATGCCCGCCCTTGATCAATACCGCTTTTGCGCCCTTTGCAATCAAATCGGATGCTGCTAGCTGCATCTCCTCTATAGTTTGAACATTTTTACCTAACAAAAAAGATACTTCATTTAAATTTGGAGTGAATAAGGAGGACACCCTCATTAGGGAAGTAACACCCTCTATCAATTCAACTGCTGAGATACTGCCTAAACCGTCTTTTGATTTCTCTCGGTACAGAGTTGAGACAAGGGAGACCCCGCTTGATGACATCATGACGGGATCAAAAACGATGTTTGTGATCCCGTATGAGTTAAGTAATTCAGCAATGATCTTCAAATTCTCTAAGCTAGCAAACATACCGACTTTGACACTGTCAGCTCCTATGTCGTCTAAAACAGAGCGAATTTGTTTCTCTAAAAAAGCGGTGTGCACGGGTTCAACTGCTTGAACACCCAGCGTGTTTTGCGCAGTCAGCGCAGTGATTGCAGTTGCAGCGTAGCACCCCAAGGCTGAGATGGTCTTAATATCCGCCTGTATGCCAGCTCCTCCCCCGCTATCGGATCCAGCGACGCTTAAAACTCGTGGATAACTTAACAATTCAGACCCAGCGTTAGATTTAGTAGAGGATTCACCCAAGATTGAATTCATGGAGTCTATTATGGCTATGACTTTAAAGACTTAGAAAGAGTAGAAAAAATATTTAGCGTATTTAATTTCACCCGCCACTTTGGGCGCTGTATGCCCGTCTGCGACAGCCATTGCCCGAGTTTGAGACAATTTAGCTATAAAGAGAACAGCACAAAGAAATTAAACCATGAAATCTAAGATTGTTTTCAGATTAGCTTAAGATTAAGGTTGGTCGGAGAATTGAAGTTCAATCTCTTTAACGCTAGACTTGGTTACTTTATTCACATACGCGAAAAACCTCAGTTCTTATCCAGTTAAACACACCGTGCTGAATCAACCTGATGAATCAACCTCAATCTAAACAACCCCACTGCATTATTTTAGGTGCAGGCCTTTTGGGACGACTCATAGCGCTTCAGCTAGTCGTCAAGGGGCACACAGTTGAGGTATACGACAAGGGGGACAAAAGTGGCGAGGGGTCTACCGCAAGAGCTGCCGCGGCAATGCTCGCCCCACTTGCTGAGTCGGTCATCACCGAGCCCTCGGTCGTTAAGATGGGACACTACGGATTAACGCGTTGGAAAGAAATGGAAAAATAGGGTTGGGAGTAGAGAGCTGTTTGAAAGAAAAGAACCATACGCTTCTTTGTGAGGCTTTTAAGAGAAAT
>CAIRBP010000009.1 GCA_903876885.1 uncultured Burkholderiales bacterium | reverse complement strand
GCAATCGGACGAGTAAACCATCCAGACATCACGCCTGGCCCTAATTTACTGGGTAACACCTACGCTTATGTACCTATTTCTGTTTCAACATTGAACGATCGGGTCGTCTACCATGTAAACGTTGGATGGCTTAGAGATAACGCCACGCAAGAAAATCGAAGCACTTTTGGCTTCGGAGCTGAAATTCAAGCATCAAATCGCTTGCTGTTGATAGCTGAAAGCTTTGGTGATAATAAATCAAGCCCTTATTGGCAAACAGGCCTCAGGTACTCAATCATCCCTAATCTATTCCAAGTCGACACAACGATTGGCCGCCAATTTAATGGCGACATGAATACTCGCTGGATTTCATTTGGACTTAGATATACCCCTAATTCAATTTTCTAAATTATTGGAAGAGCTATTAGAAAATTGATCTGTTATTTTTTAGGGCGATTGTTTGAAAATGCGGCTTAAAGCCATCCTCAGTCATTCCAAAAGATGAGAGGGCTTGGATAAATATTTTCTCTTCTGTAGGATCTGCATGACCATCAGACAGCAAAGAGTCAGCCATGTTAATCAGCACGCTGAGTTTTTGCTGAGAGTTCAACAAAACGGACGCATCAGATAAGAATTGCTCATACTTAGAACTGCGTAAGTATTTGATTGCGCTTTGAATGAGATCTCCGTCACCTCCTACAACTGATTGGAGTTGGCCAATTTCTTCAGATTCAATTTCACCGTCAGCAGACATCATGAAAAGTAAACCAACAGCGAGGGCTAGCCTTGGTGAAAGTTTAGGGGGCTCACTTTTAAATGCATCAAAAAGTCCCATATATAAAACTCCTTTGTTGAATAGGAAAAAATCTTACAATATTTTTGTGTTACTAATATTAATTCTATAGAGCGAAAAATCAAACGCAAGTTAGCATTGAATAAGAATCTAGCTTTTGATATTCTGTTGAAAATAAGTCGTCTGAAAGTGATGCTGAGGTCTTGTGTAGGCTAAGAACTTCCGATAATTTTGATAATACTTTGGGCACATAGTGGACAGGATGCTTCTCTCCGTCGATGCACATGACTTCTGCATTTTTTGCTAAGCGCTTTAGAACTTGCTCATCTAGTTTTGTACAAATATCGGATTTCTCGCCTCTGATTAGCAACACAGGTCCTTTGAAATCATGTAGGGCGTTATGAAAATGAATTCCTAAGAAATTCACATTAAAGCCAATATCGACATGCCTTGGGCTTTTCACTGCTTCTATCAATCTTGGATCAAACTTCATGTTCTCTAGATACTCTACCGTTTCGTCTGAGTCACCAGATTGCTTGATTTTGTTGTACAGGTTGTAGAGACCCGTCCAACTTACAGTCATGGCAACATCGTTTAGTACTATCCCTTTTACCCTTAGTTCCTTTTGGCTAGCGAGGCTCATAGCTAGGATTCCGCCCATGCTGCTTCCTAAGAGAAACAGGTGCCTCGTAAGTCTCTTATGCGTTGCATGAATGTGAGTAATCAGTGTTCGTAGATCTTCAAGGTAAACACTCATTTTGTATGTGCTTCCCTCGTCTAGCCAATCTGATTTACCTCTGCCGCAATGATCGACGGTAATTAGTCGACAACCCTCGTGTTGTTCTACAAAGTTAACTAGCTCATCAAAAGAATTTTGACCTTCAAGAATCCCCGGTATGCAGAGCAGAATTTTTTCGCTATTTTGATCTCCAAATTCGCGAAAGGCAATTCTTCTTGAGGACTCTTTCATTTTTTTCGTGTCCAAATTTATCATTTCTACTAACCCTTAAAGTGCCTTAAAAACTAATCAATGCAGTGCTCATTTGTCTATGAGCACATCACGGTCGATTAAGGTTAGTAGTGATATCTGTATTGCACGCCATGAGATGCTTTGTGTCTATCCCAGGCATTTAAAAAACGGCAGAGGGTTAGAAAAAACATTCTTAACGCTTTAAATTTTGATTTCGGTTTCATACTGCCATACCTCCACCATTCTTTATTTGGTAGACCTTGATCCAGTACTCAACCTCAGTACCGTTTTTTGGCATCTTGCTATTGACAAAGTATTCCAGACTGTCCTTGTGAGACGCGCCTGCAAACAGACTTGTGATCCGTTTCCAGAATTGCATAGTGACCTCCTATTAATCGGATATGCATACTTATGGTCGGGTAAACCCTCAAATATTGCAAGACAAATTTTTAGAGTGGCGACTCTAGAGCAGGTTCTTATGCAGGTATCCGTAAATTGATGAATTTATTTTGATGCGTTGGGCTCTTATTAATAAAATCGTAACTTTTAACGGCGATGAGTTAAACACATCTATTGATTTTAGAAAGTAGCAAACCTCTATGAAGCGTATGCAATGTGATCGCCGATAAGTTAAGTTTGCAAATTCGCTTTGCTATCCTCTGTTTACAAATAGTGTCATGTCTGATTCATAACTCTTTTATACGATCTAAATTGAATTAGGCGCGGTAGGGTACAGATTGATTGAGGCAATTGCTTAAATTTCATTCCAAGCGGGTTCGACTCCCGCTCGCGTCGCCATCGGACTGCTGAAAAATCTAGATGTTTATTTTGAATTGATCCATACCTTGCTCTGTCCAGTGAACACCATGGCGCTCTTCAACTTTGAACCAGTGTCCGGCATCAGAATCAGATGGTTCTGATGCAATTGTTGTGATCGGGTTGGGACCTTCTTTACTTGCACGGGTATGAGGAGAGCCGAAGTACATACTAGGTGAT
>CAIRBP010000008.1 GCA_903876885.1 uncultured Burkholderiales bacterium | reverse complement strand
TGTTAAGCCCACAACACCAGTTACGCCCGCAGTTGCAGCCCCTCAGGCTGCGGTAACGACTGCTCAAAGTGTGCCACCCACCCCTACAACTAGCAACACCAAGCAAGATTCCAAATCATTAGCTCAACAAAACAAAGGTGACACTAAAACAGATGCTCGTGAAGCTAAAACTGCAGCACGTGAACAGCCCAAAGAGAGCGTTAAAGAAACGCCGCGAGAAACCAAGCCTGTCAGTAAAACAGCACAACTAAAAGCTAATGAGCCATTGCCTAAGCTAGATCCCAAAGCCGATAAGCTGGACAAGGCTGACAAGGCGGAGGAAAGTAAGCCCAGATCTGGGGCTGCCGAATCAAGTGCTGCCTTCAGGCCCAGGCCTGAGGACCAAAGATGGGTGCAAGGACTCCCCGAAGACGGATGGGTCATGCAGCACGCAGCCCTAGATTCGCTAGAGGAGGCTAAGGCCTTCCAACAAAGCTCTCCCTTTTACAGAGATGCAAAAGTGATGTACACCAAGCGCAAGGAGGCCCCTCCTTATTACATTGTTGTGACAGGCCCCTATACCTCCCGCCAAGAAGCTGAGTCTGAGACTCGAAAACACCCCATCATGGCTAAATCTTGGGTTCGTTCTGCCCGATCACTAAAAAATCAATTCGAGGATTAATCCCTGTTTTGCGCTTAACATTTATGCTTTAGAGTCGAATATAGACCCTGGAGGCAAAAATGAGCGACGGCAACATTATTAGAAGTAAGAACCATACGGTCACGATCGAGAAAGGATCGAAGAATGCCAAAGGTCGCTCCGCGCATATGGAGGAGTGGCTTGATCCCGTAGAGGGTGCGCCTGAAGCACATGAAGAAGACAAGATATTCCAGAGCAATGTCCAGTCTAACCCTGGTTCCCCATTTGAACTAAGCACAAGCTCAGACCCCCAAAACCAGGGTGTTAGGACCGCCGCACAAAAGATGGCTGATTTGCAAGGCCAATTGCGAAGCGTCAACGACTCATTGGATGACTTCAAATCGCCCACAGGCCAGCCTTCAAACTCAGCTACTGCTCCATTCTCTGATTCGCTGGGTCAACCCAATTTACAAAACGTAAGCGCCTCAGGTGCTCAAACACCCAACAACGTCCCATTGCCTGGAGCAGGATCAACTGGTGCAAATATTCAAGGTGTTGGCTCTGATAGCATTTCTGTTAACAAAGCAGCCTTGCCTGGCTCTGGCGCAATGGGTGCAAATATCCAAGGGGTAAGCGCGGACGCTGTCAATGACTCCAGAGCAACGCTTGCAGGGTCCACGGGTTTGAATACAAACAATCAAAGTGTCGGCGCCGATGCTTTGAGCGATACAAGGGCGGGACTCCCCCCTGATGTCAGTGCCAGACCTAGGCTTAAGGGCGCTGCTGCGATGGACGCTTTAAAAGAGGCTAAAGCCAGACTAGCGCAGGCAGGAATCGCAAAACCTAACGTCCAGGACGCTCCTGGTGCTGAAAGCCTATTTGATGAGCACGCTACCTTACCCGAGGATCAGGGGTTAGGAAAAAATGTTCAAAATCTACCGGGTTCAGCCAAATCCGGCGCAAACAGAGCCACCTTGGAAGCAGATAAGTCTTCCAAAAATATTCAAGACCTACAGGGGTCTGGCTCCAAGGGCATAAACCGAGCCGCTGTCGAGGATGCTCACGCGCAGGATAACCTTGCTAAAGTGCCGGGGGGCGCAGCCAATGCCGCACGCACTGGTGTTGCGCAAACTGCTCAGCCCGGCGGCAACAACCAAGGAGTGAGTAATAGTGCATTGAAGGATAACTTAGCTCAGGTACCTGGCGCTTCGGGTCCGGGAACAAACACCGCGCAAATTGCGACTGATCACTCTAAGGACAATCATGTCGGTTTAGAGGAGGATCCTTTTAAAGGCAATCAAGCAAACTTACCCCAAACAGATGCTGCTCGCAACAACAGAGCTGCTGTGCAAGAGCAGGGCGGACATCAAGTCGCAACTGCTGTGCCCGCAACCAACCCATTTCAGGACAATCACCAAGGTGTCCACACTGATGGATTGGATCCTAACCACCCTCATATTGGGGACTCAGGCCTTCAGGATAATTTAGCTCAGCTTGCACCTGGTCACGGCGTTCAAGATAACACAGCGCAAATCCCGAGTAATGGCTTAAAAAGCAATCAACAAGGTGTGCCATCGCCCTCTCAAGGCTCAAATCACGCAGAGATTGAGGACCCCCATGCATTGGCTAACCACCAGGGGCTGGGCGATGAGGCCCATCTCCCTAACCGCGCAGGTCATGGAGTGGATGATTTGCCAAATAACCAACAGGGTGTGCCCGAGGATCACTTGGGCCCGAACGCTCAAGGCGTTCCTTCACATGGGCACGAGGACAATCTCGCCTCAATTCCGAATGGTGTGCATCAGGACAATGTAGCTGATGTACCGATTGATGTACACACTGGTAATGTTGCAGATATTGAGCAAAGTAGCTCACAGGTACACCGAGAGCCTTTGCCTGAGGATGCATCAGGCTTTGCTCACGCAGCTCAGGATACGGAAGGCTTTGCTGTGGGTGGTACCCAGCACCACTCAAATGCCGATGCCAGTGGAGGGCGAATCCACCAAACCAGCCCAGATGCCGCAGGGGTTACCCACCAGGGGCACTTGTCTGAACAAGCTCACCAGCAGCCCCATGGTCAACCAGCTATAGGCGCCAGACCCATCAAAGCGGGCACTGCAACCGGCTCTAAAGTAGTCAGCAATGTAAAAAAAGTTGGGGCCAAAGCAGCGCCCGCACCTGCTCGTCCTAAAGAAGTCCCCAAAGCCTCCGATACTTGGTCTGAGGCCTTTAGAGGGCGCGTAGCGGCAATTAATGATCAGGTGAAATCTTTGAATCACAAACTCGATGATTTCGACAAATAAGTCTGTGTGATCTTTGACATACAGCGTAGACCAAGGAACCAAGATGGCGCAAGACAATGAAAACCCAAATAACCCAAGCGGCGCTGCAGGCGCAGACGCTGGGGATGGATTTGTGCCGGCGGGATTAGCCCCTGTGATTGACGGGGTTGAGGGCGAGCAGTACGAGGAATTTATAGAGGACGGCGAAGAAGAGGTCGCAGAGGAAGGTGGGGACGAGACAGCTGAGTTGGCCTCTGGTCTTGATGATTTACAAAATCAGGCCCTAAACTCTGTAGAAGTTGCCAAACAACTCGAACAACTCACCGATGTTGTTCTAAGCTCTGCTGAGGTCTCAACTCGCTCAGCCTCTGTCGCTGCTGATGTGAGTCACGACATGCGCTTGGTGATGGACAGTGTTAGCGAAGATCATAAAAGCAATATTCGCAACTCCCGCATGATGGTAATTGCCATGTTGGCATTTTTGGTGGTTGGAGTAGGAACCTTTTTTGCCATATCGACAAAAATGCAGTTAAACATTGGTCAACTTGACACAATGTCTTTGCAGGTTGGTAAACGTATTGTGGATTTGGATGCAACAGTTAGCGCATTTACTCAGGCAAGTCGCTCAATGAATGAGCTGACCGAGAAGCTTGAAGATATGAATAAAAATCAAGACAAGTTGCAGGAAAAATTTGAAGAAATCAACAAACAAATGGCGACCATGCCCAGCCAAGTCGCTGACCAGTCTTCTAAGTCTTTAGAGGCGAAACTACAGGCACTTGAAAAACAAATTCAAATGATGGACGCGAAAGTGCAAGCTCTCTCAAATCGTCCAGCGCCTGCTGCGCCCAGTGGAGCAGCAGATCTTCAAAAGTTGAAAAAAGAGCTAGACGCTGCCAATGCGAAAGCAAAGGAGAAGGCTGAAGTTAAGTCATCCCCCCAGCCAGCTCCAGCCCAAAGACAAGAACCTAAACCTGGTGCTAAATTAGAGGGCGGTGGTAAAGAAAAAGAGGCTTTAGCAAAACCGCTTCAACCTGGTCTAGCTCGCGAGGAAGTGGCCGTTAAGGAAATCAAGGAAAATAAAGAAACTAAGCAACCTAAGCCCAGAGCCGAAGGGAGTGAGAAAAAAGATCTAGCCAAGCTGGCCGAGCCTAAAGAGGAGAGGGAAGCTAAAGGGTTGAAAGAGGCGAAAGAAACAAAAGAGATTAAAGAAGCTAAGCTCACTAAAGAAGCTAAGGAAGCTAAAGAATCAAAGGAGGCTAAAGCCTCTGGGTTAGCAAAGGAGAAGTCCGAGAAAACAGCTTTAAATAATGAAAAAGCCGTAGAGAAATCCCCCGAGGCCAAACTAATCGCTCAGCCTCGCAAAGATGCAATGGTTGTCTATCCCAGAGTATCGCCTGTAGCGGAAAATTAATTTACCTATCGCTCTCAAACACTCAGCTTAAACGGCAACTTAAAAAAGAAATTTAATAGCAACTCGAAAGCACTACCTTATAAAAGAAATGGGTTGCTCGAGTACTCTTTTACCTTCCGATCAGCGCCCAATCAGTGCCCAATCAGCGCCCAATTAAAGCTCATTCAGACTTTAATTGAAAAGCTTTTTGCTTGCGCCAAAGGCCAATATTCAGTGAAGATGTGAAAAATCTCTTTTTGCATGAGTTGAGCGCCTTGTTCACTCTTATCATCTCCAGCGGTTTCCTTCAAACTCAAGAGGATCCCTTTATCAACCTCTGGGAAAAGAGTTGATAAAGGTTTTGTCTCATGCTCGCTGATACGGCGGATGATGTGGTGCAGACTCATATCCTTAGGGCTGCGAAGGCCTGCAGCCTCTAAGATCTCCTTAAGTGCCTCTAAAGTGTGTTTATGAAATCCTTGAACACGCTCAGCTTTGCTTGGGACAACGAGTGCAATTTGTCTGACCGGATCTTGTGTTGCAACGCCTGTTGGGCAGTTGCCTGTGTGACAGGTCTGGGCCTGGATGCACCCAATGGCAAACATAAATCCTCGGGCACTGTTACACCAATCTGCACCCATGGCAAGTACTCTAGCGATATCAAAGCCGCTGATAATTTTGCCGCTAGCCCCAATCTTGATTTGATCTCTTAACCCTACGCCAACAAGGGTGTTGTGCACGAGTCTAAGCCCCTCTTGAAGTGGCATACCAATGTGATCAGAGAACTCTAATGGGGCGGCCCCAGTGCCACCCTCAGCTCCATCGACCACAATAAAGTCAGGCCTTATCTTTGACTCAAGCATCGCTTTGACGATTGCAAACCATTCCCATGGATGACCAATACAGAGTTTGATACCTACTGGCTTACCCTCTGAGAGTTCACGCAACTCAGCCACAAAAGCCATCATCTCAAGTGGAGTAGAAAACTTGGAGTGTGCTGAGGGCGATACACAGTCAACTCCGAGTGGGACACCTCTGGCCTCAGCAATTTCGGGGGTTACTTTGGACGCAGGAAGTACCCCTCCGTGTCCAGGCTTTGCACCTTGACTGAGTTTGATCTCAATCATTTTGACCTGAGGGTCAAGGGCGTTTTTTTTGAATTGCTCTGGGCTAAAGTGGCCGCTCTCATCCCTGCAGCCAAAGTATCCTGACGCGACTTCCCAAATGATGTCACCGCCGTGCACGCGGTGATGCACGGAGATGGACCCCTCACCTGTATCGTGCGCGAAGCCACCCATCTTTGCTCCTTTATTGAGGGCTAGGATGGCGTTTGCGCTAAGTGCGCCAAAGCTCATTGCCGATATATTAAAGAGACTGATGGAATAAGGTTTTTTGCAAAGCTCTCCACCCACACTTACTCTGAAATCATGCGACTCGATTGTGGAAGGTGACATTGAATGCGTAATCCACTCGTAACCAGTGGCGCGAACGTCTAAATCTGTGCCAAAGGGGTGCTTATCAGACTCCCCCTTTGCTCTGGAGTAAACAAGACTGCGCTGCGCGCGGGAAAAGGGAGCAGCCTCGGTTTCACTTTCAAAGAAATACTGCCTAATTTCGGGACGAATGAACTCGAGCATAAAACGCATGTGGCCCAAAATGGGATAGTTTCGTAAAATCGAATGATGCTTTTGTAAAAGATCATGAACGCCGACTCCCGTTAAGAACGTAAAGACCAGGAGCTCAAAAACACCGTGCCCAGTCACAACGGTGAAAAGCAGGGTTAAACAAAATCCAGCTAAAGATATGAAAAATGTGGTGTAGCGTATGGGGAAAACGGAGTTCAAGCGGTCTAACATTTGCATTCTCGGGTTATTGAAAAAGAAAGAAGCGTAAAGCTCTTTACAAGTAAAGGAACCCAAAAGATATCACATCAAATGCAAAGTTTGATGAACATTAAGGGCTTGTACCGGGATAAATTCTCGTCGAAGTATTAATAATCAATCGACGCGACGACAAGCTATCAAAGAATGTCTCCGCCACCTTAATTAACCAAAGTTTAATTCTCACCTCTAAACTTGAGCTTTGGGTAGGGATGAATTATGAATTAGCTGTTCTTTTGTTTCAAGCGTGATGCAAGTCTTGCCTGAGCAAGTGTTGACACCTCGGCTCTGAGGCGGGCCATTGATAGTTGTTGATCCGCAGCTTTTTGGATGTCCTCCAAGTCATGGAGAATGTTAGAGCGTAGGCTCTCAAGCTCAAGGTCTAACTTGTTCAAACGCTCTTTTAAATCCCTGCGCTGAGCCATGCGCTGACTCAATATATTAACGCTCGTTGCGATGATTTTCCAGTTCTGGGTTAATTCATCTTGCGGGGGTTGATTGAGTTGCTCAAATAACTCAGATAGCAGTGGATCAGATAGATTTATATCTTCTTGCTGCCTGTCTTTGTTTGTTGTGCCAGTCCCCGGTTGAGAGTTTTTTCTACTGTACGGTCCTGAATCACTATCACGGGAAAGATCTAGTGACAATTCATTGAGATCTTTCTCAAAGTGTGGGTCAATATAGAAATCTTCGCCTAAGTCGTGATTTCGCATTTGTTGATCGTGCTCATAGGAGTCATGGTGCTCATCACTGAATTCTTCAGATGCGCTATCGGTGGGAGCAACACTCGCCCAGCCTGAATCCGGATCGTATTGTTTAAGGCCTTTAAAAGCCAGGAATTTATCTTCTGCCATGATAGGTCCTGCTTAAAATTTTGCTGATGTGGTGCTGCGGGACATTCGTTTGATGAACTCCGGGATGCCAAGTGAGGACATCGTACGTGAGCTATCAGAAACTGTTGCAGTCGTTTGTGCTTGCGCTTGCGCTTGTTCGGACTCTGCAATTTTGCGTTGTCTGTGTCGACCCAAAATGGAGTACTGAGCCGCCCCCACTACGCCGTCAAGTACGCTCGCACGCGGAGTGGTTGAGTTTGCAAAACGATCGGAGCTGCTTGCATTAACGCCGGTAGCAAGGGGCGCAGCTTTTGGAGCCTGATTGTTCTGAGCCATACGCATCTCCCTTGCTGCGCAAACAGCCTGTGCAAACTGTAAGAACGAGAAGCCGCAGACATCCTCAGAATCCATCAAAAATCCGCGCTCATATAAATCGCGTGCTGTCTGTGACTCTTGCACGGGTGGTGCCAGCATGAAGCTGACGGGAAAGCGTTGTTTGGTAAAGATGTTGGAGGCAAGTTGCTCGGGTAAAACACGAGTTGGACAAACCAAGAGCATAGGACGGCGAGTCGCAGCAGAGTCAAACACCCATCTGTTTCTACTTAAAAATCCAGACGTTGCTCCGAGCTCAATTTCTGAAACTGAGGTGGGTACCAACACCATATCAAATTCAAACATCAGCTCACCTGCTAGTGAGTCCGACCAAGTTAAATCACAAAGAACGATATCGCTTGTCTTGGTTGCGTGTCTTAGTTGTAACCTAGCTTCAAAAATAGGTCTGTTACCACCTTGATCAACAGGCAAGCTTAAATGTTGGACTACAACTCCCACATTAGGAGCGTGCAACAACCAGTTACTGGAAGAACCGTGCGGATCCCAATCAATCAGCGTGGTCTTGAGTTGCATTTGTCTGCTGAAGTAAGCCACCAAGTTGGCTGACAAAGTACTTTTACCAACGCCACCTTTTTGACTGGTGACCAAAATTTTGAATGTCATAACAATTAACCTCGATTAACAAGTTTCTTCTGCAAGTATCTGATTTATCTTAATAAAAATTGAAAATCTTATTAAAAACGACCGCAGGGAGTTGGATGCTAACTGGTTTATAGAATCTGTCAAATGGGTGTTGCAAAATACCAACTACATTACTTAAAAAATAAGCAATCTCTGCCCCGGACGGGCTCAAAGTGATGAATTCAGGGCTGAGCGGGTTGAGCGGGTTGAGCGGGCTGA
The DNA here is from genome assembly GCA_903876885.1 of uncultured Burkholderiales bacterium. Taxonomy (GTDB): domain Bacteria; phylum Pseudomonadota; class Gammaproteobacteria; order Burkholderiales; family Burkholderiaceae_C; genus Limnohabitans. Next base: position 10,702 of record CAIRBP010000008.1, on the reverse strand, counting down.
GGTTTATCAAGATCCAATAAGTAGGGTGTTAGAGGCACATCTGTTCGGCTCGCTAAGCCCTTATCGCCTTACAGGATGAAATTAACTGGTTGTTGTGTGTTCTGCGCCTGTGTGCTTAAAGTGAATTTCTACTTACTTCTACAATAGAGGTATAAATATGAACTCAAATACCAAAGACCCCATTAGCGGTGCATCTTCTTCCCTAGTCAAAGAAGATTCTTTTTTGACCCTGCATTACCGCTTATCGGGTGCAAATGGAGATGTGATCAATACATTCGATGGCAAGCCCGCCACTCTGTCTTTAGGCACAGGAGAGTTGTCCCAAGCCATGGAGCGTTGTTTGATAGGAATGGCGGAGGGAGAAAGGGGCACTTTCAAATTGGCCGAAGGAGAGGCCTTTGGAACGCATAACCCAGAGATGGTTCAATGGGTGAGCAGTGCTTTACTAGATAAGCTGGGTACGCCAGGAGAGCAATATACCGTAGGTGAGGTGGTTGAGTTCCCAGCACCTGAGGGCCAGGGAACTTACGCCGGTGCAGTAAAAGCTCTTAGAGAGGGAGAAGTTTTGTTTGACTTCAATCATCCTTTAGTGGATCAAGCCTTGACCTTCGAAGTGCTTGTGATTGGGGTTCTTTGAATTTAAAGTCTCAATGAATATCACGCCGCACACTTTAAACCCAGCTTTGAAGGAGCCCTTACAGCATCCTTTAAAGCCAATTGGCCCACAAGAAATAATTCTTGCTGAGCCCAGAGGATTTTGTGCGGGCGTCGATCGTGCTATAGAAATCGTAGAACGAGCACTTGAAAAATTTGGCTCCCCCATATACGTTCGCCATGAGATCGTTCACAACACCCATGTCGTGGCAGATTTAAAGGCCAGGGGCGCCGTATTTATAGAGTCTTTAGACGAAGTACCGCCCGGTGCAACCCTCGTCTTCAGTGCGCATGGAGTGCCTAAATCAGTAGAGTACGAGGCAGCAAAACGCGGATTTCGAGTCTTTGATGCAACTTGCCCCTTGGTGACTAAGGTTCATGTCGAGGTAGCCAAACTGCACAGGGAAGGATATGAGTTCATCATGATAGGTCATAAAGGACACCCAGAGGTAGAGGGAACCATGGGGCAATTAGACAGCGGTATTCATTTGGTTGAGGATGTTAGCGATGTAGATCGCTTAAACCCGTCTCAAACTGAGAAACTTGCCGTAGTCACACAAACCACGTTGAGTGTTGACGATGCTAAGGAGATCTCAAGCGCAATAGAGGCTAAATTCCCGCAGGTTCGACGTCCCAAACAACAAGATATTTGCTACGCGACTCAAAATAGGCAGGACGCCGTCAAAATATTGAGTCCTCAAGTTGATGTGGTGATAGTTGTTGGCAGCCCAACCAGCTCCAACAGCAACAGACTAAGAGACGTCGCCTCAAATTTAGGCGCCGTCAGTTACATGGTGGATGATGCTTCTGAGCTGAAAGAGGAGTGGTTTGTTGGGAAAAATAAGATTGGTCTAACCGCTGGAGCATCAGCACCAGATGTTTTGGTTCAAGAGGTGATTGCTCGTTTGCGCGAGTTGGGCGCGCTCTCTGTGCGGAAACTAGACGGTATTCAAGAGACGTTAAAATTTCCTCTGCCCAAGGGTTTAAAGTTAGACTGAGTTGAATCCTTTTTTTTCCTTAGAGACCTTCTTGTTCAGCAAACTTTTGCTAATTTACTTTTTCACACTTAGCGTAAAAAACCGCTTAAACTTTTTTTAGAACTATTCAATGCTTGATATCGCTTTACTTCGTCGTGACTTGCCCGCTGTGATCAAGGGTCTTGAGGCTAGAAAAAATCCGCAATCTTTCTTGGATATAGATCTTTTCCTCTCGCTTGAGGCTGAGCGAAAGACACTGCAATCAAGAACTGAGGAATTGCAAGCCAAGCGCAACGCACTCTCTAAATTAGTTGGTCAACTTAAATCAAAAGGCGAACCCGCAGACGCCCAGATGCATGAAGTCGCCCAGATGAAGAGCGAACTCGAGGATTGTGAGAAAAGACTTGTTGAGCTTCAAGCGCAGTTGCAAGCCCTCCTTCTTGCTGTACCCAACTTACCCGATCCAAGCGTGCCCCTTGGCGCTGGAGAGGAGGGTAATGTGGAACTTAGAAGATGGAGTCCAACAGGTGTTGATCCCGTTCCCCTAAGTTTTAAAGCTCGCGACCACGTAGAGTTAGGAGAGCCGTTAGGGCTTGACTTTGAGACCGGTGCACTCCTCTCGGGATCTCGTTTTACGGTGATGAAAGGTCCTATTGCACGTTTGCACAGAGCATTAGCTCAGTTCATGCTTGATACTCAAACGTCTGAGCACGGTTATACAGAGTGCTACACCCCTTACGTAGTAAGTGAGGAAACGCTTCGCGGTACGGGCCAGTTGCCAAAGTTTGAAGAGGATCTATTCGCAGTCAAAAAAGGTGGTCAAGACGGTGCTGAGGAGGGAACGGCTCTTTATCTCATTCCAACAAGTGAGGTGACGCTTACCAACTTTGTCAGGGGAAAAATCCTCTCCGAGAACGATTTACCCATCAAGCTTACTGCACATACCCCATGTTTTAGATCAGAGGCTGGTGCTCACGGCCGCGATACCCGCGGCATGATTAGGCAGCACCAGTTTGATAAAGTCGAGATGGTTCAAATCGTTAATCCTCAAAAAAGCTTAGAAGCTTTAGAGGAGATGACAGGGCATGCTGAGAATATTTTGAAAAAACTTGGCTTACCTTACCGAGTTATGGCCTTGTGCACTGGGGATATGGGTTTTGGTGCAACCAAAACCCATGATCTTGAGGTTTGGTTACCCGGACAAGCCGCTTATAGAGAAATCAGTTCTGTATCGAGTTGCGACGCTTTTCAAGCACGACGCTTACAGGCTAGGTTTAAAACTGCGCAAGGCAAGAACGAGTATGTTCATACACTCAACGGTTCGGGATTGGCAGTTGGCCGTACGTTGGTGGCAGTGCTTGAAAATTATCAAAGAGAGGACGGCAGCATTGAAATTCCTAAAGCTTTGAGGCCTTATATGGGAAATTTGGAAACCTTAAAGGCATAGAGACTTAGGTTTTGAGTAAATGAGTGGTCTGGTGTATGCGGGCTATTGAAGTCACAAATCAGCTTGGCAGCTAAGCAGATAGGTAATGGTTCGGGTAAGATGCTGAATTAATATAATTTAGCTACTCGTTTTTGTATGTGTTCTTAATTAAGTAAGTTACTGGGGTAAAAAATGAAGCGTCAAGATAAGATTTTTAATACTTTTAAGCTTTTATCAAAAGTGGTGACACCGCTAAGTGCACTGACTATATCTCTTGCCTCCGCGCTATTAGTGGGTTGCTCCAACACGCCGCTTCGCACTGCCGATACCAGCAGCGCCTCTGGCGCTGAACAAGTGCCTAACGTTGAGCTTCTCGGACAACTTCAATTGCCAACGGGCGCAAGAATTATTAATGAGCGTACATTGATCCTCGGTGCTGGGGATTCTTGGGTAGGTCGTATCACAATGGAAGTGGGTAAAGATACAAACACGGCTTATTCCTTTTTCATGGAACAGTATCCCAAACAGGGTTGGAGTTTGGTCTCAGCAGTGCGCGGTGCCAATAGCTTAATTGTCTTTACAAAACAAGACAGGAACGCAACGATTGAGATTCGTGACGGCTCACTGGCTGTGAGTGCAACCGCGATACTCACGGTCACACCACGAGCTACGGGACCTGCTGCTCAATTCGGTGCTGTGCCTAGCGCAAGCGTTGGAGGTGGTAATGCCAATATCAACAGCGTTGGTGCAACCCCTATTGCCCCTGCAGTGCAACTTGCTCCAATTTCGCCAAGCCGTTAAATTTTGGTGCTTTATCTAGTACACGAATACAATTTGCACGAGTCTCATAAAAGCTAATACCCACCATGGCTACTGCCTTTAGACGGGAAGATAAGGTAACTCACCTGAAACTGGCCGACGCGGGTCCTTTGTCGGGTATTCAAAGTACTGATCTTAGGGCCTTCATTGTTTTTGATCAGTACAACTGGCAAATACCTAAGTTCGTATTGAACGGTGGAGAGTTATTTTTTTTAGACGATGCGTACATTGTTTTAAGGTGCATCAAAGCTTTTAACAAATCTCCTAAAGTACTCTTTCTAGCACCGAGTGGGGCTACGGTGCTTGAGGAGATCATTTATTTGGATGGTTCCATGGTCTCGCAAAGCATTGACTTTGCAGGGCACAATAACTTTCAGCAGTGGAACGCAGAAGGCTTTGTTAAACAAAAGAAAATTGCTGTATTTGCGCACTCATTTAATGAGAACTTGCATCTAAAGATATTCGTAGATCATTACTCAAAGCTGACTGACCCAAGCAACATTTTTGTCATCGATCACGGCTCAGATACCGTCAAAGCTGAGAGTGTTATTCCTAATGCTTGTCAGATCATTTATTTGCCCAAAACAGCTCGTGATGACTTCAATATCAAACAGTACTGTGAGTACTTTCAGCGATTTTTATTAACGCAGTATGAATGGGTTATTCACGTCGATATTGATGAAATGCTAGTTCATGAAAAAGGAATGGAACACTTTAGAGATGTTCTTTTCTCGCAAACTGAGGGGGTCGTCTTCTCGCCGGAGTTTGGTGTTGAGATCTTGCACCACCCAAGAGAGGAGCCCGAACTTGTTGGACATTTGAATATTTGTGCACAAAGAAATTACTTCTCCAGAAACGACAGTTACATTAAACCCGCAGTTGCTTCAATTCCAGCTTATTGGGGGCCAGGGTTTCACTACTGTTTAAACGACTTTAAAACAAAAACTATCCCCGGGTTATGGCTACTACATATGAAGCACATCTCAATCAAACAGATGGTTGATCAACGCTTTATTAGGCAAACCAATGAATTTAGCTCACAAATGCTGGGCACCCTTAAGAGCGTATTGGCCCCTCAAAAAATTGAAGGTCAAGAGGGGATCCCATATATAGATCCCACTACTGGTGAGCACAAGGTAGAAAACAAAGCTGAATTTGAACTGCGTATAAAAGGCGAGATAGAGAAGCTTTTAGTGGCTGCAGAAAAGATCCCTGAGTGGCTACGCACAGCTATTTAGGCGTATGGGCGGCTGCGGCGCTAAGCTTAGCAATTCAGGACGTAAGGCGCTAGGATATAGGAACCGCTCATAATAATTGGGTCTATTTAAGCTGATGTTGTTATCAAAACGAACAAACATTAACTAACAAATATTTGTTAACAAGCCTATTGATTAATTCAGTAAGCGTTAAATTCAGCGAAACACAAATCCATCTAACCTCTCAGATATTTTAAATAACCAATTGAGTGCTGTGGCAGCACTGTACTCTGTTGGTAGGGTCTCAGTTTGTGAGTTGCTTGATTCGATCGCGGTATGCCTTCTCAATACAAGATCTATTCTCACAGGCCCGCTTGTTTTTAACCCAGGCAACTTGCTCTGCTTTGAGTTGATTCTTATTTGTGCTTCGCTCCCGAGCGGCTTTATAAAACTGTGCCATCTGTAAATCCAGATTAGAGAGCTCTCGGTCGTCGCAGATCATATCGTCAACGGTTGATGTTATTTTTAAACAATCAAAACTTGGCGCAAAAGGAGTCTTATCGACCACTTGGTTTGAGGCGGATTGAATAACGCTAGTCGACAAAGTAGTGGGCCCGGTTGGGGCAGGAGTTTGCGGGGATTTTATTTCTGCAACATTAGTTTGATTGGCTGGGGCGACATTTGCGGTAGGTGCAGCTATCGGTGATGCTATCGGTGAAGCTATTGGTGCCTGTTGTAATTGCTCATTAGGGCTGAGCGCTAACTTTTCCTCAATTGTTTTAAGCTCTGACGGTACTGGGCTTGTGTTGCTATGGGAGCTGTCAGAATTAGTTAGACTAATCTCTCTGGGTGGATTGACTTCAGCAGATACTTCAGCGTACTTAGGAGTGTCTTTTAAAAAATAATAAAAAGCACAGCCCATGATTAGTAATAACAAAACAACAAAAGTGATTAATCCCGCATATGATTTTTTTTGTGGAGCTGGAATAGGCAGGTGACAGTGGTGGCAGACAGTTGGCCTTATCCTATCGAATACTACTTGTTGCTGACAAAATGAACACGTTAGTTGACCCATGGAGATTCCTTCTGTCCTTTGGCGGAAAGAGAGGGATTCGAACCCTCGATACGGAAATTACCGTATGCCTGATTTCGAGTCAGGTGCATTCGACCACTCTGCCATCTTTCCGGTTAATTTAGATTCTACCTATCCGCTAATTCGGTGAATTATTGAGTCTGAAATTTCCAAGGCACAATAAACAGGCTAAATAGGAGCAATTCGATGTTGAAGGTATTTTTAAGTTTGAGTTTTCTTTTTCTGCTTATGGGAGGCCATAGCGCACGAGCTGATGACTTCAAAATGAACTGTGATATTCAGGGTAGCATTCCCGCAGTGCCTGATAAAGCAGTTGCACCAGCCCGAGTGTCTTTGGTCATTCAGACGCTTGGAAATAACATCTTCATCCAAATTGTTGGCCCTAGTCCCTACGATATGAAAGTGAGTACGCTTGCGACAAAAATCATGACCGGTACCAACCTGACCAATCCAAAGCATTTAGGTGTTAGGGCAAAAAACAAAGAAACTGGTCAAGAAAGTGAACTTGTCATAGACCAAAAAACTGTCAAATTAACCGGTTATAACGATATCGAAGTTCAAAAACAGATTGTCCGCTTGGTGTTGACAGGGCAATGTATATTGCCTTGAGTTAATTTTTATTATTACTTTTGGATTCGCTTTCGCTCATGTATCTGGTATAAACCCTAAATAAGGGAGGGCTATATTTATATTGATTAGTCAATAGTTGTCTAATCAAGTAAATTACCGTCCTATGAGTTTTTCAGCCAACCAAGAGACGAGTTACCCCTTCTATGTGCCTGGTCAATACAAGCCCGAGCAGAGTTTGGGCTACTTGATGAAACAAGTGATCTCCTCAATTGTTCTTGAGGCGGATAGACGTTTAGCCTCTTACGATTTAACTTATGTACAGTGGTTACCACTTTATAAATTAGCGCAAGATGAGGATATAACCCTAGCCTCTCTTTCTCGAGACTTGCAGATTGATCCTGCCGCTATTTCACGCTCCCTTGACAGAATAGAGTCCAAGGGCTTGATTCAGCGAAAGAGGTCCCTCCAAGACCGTCGTGTAGTCCACCTAGAACTCTCAGTTGAGGGGCGTGAAGTTGCAGAGGACGTAAAGGGCGTGCTCGCAGATGTGCTAAACGATCATCTCAAAGGCTTCAGTTTAGATGAGTGGTCTACGATGCTTGGATTACTCAAACGGATGATGTTGAACGGAGAATCACTTCGTAGTGAAGTGTCTCAAAAAGCACAATTTGCATGACATCAATGAGTTTGTCTATGTCACAGTACCAAGCAGTACTAATTAAATACCAAATAAACCTTAATTAAGTCCAATAACAATACTTCAATTCTTCAATACTTCATCATGACTGTTCAAAACCATTCAAATTCTTCTCTGATTGCTGCACGAAAACAGTTTTCATGGGTAGATTCCGATCTTTTTTATAAAGACTTACCGCTCAGCCTAAAGATGCCATTTACTCTGACGGCGTTAGTCATAGCCATTACTTTGGCAGGGTGCGCTACGCCTGGTCCCGACCACATCCAACTTAGCACCGTTGGCGCAAGCGCAGTTGGATTGACGGCGCAGCCAACTACTGATTTATCGTCACAGTGGTGGAGAGAGTTGGGTGATGAACGACTCAATAGCCTCATAACCACAGCACTCAAAGATCGACCTAACATGCAGATGGCTAAGTCAAGAGTCTATAAAGCAATGGCTTTGAACCAACTTAGTGAGTCAACTAGCTTGCCGCAAATTGGACTAGGCCTAGATGCTAATCGCCAAAGCTACAGCACCAACGGACTCTTTGGGGGATTGTTAAAAAATACAGGATTACAAACCACCACAACTTCTACATTCCAAGCTGGATTGAATTGGAATATAGATATATGGGGCGTGCATGCGTCTCAAAGCGCAGCTGCTTTGGGAGAGGCAAAAGCTGCAGAGGCTGATCTAGCTAGTGCAGCGCTGTTGACTGCAACGCAAGTGACCCAGGGCTACATAAGCCTTGCCAAGATGGGAACGCAGCTCGATGTTGCTGAAAGAGCCATGGAGCAACGCCAAGAAATTTACAACTTAACCAAGTCGCGGCTACAGGTCGGTATTGACACCAAGGTTGAAGTCTCCCAAGCCCAGAGCTACTACTACGAGGCAAGAGTACAGCGCGAAATTGTGCTGGAGCAAATGGAGCTGATTCGACATCAGTTGGCCGCTTTAACGGGTCAGCCCATGAATGCGCTGGATAAAGTCTCTCCAAAACTTGAGCAGCTAAAGTTCAAAGAAATACCTGCTGTCGTAGGCGCAGATTTACTGGGCCGTCGTCCCGACATCGTTGCGGCGCGTTGGCGTGTTGAAGCAGCGACTCACGACGTAAGCGCTGCTAGAAAACAGTTTTATCCTAATATAAATTTAAACGCTTATGCAGGCTACAACGCACTTAAATCTAACCCTTTGATTAATAGCAATAGTCGGGAGTTTGGGGCAGATCCAGCAATTAGCTTGCCCATCTTTGATGGTGGTCGTTTAAGGGCTCAGCTCGGATCTAAAAGAGCAGAGCTGGACGCAGCCATAGCGCAGTACAACGAAGCAATCACGCAGGCCGCTCGTGAGAGTAGTGATGTTCTCTCATCCACTCAGTCCATTGTTAGACAAAGAACCGAGCAGTTAGATGCTCTTGAGAGTGCCAAAACAGCCTACGAATTATCACTTGAGCGTTACAAGGCAGGGCTAGGTAACTACTTGATAGTGCTAAACACAGAGAGCCAGTGGCTGTCCCAGCAAAGACTATCGGTGGATTTACAGGCCAGACAACTCGAAACGAGAGTTAGTTTAGTGCGAGCGCTTGGAGGTGGTTGGAACGCAGCATCACCAGTTCAAGCACAAACTGAAACAAAAACGGAAACAAAATTTCAAAACGAATCAATCAAACTAGCGCCGGTAAGTAAAGCTGCTGTTAACGACGCAGGTTCAGCGTTCGTGCCACAAGCCACTAACGGATCAGATCTCCCGGGTGTGTCGGAGACCGAGATGTTAATGCCTACCAACGATCAGCCACTCACATCTTTATTAGATAAACCGCTTGCAGACAAGCAACTGCAGGATAAGCAACTGCAGAATAAGCAACTGCAGGATAAGCAACTTCCTTTACCTGACAGCGTCCTATTTATAAGTTCAACAGAGTCATCTACTCACTTTTAATTAAGAATTTTTAATCATCAAAACCCAATCATTCATTTAGCGAGAACAACATGTCAGAAAATCTATCCAACAAGGCTTCAACCAGAAAACGCGGACTCATGATAGTTGGCGTTGTGGTCGGCGTCGTTGCCATTGTATGGGGGGGCTACCAGTGGTTTTACGGCAAATATCACATCACCACGGATAACGCCTACGTTGCCGGCAATGTCATTCAAATCACCCCACAAGTCAGTGGCACTGTAGTATCAATTCAAGCCGACGAAACGGATTTCGTTAAAGCAGGTGAATTGTTGGTCAAAATAGATGCTACAGATGCAAAAGTTGCACTCGAACAGGCCCGGGCCCAACTAGAGCAAACCATTCGTGACGTTAAAACTTTGTTTGCAAACAATGAGGCACTTCGAGCGCAGGTGAATCTGCGCCAGGCTGATCTCAGTAAAGCCGAGGTTGAGCTTGCTAAAGCCCAGGATGATGTCAAAAGAAGAACACCGCTTTTAAACAGTGGTGCTGTTGGTCAAGAGGAATTCAATCACGTTAACGCGCAGTTAGCCTCGGCTAAGAGTATGGCCCAAGCTGCTCAGTCCGCTGTCCTAGCCGCAAAGGAGCAACTCCAAGCCTCACTCACTCAAACTGAGGGGACAACAGTTGAACACCATCCCAACGTAGAGCGCGCTGCAGCCAGGTACCGCGAGGCTTTCCTCGCGCTTGAGCGCGTTGAGCTAATCTCCCCAATCGATGGACACGTTGCCAAACGTGGTGTTCAGGTTGGACAACGCGTCCAAGCCGGCTCGCCACTCATGACGATCGTTGCTTTGAATCAATTATGGGTTGACGCTAATTTCAAAGAAAGCCAGTTACAAGATATTCGTATTGGACAACCCGTAGAGCTGGCCGCAGACGTATATGGTCAGAAAATAGTTTTTCACGGGAAAGTAGCTGGACTTGGTGCGGGAACAGGCTCTGCCTTCTCCCTTTTACCTGCGCAAAATGCAACCGGTAACTGGATTAAAGTGGTTCAACGCGTCCCCGTTCGCATCTCCCTTGATGATGCTGAGATTACTAAACATCCACTAAGAGTGGGTCTGTCAATGGATGTGAATATCGATACCAAAGATCAAAGCGGCAAGGCTGTAGCGGATATGCCGCGAACTGCTCCAACCTCAGCGACATCGGTTTATGAGGTGCAAAGCACCAAAGCTGACGAGGAGGTTAAAAAAATTCTTGCCTCACAACTTAGTCGCAGCGCTTTACAAGTACAGAAAACTAAATAAATTACCAAACCGCTCACTCCATGGATAGGCTTTAGTGGAGTGATTTTTGTCGAGGCGCGTATTGCCTTGATTTAGAGTT
>CAIRBP010000007.1 GCA_903876885.1 uncultured Burkholderiales bacterium | reverse complement strand
TTGAACGGAGTGGGAGAGCAGTTCAAGCACAGGTACAGAATCTTCCCACTTGATACAAGCATCTGTGATACTTTGCCCAAAGGCGAGCTTACTCACATCGTCCTTACCTGGGGTGAATTTTTGGGCACCCTCGTTTAGATGACTCTCAACCATCAGTCCAAAAATCTCCTTAGAGCCACCGCTAATTTGCGCAGCAATGTCTTTCGCTACTTCAATTTGTTTGATGTGTTGTTTACTGCTGTTGGCATGCGAGCAATCTACCATCAAGCTTGGGGTTAGTTTGGCTTGAACCAACTCAGCACAGGCGACGCCTACGCTTTGCTTGTCATAGTTAGGAGCTTTACCGCCCCTTAGAATCACGTGACAATCGGGGTTGCCTATTGTTTGTACGATTGCGACTTGTCCGTTTTTGTGAACGGATAAAAAGTTATGCCCTCTGGATGCGGCTTGAATCGCGTCTGTTGCAATTTTAATATTTCCGTCCGTTCCGTTTTTAAAACCAATTGGAGCTGACAGTCCCGAGGCTAACTCACGGTGTACCTGACTCTCAGTTGTTCTCGCACCGATAGCACCCCAACTGATCAAGTCACCAATGTACTGAGGTGAGATGACATCTAAGAATTCACTAGCAGCGGGCAATCCAAGTCGGTTGATCTCAATGAGGAGTTGCCTAGCGATACGAAGTCCCTCATCAATTTTAAAACTCTCATCCAAGTAGGGATCGTTGATTAAACCCTTCCAGCCAACTGTTGTTCTTGGTTTTTCGAAATAAACACGCATCACAATCTCTAACGTGTCTTTAAAGCGCTCACGCTCTTTGGCAAGTCTTCTCGCATATTCAAGCGCTGCAGCGGGGTCGTGGATAGAGCATGGACCCATAACAACCAGCAAACGGTCATCACGACCATGCATGATGCCAGAGATGCTTCTTCTTGTTTTCGTAATCAGCTCCTCCACTGGTGTGCCCGATATCGGAAAGAAGCGAATCAAATGCTCAGGCGGCGGGAGTACTGTTATGTCCTTGATCCGTTCGTCATCTGTATGACTGGTTTTATCAATGGGATGGGGGTTGACCATTGATGGATTGATTGTGGATTTAGAAGTAGTCATCGCATCTGAGCCTTTAGGTTGAATTTTGAATTGAGTAAATATGAGGAAATATAAGGAAATATAAGGAAATATAAGGAAATATAAGTAAGGACGAATAATATGCAGGGAGTCAAAACCACACAAAAAAACCGCCTCGGGGGGCGGTCGTTTGGAGTTCAAAGTGTTTGTGTGCTTTTAAACCTCTCGACCGCTTATTGAGCGTGAGAAATAAAAGTAGCCAAAAAAGAACTTTGAAGCTTTCATACCTAAAACTGTACCACAAATTTTGAAAAATATTTGACCACAACCGAGAACTAGCAGAGCATCAAGCGGTACCGCCCACAGTTAAGCCGTCTATTCTTAGGGTGGGTTGGCCAACGCCCACAGGAACGCTTTGTCCCTCCTTGCCACAGGTTCCAACTCCGCTATCTAGCGCCATATCAGAACCAATCAAACTCACACGGGTAAGTGCGTCAGGCCCGTTACCAACCAGGGTTGCGCCCTTAATGGGGTAAAGCAACTTGCCGTTCTCCACCCACCAAGCCTGACTTGCTGAGAAGACAAACTTACCCGATGTGATGTCAACTTGTCCCCCGCCAAAGTTACTAGCGTAAACCCCTTTTTTGACACTCGCAATAATCTCCTCTGGGGACTTATCACCAGCGAGCATATAAGTGTTGGTCATCCTGGGCATAGGAACGTGCGCGTAACTCTCGCGTCGTCCGTTACCCGTTGGCGCAACACCCATTAACCTGGCGTTCATGTTGTCTTGAATATAGCCTTTTAAGATACCGTCTTCTATCAATACATTGCGCTGAGTCGTGTTTCCCTCATCATCCACATTCAAAGAGCCTCTGCGGTCAGACAAAGTACCATCATCTAAAACAGTTACGCCTTTAGAGGCAACGCGTTGTCCAATACGACCAGCAAATGCGCTAGAGCCTTTACGGTTAAAGTCGCCCTCCAAACCGTGCCCTATTGCCTCGTGAAGTAAGATACCAGGCCAACCCGAACCAAGCACTACAGTCATCTCACCTGCTGGTGCTGCTTGGGCCTCTAAATTGGTTAACGCTGCTTGCACGGCCTCATTCACATAGCGCTCCAACATTTCTTGGTCAAAGTATGCGAGTCCAAATCTGCCTCCACCGCCTGAGGATCCGACTTCACGTCTGTCCCCTTGCTCGGCAATCACGGATAAGCTCAAACGAACCAAAGGTCTCACGTCCGCCGCCAATAAACCATCGGCTCTTGCAATCATGACCACATCATATTCACTGGCCAATCCGGCCATGACCTGGACAACACGGGGATCTTTAGCGCGAGCCATTTGCTCAATTCGCTCTAAGAGTTTGACTTTTTCTGCACTCCCTAAACTAGCAATAGGATCTAAGTCTAAATATAAACTTCTTGTCGCAGGAACGCTTTGCTTGGGGATTTGCACACTTCTGTCTTCACCGGCTTGAGCAATTGTTTTAACCGTATTGGCTGCGTCTAATAGCGCGTGCATAGAGATATCGTCGGAGTAAGCAAACGCGGTTTTCTCACCACTCACAGCCCTCACACCTACTCCTTGATCGATGCTAAAGGAACCCGTCTTGACAATCCCTTCCTCCAGGCTCCAACCCTCAGAGCGCGTGTACTGAAAATAAAGATCAGCGTCATCCACGCTATGGGCGCGGATCTGGGCAAGCGCTTTGCTCAAATGTGATTCGTCTAGACCGTAAGGGTCTAGTAATAATCGACGGGCTATGGATAGGCGTTCTAGGGTGGGTTCTCTTGAGATCATGGTTTCATTGTACCGGGGGCGTGATTCTCACTCAATTCACAAGGGTAAATTCAAAAGCCTGCCTTATACCTGGGGAGTAAAGTTTCTCAAAAAGGATAGCATCGCTGCATCGTCACAACCAGCGAGACCACTGGCACTCGCATCTTTAAAGGCCTTGACCGCACTCGCACCGAGAGGCCCTTGGTAACCTGCCCGCAAGCCCATTTCCAGTGCCATGCGGGTATCTTTTTCTAAAAGGGTCATGTGTGCAAGGGGTACCAACTGAAGTGGATCCCCCGCTACCGCACGTCCCATCCGGTCTGAGCACACCCAACTTTGCCCGCTTGAGGACTCAATGACCTTTAAAGTCTTTTGCAAATCAAGCCCCACTTTTTCTGCCATGGATAAAAGCTCTGCGCTGGCAACCAGATTAATACCGGCTAATAAATTATTAATAAGCTTTGTTTTAGCGCCGTCTCCCACACGCTCGCTAATGAAAAACACTGGGTCTGCAATATCATTGAGGAGGACTTGGTGCAACGTCAATAATCTCATCGAGCAAGCTACCATCAAGCTCATGCGCCCCTCTTTTGCGCGAGCCGGACCACCCGACATCGGTGAGTCAATAACCCCCGCGCCTTGGTGTTCAATTGTTTTCGCAAACCCCATCACATCGTCAGGAGAAATGGTCGGGCAAAGCATAACGCTGTGACCAGCGCTTAAATTGGAAAGTAAGCACTCGCCCTTGCTGTTTAAACTCTCAAGCACCTGTGCGACTTGCTGGGCCGTTACGACCGCGATAATAATAGTGCTGCAAAAATTCGCTAGCTCGCTTGGGTGCTCCAGAATTTCTGCGCCGTGTAAAGAAAGGGCTTTCGTCTTCTCGCAATCAATATCTAGTACACCTACTCGCCAACCCCGGCGCAGTAAATTCTCAGCAATCGCGCCGCCCATATTACCAACGCCAATGATTCCTACTGTTTTATTGATCACTTCCTCATCTCCCTTTGTTGATGGGACGTATGTCGTTGAAACAGCACTCATGAAGACTTAACCAATGTTAAGACTGAACCAGTTGTTTGGCTTTCGCAACTGACATTAATATGCCAATTCCAAAACCAAGGGTTACCATCGCAGTGCCGCCGTAACTGATAAAGGGTAAGGGGACGCCAACCACGGGCAAGATACCGCTGACCATTCCCATATTTACAAACGCGTAGGTGAAAAATATGAGAGTGATACTACCGGCAAGTAAACGCGCAAAAAGTGTAGGGCCTTGTTGGGCGATGGTGAGTCCTCGTAAAACCAGAAAAATAAACCCGCCTATCAGCAGCAAATTGCCAAACAACCCAAACTCCTCTGAATATGCGGCGAACACAAAATCCGTTGTGCTTTCGGGAATAAAGTCCAGATGAGCCTGGGTGCCCTGACCAAAACCCTTACCCCAGAATCCGCCCGATCCAATGGCAATCATGCCCTGAATAATGTGAAACCCTTTACCGAGTGGATCACGCCCCGGATCTAAGAGGGTGCAAATACGTTGCTGCTGGTAATCATGGAGCAACGGCCAATGAAACCCCTCGGCACAAAGTGTTGGCTCAAATACCACTAGTAAGGTAACGCTCACCAAGCCTATTAAAACGGGCGGTACGATTAACCACCAACTCAGTCCCGCAAAAAAAATCACAAACAAGCCTGCAGATAGAACCAAAATCGCAGTCCCCAAATCGGGTTGACGCATGATGAGTGCAACCGGAATAAAAAGAAGGAGACTAGCCACTAAAAAATCAAGTGGCCTGAGTTGCCCCTCCCTCTTTTGAAACCACCATGACAAAGCAAGGGGCATGGCAATTTTTAAAATCTCACTGGGTTGGATGACCACACCAACATTTAGCCAGCGCTGAGCACCTTTTTTAGTAAGACCAAAGAGCGCAACTGCAACCAATAGAGCAAGTCCAACCGTATAAAGGGGCATCGCAAACGTCATCAGTCTTTGGGGAGGAATCTGCGCAACGCAAAACATGATGATTGCTGCAAGCATCATGTTACGCAGTTGATCCCAAAAGCGTTGACCGTCGCCGTACCCAGAGGAGTACATAGTTAAGAGTCCTGCTACCGCCAAAATAGCGACAGCTAGCGCCAAAGGACCATCAAATCCCCTAAGCAGGGGCGAGAGTCGATAATACACATTGGGTCGATTAAATACAGTTGCCATATAACAATGGGTGAGCCCACGTAAATCAATATCAGAATTATCGCTCAGCTTTTATTAAGTAACCCCCAAAGCCAAATAGTCTATATTAAGCAACATCCAACGCTTTTTTGCTAATGATCAAACATCTTTTGTATCTCCACGGATTTCGCTCCTCCCCGCAGTCTTACAAAGCGCAGTTCCTCAGCAAACTATTTGCTGTGCGCTACCCGCTGGTTCAGTGGACTTGCCCCCAATTGCCCCCCTCTCCCCAAGAGGCGGCAGATTTGATCCTCACACTCACCCAGGGTTGGTCTAGCGACAGCAGTGCTGTCATTGGCTCCTCCTTGGGCGGTTTCTACGCGGATTGGCTTGCAAGAACAAAAGGTTTTAAATCAGTTTTAATTAATCCCGCAACTGATCCTGCAAGGGACTTAGAACACTACATTGGTCAACAAACGAGCTGGCAAATTCCGAATGAATCGTTTTACTTTAAAGAGCAATATTTGACAGAATTGACGAGCCTATATCCGCTCAAAACTTCAGAACCCTTGAACGCTCGCCAACTCTTAATGGCCTGTACTGGTGACGAAGTGCTTAATTGGCAGGAAATGGTTAGTGCTCACCCCGAAGCCGTGCATCACATTGTGAGCGGATCCGATCATGCGATGTCCGATTTTGATCAGCATGTGGGCGTTTTACTCGATTTTCTAGAACTCTAATCACCGCAGTACGCCAGGTTCAAGTCTCAACCATGGGACAATGCACAGATGTATGCATTATTTGAAGATTCAGGGAAACTACAATCTGGGCGCATTTTGTCCCAGGCTCAAGCGTCTGCTCAAATTGAGTTAGAAACGGGTAAACGTTTAAAGGTAAAAGACGCTGCTGTCTTGCTTAAGTTTGAGAGCCCTGAGCCCTCTGTCTTGATGTCTCAGGCCCAAAAACTCGCTGATGAAATAGACCTGCAAATTGCCTGGGAATTCTCACCTCCAGATGAGTTTAGCTTTCAAGAACTAAGTATCGAATACTTCAGTGCAAGTCCTACGCTAGGAGAGCAAGTGGCGGTGCTTTTAACCCTTCAAGGCGCGCCCCACTACTTTAGACGCGCAGGTAAAGGCAGATTTAAAAAAGCAAGTGCAGAAGTCATCGAGCAAGCCCTCCTTGCAATAGAGCGTAAGAGGGAGGCTGCCGCTCAACTCGATGCTTGGGCAACTGACCTTGTAAACGGGATTTGTCCTCCTGCCGTGTTGCAAGACATTTACAAAATCTTATTTAAGCCTGACAAAAACTCAGCCGCTTACAAATGCGTTGTAGAGGCTGCGAAAAGGTGTCAAGCCCCTGCCATGGAGGTACTACAAAAGGCGGGCGCGATCTCCTCCCCTTATGCATTTCATTGGCAACGATTTTTATTTGATAACTTTCCTAAGGGCACAGAATTTCCCGCCCATCTGAAAGCACCAAGCACTGAGCAAATTGAAGCTTTAACAAAGGGGCTTGCTCTGTCCAGCGCAAAAGCGTATTCCATTGATGACTCCCACACGACTGAGATTGATGATGCTCTCTCTGTACAAGGGTTAGGTACCGGTTTAGTGACCGTTGGCATCCATATCGCAGCACCTGCACTTTGGATCAAAACACAAGACGAAATCGATCTCGTTGCAAGATCTCGCTTGTCCACGGTTTACATGCCTGGTTCAAAAATAACCATGCTACCTAAATCTATCATTGATCATTTCACTTTAACCGAGGGGAGTGCGTGTCCTGCAGTCTCGCTGTACGTGACTTTTGATGCGGATACGCTTGGGGTGATCAGCACCAAAACAAGTATTGAGCGAGTGCACATTGAGCGTAATCTTAGGCATGACAAGCTAGACCATATAGTGACGGCGCAGTGGCTAAGTAGCGATGAGAGTCAAACGGTTGAGACAAAAAATTCAAGTGAAGATCAAGAAACTATTCAAAGCCTGCCTAAAGCAGAACTTGTTTTTTTGCACCGATTGGCACAGCATTTAAAAGCTGCCCGCGAGGTGGTGCGGGGTAAACCTGAGAACTTTAATCGACCAGATTTTAGTTTTCACATTGACAGAGCTGAGAGTGATCTCTCAAACGCTGCGCCGCTTGAGGGTAACGAGCGGGTGAGCTTAGAGCCACGGCACCGCGGTGCGCCACTGGATTTAATTGTTGCTGAGGCCATGATCTTAGCCAACAGTACATGGGGTAAGTGGATGTCAGACCTAGGAGTCCCCGCAATCTACAGAAGCCAAGCCAGTATGCTCCCAGGCATCAAAGTACGGATGGGCACCAAAGCATTACCACACGCTGGCATTGGTGTTGAGTGTTACGCTTGGAGCACATCGCCTCTCCGGAGATATACAGATTTAGTCAACCAGTGGCAGATTTGCGCGTGTGCACAGCACGGTGCGACGGCCGCTTTGGTTGCCCCTTTCAAACCTAAAGATACAGATCTACTAGTAGTTATTTCTGCATTTGATTCAACTTACTCGGCGTATAACGCCTATCAATCCAGCATGGAGCGTTACTGGACATTAAAGTATTTAGAGCAAGAAGGTATAGACGAGTTAAAGTTAAGTGTTTTTAAGACCTATCCGGGTACACCCCCGCTTGCACGGGCTGACGCACTCCCCCTAGTCGTGAGTGTTGCAGGCGCGCCAGAGCTACAAAGGGGCTGCCTTATTAAGGTCCGTTTGAGCTCCATTGACCTTATGACTTTAGATGTTAAGGCTGATTATCTTGAGCTTTGTGAACCTATGAGTACGTCGGATCAAAGTCAAAACACTCAACTTGAGTTAGAAGAGGAATTTGAGGAGGATTTCAAAGACGCTGGTGCTGTGCCCAGTGTAATTGCCATCGATTTGGACCTTGATGTGCAAACAAGCGCTGAAAACCTTGAACCCTCTGACAAACCAGAGGAAACTATTCCTTTACACAATGATTCAACAGAGATTACGCCTTAATTTCGGAATACTGGATCGGTTAATTCCTAATTACTGCTTCGTCACATAAAAAAAGTTTCAACCAATTTAGAAATTTGTAATTTAATTAATTTTTCTAATTTTTCTTAACAAATACTTTAATGCTTAAGTCATTGAAAAATCAATTAAGAATACGATTAGGATCACACTTAGGATCACACTTAGGATCACAGTGGGAGTTGCGTTTAGCAACACCTCTCTCCTTGGCTTTGATTTGCTCTGTAGGTCTGCACGCAATCCTCCTTAGTCTTCACTTTGAAGTTCCAGAGCGTGTAGACCGGTTATTCCAAAACAATCATCTTCCCCTCATACTCGTAAATATCCGGTTGAAAGCGAATACCAATGAGCGTGCTCAAGCAGTTGCCCAAACTAATTTAACCGGTGGGGGTGAGGACAACTCAAGCCGCCTGCGCTCTCCTCTAGCTAGTGCAACAAAGACGGTTGAGACACAAGACAGTGAAGACATAGCACAGCGTCTTGAGCGCCAAGAGGCTGAACTTAAGTCTCTTGAAGCGGAGCAAACTAAACTTCTGGCTCAGGCGCGCGAGCAACTTGCAAGTTTAAATACCGATCAATCCCATCCGCTTACTCCTGACTTAGAGAGTAAACGTCAGCGCCTTTTGCAAATGCTTGCAGAAATTGATGCACGCATTGAACAAAGCAATAAAAGACCGCATAAACGGTACTTCAGTCCCTCCACGAGAGAGAGTGATTTTGCGGTTTATTATGACCAGATGAGACAAAGAATTGAGAGCTTTGGTACAAAGCATTTCCCGACCTACCAAGGCCGTAAACTCTACGGATCACTCATAATCACAGTGACTGTCAATGCCTCAGGTCAAGTGGTCTCAGTAGATGTAGTTGAGGGCTCTGGGCAGTCGGAGTTGGATCGTCGTGCAAAGGCAATCGTTATGAGCTCAGGACCGTTTCCAATCTTTACTGCATCACTTTCTTCAAAAGCTGAACAAATCGCGCTAATCTCAAAATTTAGCTTTACTGAGAGCGGCGCCCTAGGAACATTAGAATTGCAATCCAAATGAGCATACTCCGCAGCATCAGCACCGCGTTTCGAAGGTACGCCCTATATGTTCTTATTGCTTTTGTAGCTCTTCAGCTTTATTTCTTACTACGAGTTGCATCTTTTGCATTCATTAACCCAGCTTCGACCTCCTTTGAACGCTCCGAGGCCTTGCATGTTGCCACTCTTAGGTCACAAATTAACGCAAACACATTTAAGCTTAGATTACCCTGGCTCCAAGAGTGGCGCTCTTACTCGTCTATCTCATCTAATTTAAAACGTGCTGTGATTGTGTCTGAAGACGATATTTTCACAACTCACTACGGCGTTCAGTGGGATGCGCTTGAACGCGCCTGGACTCATAATGCAAAAGCTGAAGAACTCGCTCAAGCCCAGGCGCGCTCTAAGGGGTCGCGTAAGACGGTAAAAATTGTTGGAGGATCCACTATTACCCAACAACTCGCTAAAAACCTTTTCTTATCCAAGGAGAGAAACCTACTTAGAAAGGCGCAAGAACTCTTAATAACTTTAGAGCTGGAGACTTTGCTTCCTAAGTCCCGGATACTTGAGCTTTATTTAAATGAAGTCGAATGGGGCCTTGGTGTTTTTGGGGCTGAAGCAGCTAGTCGCCACTATTTCTCCGTCTCAGCGGCTCAACTCTCACCCAACCAATGCGCAAGACTTGCTGTTATGCTTCCTCGTCCTAAGTATTTCGAGCGTAACCTGGGTTCAGGATATATCGCTGACCGAGCAGAAGTAATCGAAGCTCGAATGTACTCTGCTAAACTGCCTTAATTACGCGTTAATCACTTTAACACTGCATAAATCGCAATGCCTTCAACACCTCCCGAGCCCTCCAGTCCGAGTAGTTCTCGAATCATATTAGGCATTGATCCTGGACTTCAAACCACAGGCTTTGGTGTGATTGAGGTGATGGGGGCACGTTTGCAGTACATCGCAAGTGGCACAATCTCCACCAAACACTTACCCACTGGTAATTTACCGGCTAGGTTAAAAGTTATTTTCTCTGGTATCTGTGAGGTCATTGATCGGTACAGTCCTAACGAAGCAGCGATAGAGATCGTATTTGTTAATATCAATCCACAAGCTTCACTTCTTTTAGGTCAAGCCAGAGGCACTTGTATTGCAGCTATTGTTCACAAAGAACTCCCCCTAAATGAGTACACTGCACTGCAAATGAAAAAAGCAATTGCTGGACACGGTAAAGCCGCAAAAGCGCAGGTTCAGGAGATGGTTAAAAGATTATTAAAGCTCCCTCAACTCCCAGGACCAGATGCAGCGGATGCGTTGGGATTGGCCATTACACAAGCTCACGCTGGACATGCGCTGAGCTTACTCATGGAGTCTAAGGGTGACGCTCGCAGAGCAACTGGTATGTACGTTCAAGGTCGCTCTAGATAACAATAGTTGTTGCTATAACTCACTCAATAACTAACCAAGTATTGATCTAACTACCAAGCCGGCTCTAAATGTGCAAGCCCCTTAGGCGCTTCATCTTCATTATCAAAGGATGTAACTTCGTAAGCGTCTGCATCGCTTAATAGTTCTCTGAGGAGTAAATTGTTAAGTGCATGTCCTGATCTAAACGCGCTGTATGCGGCCAATAATGGTTTGCCAAGAATGTACAGGTCGCCCATAGCATCTAAAATTTTATGCTTTACAAATTCATCTCCGTAACGAAGACCCTCGGCGTTAAGTACCTTGTAGTCATCCATCACAATTGCGTTGTCTAAACTGCCGCCCAAAGCAAGTCCTTTTGAGCGCATCATCTCAACGTCCTTTGTAAATCCAAAGGTGCGCGCTCTTGCGATGTCTTTGGTGTAGGTTCCCGTATCCATATCAAACTCTACGCTTTGCCCAGTCGAGTCTACAGCGGGATGTTGAAAATCAATCTCAAAACTCAGCTTAAATCCTTCATATGGTTTCAGGCAGGCCCATTTCAAATTTTCACCCACGCCCTCGCTCACGCGAACCTCTTTTTTAACGCGTATGAAGCGTTTTGGGGCGTCTTGTAAAACTATGCCCGCACTTTGAAGTAAAAAGACAAAGGACGCAGCAGAGCCGTCTAAGATTGGTACCTCCTCGGCTGTGATGTCGACATATAAATTATCAATACCTAGACCACTACAAGCTGACATTAAATGCTCTACTGTCAATACCTTTGCGCCATTTGATGAAATCGTTGAAGCAAGCCTGGTATCTGTCACAGCAGTTGCGTTGACTGCAATTTCAACGTGCTTTGCCAAATCAACACGCCTGAAGATAATCCCCATATTGGGAGGTGCTGGTCTAAGTGTTAACTCCACGCGTTGACCGCTGTGAAGGCCTACGCCCACAGCTTTGGTCAACGTTTGAAGAGTTCTTTGTTTTAGCACACTTGTATTTTAATCTGCTTGCTTTCTAAGGAAGGCTGGTATCTCATAATCATCCATGCCGCCTGAGGATAAAGCATCCACCTTGGCTGCTGCCTGGGTGCGATTGGTACGCCAAACACTTGGCACAGCCATCCCCGTGTAGTCTGGTTGCACCTCAGGGGCTGCACCCGCATTGGAAGCAACTGAGCTGGCCATAGAGGTCGGCATCATTGAGCTAGGCATAGAAGTTGGCATGCTCGTCACATTGGCGCCTTGGGAGTTGGAGCTCATTGCCCCCATGTGGCTTGGTTGTACGGTGAACGGCGTGTTATCAGTGCCGGTCCTAAGTACTTGCAAAGTAGGTGCTTGTCTGCGGTTTGCCTGTGCCAAACCGGTTGCAACCACAGTCACTCTGATTTGGTCTCCTAACTTGTCATCGTAAGCTGTACCGTAAATAACGTGCGCCTCATTTGATGCAAAAGCACGGATGGTATTCATAGCCTCTCTTGACTCGGATAGTTTTAAGTCACCCTTTGCTGCTGTGATCAAAACCAACACGCCCTTTGCACCGGACATGTCCACACCCTCTAAAAGCGGACATGCAACCGCTTGCTCTGCAGCAATACGGGCACGGTCTGGTCCACTCGCTGTAGCAGTTCCCATCATCGCCTTGCCCTGCTCGCTCATCACAGTTCTGACGTCCTCAAAGTCAACGTTCACAAGTGCTTCAACGTTAATGATTTCAGCAATACCGCCAACTGAGTTGCGAAGCACATCATTGGCAAACGCAAATGCCTGGTCTTGAGATACATCATCACCCAAGACTTGCTGGAGCTTTTCGTTAAGCACAACAATCAACGAATCTACGTTGGCCTCCAATTCAGAGAGACCTCCCTCTGCGTTACTCATGCGCCGACCCCCCTCCCAGTCGAAGGGCTTAGTCACTACACCAACAGTTAAGATCCCCATTTCACGTGCAACTCTTGCGACAACAGGAGCAGCACCGGTACCCGTACCGCCGCCCATACCGGCAGTTACGAATAGCATGTTCGCGCCTTGCAAGGCGGCACGGATGCTCTCTTGCGCTGCCTCTGCTGCCTCTTGACCGCGCTCGGGCTTGCTACCGGCGCCAAGTCCGCTGTCACCCAGTTGGATGACTTTTGCGGCGCTTGATGATTTAAGCGCCTGAGCGTCAGTGTTGGCGCATATAAATTCAACGCCTCTAACTCCGCTCTTGATCATGTGTTCGACAGCGTTTCCACCGCCACCACCCACACCAATCACTTTGATCTGCGTTACGGGTGTAAATTCTTCAGATTCAATCATTTCGATACTCATAGTTCACTCCATTATTTAAATTTTTGCAGTTGCTTTACTAATTTTTTAATCTTTAAAACTTACTCTTGCTTTCTTGTTTTTCTTATATCACTTTTCAGTTCCTGATCACTCGCTCTTTTTATTTTTTTCCATTTATCTACTAATTTTTTCAAGGTGGTGCCCCCCTACAACAAGGTCGCCATCGTCGCTTCAGCTTAGACGGCGGACCACATTGATGTGTCATTGCAAACGACACATCAAATCCTTTTAATGATTTGTATAAATTTAAAATCATTAGAAATTCCCGACAAACCAGTCTTTTAACTGACCAAGACTGCTAGAGAACGATCCACTCTTTTGAGCGACTTTGAATCCGCGCATCCTTGCCATTCGCGCCTCCTCTAGGAGTCCCATCACGGTTGCGGCCTTGGGATGTGAGACCATGTCAGCAAGCGAATTAGAGTAATTTGGTATTCCCCGTCTCACTGGCTTTAAAAAGATATCCTCACCTAGTTCAATCATGCCCGGCATGATGACACTTCCACCTGTAAGCACAATACCCGATGAGAGCATCTCTTCATAACCAGAGTCCCTTATGGCTTGGAGTACCAATGAGAAAATCTCCTCCACTCGAGGTTCAATCACACCAGCGAGTGCTTGACGACTAAGCATCCTGGGTCCTCTATCTCCAAGACCTGGAACTTCGACTTGAATTTCTGGATTGGCCAAGAGCTGCTTTGCAAAACCAGACTCTACTTTGATGTCTTCCGCGTCTTTGGTGGGCGTTCTAAGCGCCATCGCTATATCGCTTGTAATTAAATCGCCTGCAATCGGTATTACAGCTGTATGGCGAATCGCACCACCCGTATAAATTGCAACATCCGTTGTGCCCGCACCGATATCCACCATCGCAACCCCGAGCTCTTTTTCGTCTTGAGTGAGCACAGATAAGCTAGATGCGTGCGGATTCAACATCAATTGCTCTACATCCAAACCGCAGCGACGTATACATTTAATGATGTTTTCTGCTGCACTTTGAGCACCGGTCACGATGTGCACTTTGGCCTCCAAGCGTACTCCGCTCATTCCAATTGGCTCTTTTACATCTTGTCCGTCAATGACAAACTCCTGGGGCTCAACCAATAATAAACGCTGATCATTTGAAATGTTGATCGCCTTTGCAGTCTCAACTACTCTTGCCACATCCGGCGCTGTCACTTCTCTGTCCTTGACGGCCACCATCCCAGACGAGTTGATGCCTCTAATATGACTGCCCGTAATTCCTGTGTAAACGCTTGTAATCTTGCAGTCTGCCATCAACTCGGCCTCTTTCAATGCCTGTTGAATACTTTGAACAGTTGCATCGATATTGACCACAACGCCGCGTTTAAGTCCATTACTGGGGGCAACACCAAAGCCTGCTATTTTTAAGTCTCCACCTGGTAAGACCTCAGCAACAACTACCATGACCTTGCTGGTCCCGATATCTAGACCGAATACTAAATCTTTATATTCTTTTGCCATTTTTCATTCACCTTTTTATTTGCGCGCTACAGGCTCTGATGTTTTAAGCCCTCGCACTCGAACTGCGTATCCGTTTTCATGTCTGAGGTCTGCTGACTCTAGTGAGTTCACTTTTTTATCAAGCCTTGTTAACACATGCGAGAGCGTTACAACAAACCTTTGAACCTTGGTTTGCACCTCTTCAACTGTTCCCCGACCCAATTCCAATTCAGTCCCTGTGTCTAGCGTTGCTCGCCAACTCCCCCGCCCAGACAATTCCAACCCCTTTAAAGGGAGTCTTAATTTCTGAAACTCTGGTGCCAACGCTTTGTACATCGCAAGTACTAATGCAGATTCACTATCAGGTCCCTCCAAACGGGGCATCGCCTCGTTATCCAAGTCTCCTGCATTAGCTACGAACACCTCACCAACGCTGTTGAGGAGCCTTGAATCTGCGACAGAGCCCCAGTAAGCAACGGCTTGATGCTCCTCCAGTCTTACCAGCAACTGATTAGGGAATTCGCGCTGAACCACGGCTTTACGTACCCAAGGAACAGATTCAAAAGCACGTCTTGCTTTGAATAGATCAAGCGTAAAGAAATTCCCCATCAACTGAGGGGCTACGTTTGCACGCAGCGTTACAGCGTTGTTGTGTTGCACATCCCCAGAAACGCTAATATCCGTTAAAGCAAACATTGGGTTTCTTATCAGCGCCCATAGCCCTGCAAGTCCCAAAATACCTACAAACGCAAGAATTAATAATCCTGACACAGCGTTCATTAACTTCACGTCAAGTGGCTCCGCCAACACCTCAGGCGCACGAGCATAGTTCGGCCTGTAGTGGGCGTGGCGACTGTAGACATTGTTTTTTACGCTCACGCAGGCATCTCCTGATGATGGTTCTTATCAGCAGTTTTCGCAACTTTCGAATCATTCGTTGCAGCCATCAAAATCTGCAAACATAAATCTTCGTATGAAATGCCACTCGCCTTAGCCGACATCGGCACTAGGGAGTGTGAGGTCATTCCAGGACTTGTATTCATCTCAAGCAAAAATGGTTTTGAATCCTGTGCCCTAATCATTAAATCTGCGCGCCCCCATCCTCTGCAGCCCAAAGCAAGATAGGCACGCAAAGCTAAGTCTTGAATTTCTTTTTCTAATTCAGCGCTTAATCCACTAGGACAGTGGTATTTAACGTCATCTGTGAAGTATTTATTTTGATAATCGTAAGCCCCTTGAGGTGCTTCGATACGAATAACCGGCAAACACTTGGCATTTGGTCCTGTCCCTATGATTGGACAAGTTACTTCAGGTCCTTCAATAAAGGTTTCACATAAAAGTTCAGGATCAAACTTGGTTGCTTCTCTTACGGCTCGTTCTAATTCGTCCTCTCTTTGAACCTTTGTAATTCCAATCGAGGAGCCTTCCCGCGGTGGCTTGACCATCAGTGGCAGTTCAAGTTCATCAACGATTTGTTTTATTCGTACGTGAGTTTGTTCATGCGGCTTTAAATAAACTGATCTAGGCGTTGATAAACCACTGGCCAACCAAATTTGTTTGGTCATGTGCTTATCCATAGCAATCGCAGAGGCCATTACACCAGAGCCTGTATAGGGTATTCCCATAAGCTCTAAAGCCCCTTGAATAGTTCCGTCTTCACCGTGACGACCGTGTAACGCTATAAATACCTGTGTAAAGCCTTGTTGCTTTATTTCTTCTAGACTTTGCTTTGCAGGATCAAAGGCAAAAGCATTAATTCCTTTTGCCTTTAATGCATCTAACACTCCGTTACCCGACATTAATGAAATCTCACGCTCAGCAGAAGACCCACCCATCATCACCGCAACTTTGGCAGTTTTAATGTCAAATGCACTTGTCACGGAATTTTGCTGAGAAATAGGTAGGGTCATGTACCCACTCCTTTACGGCTCTTGGATGACTTGTGCGTTTTAGCAACTTTTAATGGTTTACTTTCCTTGTTAGCTTTACTAACTTTTAACTGCATCACTGCAGCGCCGGATTTGTTGTGTTTAACCAGAGTCAATTTAGATGAATCACTCTTTTTAGCCAAAGGTTTATTCTTTGACTTCAGTGATTCTTTCTTTTTTGATTTATCTTTGATTTTCTTTAGTTCAACCAATAAGTCTGATTTAGCAGCGCGTTGCATCACGCTCGCTGGCACCGTTCCAATTGAGCCAGCTCCCATACAAAGGACAACATCCCCGCCCAAAGCATTTTGAATAATATGGTTGCTAAGGTCTTCTACTGTTTTCGCAAAACTTACCTCTTGTTGACCACTCAACCTTAGCGCTCTAGTTAGAGCTCTTCCGTCGGCTCCGGCTATGGGTTTTTCCCCAGCAGAGTAAACCTCGGTCATCCACACAGCGTTTGCACCCTTGAGCACTTGTACAAAGTCCTCAAAACAGTCTCTGGTTCTGGTGTACCTATGGGGCTGGAATGCAACCACAATCCGTCTATCTGGATACGCCCCTTTAGCCGCAGCTAGCGTTACCCCAAGTTCCACAGGATGGTGCCCGTAGTCCTCAATCAAGGTGTAGCTTCCGCCTGTTGCTGCTTTTAATTCACCGTGCTTTTGGAATCTCCTACCCACACCTTTAAACTCAGATAGCGCTTTGAGCACCGCTTTATCTGGAATGTTTAATTCCACAGCAACAGCAATAGCTGCTAACGCATTCAATACGTTGTGTTCACCTGCTAAATTGAGCTCTACCTTTAACTCAGGCAGCGTGACTCCATTGGAGCGAGAAACTTTAAAGCTCATTCGCCCGTGTTCTGCTCGAACGTCAAAAGCTCTGACCTGAGCGTTCTTTGAGAAACCGTAAGTCGTAATAGGTCTTGATACCTCCGCAAGAATAGAGCGTACCGCTGGGTCGTCAACACACAGTATTGCTGCGCCGTAAAAAGGCATACGGTGTAAAAATTCTACGAATGCTCTTTTTAACTCATTAAAGTCATGACCATATGTATCCATATGGTCCTCGTCAATATTGGTGACTACTGACATGACAGGAGATAAATTCAGGAAAGATGCATCCGACTCATCAGCCTCAACAACGATGTACTCCCCTTGACCGAGTTTGGCGTTAACGCCGGCGCTGTTTAATTTGCCGCCAATCACAAAAGTGGGATCCATGCCCCCTTGAGCCAAGACACTTGCAACCAAACTGGTTGTAGTCGTCTTACCGTGAGTTCCTGCAATTGCGATACCTTGTTTGAGTCTCATCAACTCAGCCAACATCACTGCTCGTGGAACTACTGGTATTAACTTTTTATGTGCTGATACCACCTCAGGATTGTCTGAACCAACCGCAGTTGACGTCACTACAGCATCTGCACCCGAGATATGCTTTGCGCTGTGACCTACATAGGTCTTGATCCCCAATTTTTGTAATCGCTGTAATACAGCACTCGTATTCAAATCTGAGCCAGATACTGTATACCCCAGGTTAAAGAGCACCTCTGCGATGCCGCTCATTCCCGCGCCTCCAATTCCAACAAAATGTATATGACGAATGGCGTGTTTCAATTCACTATCTCCTCGCAAACTTGTACAACGCGTTCTGCAGCGTCTATTTTTTTCTTTGCATAAGCGCACTCTGCCTTCACCAGTAACTCCTCTCTTGTGAGATTGACTAATAGATTTGAAAGCGTTGCTGCGTTTAGATCTTTTTGGTCCATAAGCCATCCCGCACCGCTGTCGACCATGAATTTAGCGTTTATGGTTTGATGATCATCAATTGCGTGAGGAAAGGGTACGTATATCGCTGCCACGCCAAGCGCTGCTAGTTCACTTACGGTGCTCGCTCCTGAGCGGCATATCACAAGGTCAGCTTGCTTGAATGCTGTAGCCATTTCATCAATAAAGGGAACAAGCTTAATACGCTCACTTTTTATTAATCCGACTTTTGCATAAGCCTCCTCAAGCGCTGGCATTTGCTTTGCTCCGCCTTGGTGAAGAACAAAAGGCCTAGTTCCCTCTGGTATTAAAGCCAAAGCTTGAGGGACCACTGAATTAAGAGCCTGCGCGCCCAAACTGCCCCCCACAACCAAAACACTTAGTGCACCACTTCTGTTTGCAAATCTTTCCTTGGGACTAGGCTGATCCTTAAACTCAGATCTAAGAGGATTACCTACCCATTCACCCTTTAAAACTCCGGGAAATGCACAGTAAACACCTTTGGCGATTTTTGATAATAATTTATTTGCAGTACCTGCCACTGAGTTTTGTTCATGCAGTACAAGTGGCTTTCCAAGCGCTCTGCCAACCAAACACGGCGGAACCGTAATGTAACCACCGAGCCCAACCAACACATCAGGGCGTATGCGTCTAATTAATACGAAACTTTGTACAAGCGCTTTAACTAATCGAATCGGTAACTCAATTAAAGTTTTAAATCCCTTGCCGCGAACGCCTGCAAAATCTATTGCATGAAATTCGAAGTTGTGAGCTGGAACTAACCTACTCTCCATGCTGGGTGGCTTACCTCCCACCCAGTGGACGTTCCATCCTCGGTCGCGTAAGAGTCCCGCAAGTGCTAAACCTGGAAAGATATGCCCTCCAGTACCACCCGCTATCACCATTGCTGTACGTATAGCGCTCATAGTCGCCCTCCGTGCATCAACAAACGATTCTCGTAATCCACTCTCAGCACTATTGCCAATGCTATTAAATTCAATAAAATTGCCGATCCACCGTAGCTCATCAACGGCAGCGTAAGTCCTTTGGTTGGTAATGCACCCAAATTCACACCCATGTTAATGAAGGCCTGAAATCCCATCCAAATTCCTACCCCTTGAGCCACAAGCCCAGAGAAAACGCGGTCCATTGCAATCGCTTGTCGCCCGATGTACATAATTCGACGCGTTAACCACATGAAGAGCGCGATGATGGTAAATACGCCTACAAATCCAAACTCCTCGCCAATTACAGCTAGTAAAAAGTCCGTATGAGCCTCAGGCAACCAGTGAAGTTTTTCAACACTTCCGCCGAGACCAACACCAAAAATCTCTCCTCTACCCAAGGCAATTAGAGAGTGCGAGAGTTGATAGCCTTTACCTAACGAGTATTTATCTCCCCAAGGATCTAGGTAAGCAAATATTCGCTCCCTGCGCCAATCAGAGAAATAAATCATCAAACTAAAAGCAAATACGAGTACAAGGGCGATAAGGAAAAACATCCTTGCGTTTACTCCGCCCAAAAAGAGTATTCCCATCGCTATTACAGCGATCACCATAAACGCGCCCATGTCTGGTTCATAAAGTAACAAAAAACCAACCAATGCTACGGCTATACCCATAGGTGCTACGGACCTAAAAAACTTCTCTTTTACATCCATTTTTCTCACCATATAGTTTGCTGCGTAAAGCAACACACCAAGTTTGGCGAGCTCGGAGGGCTGAAAATTCATCACTCCAAGTGCTATCCAGCGTCTTGCACCGTTAACGCCCTTACCTATGAAAGGCATCAGCACAAGCCCAATTAATACAAGCGAACCAACAAATATATGTGGTGCGTATTTCTCCCAAACATCCATCGGTATTTGAAATGCCAATAGCGCCACAATAAACCCAACAGTTAGCGAGAATGCGTGTCTGACTAGATAGTGTGTTTGTGAATAATGCGCGGTATGAGGGTTATCTGGCATTGCAATGGATGCGGAGTAAACCATTACAAGACCACACAGCAATAGAGTTACAACAGCCCATAAAAGTGGCTGATCAAATCCCTTAATACCGACCGGGGAAGCTGCAGTTCTTGAAAACTCTCGTCCGTGCACTCTTACTGGTAGCGCATCGGGGCCGTCTTTGGGCGAATTGCCCAACAACGTGGAAATCCAATCTGCTACCTTTAAAAACAATGACGAGCCAACCCCTGAGCCAGACTGTTGAGAGGCCTTGTTTTGGGTGTAGTTTGAGCCCACACTCATACC
The DNA here is from genome assembly GCA_903876885.1 of uncultured Burkholderiales bacterium. Lineage (GTDB taxonomy): Bacteria > Pseudomonadota > Gammaproteobacteria > Burkholderiales > Burkholderiaceae_C > Limnohabitans. The sequence continues at coordinate 9,057 of CAIRBP010000007.1, read as the reverse complement.
AAGCCCTCCTCAAGTGAGAGATCTCGAACTGCATTGATGAACACCTCTGCCCGGTGTTCATAATTATTGAACATGTCAAAACTCGCACAAGCAGGTGACATTAAAACCGCATCACCAGAGTGTGCGTGTTGATGGGCCAATTGCACCGCCTCGTTCATGCTTGTTGCATTAATAATCTCAACGCCAGCACTGTGTATCGCCTCCTTAATAATTGGCGCATCCCTACCAAGAAGAATAACAAGCTTTGCGTGCTTAGAGAGTGGATCTGCAAGAGGCGTGAAATCTTGCCCCTTCCCCTCACCTCCGAGAATAACGATTAACGAAAACTCTGCTCCAAGTCCTTTGATAGCTGCCGTAGTAGCGCCTACATTGGTTCCTTTGCTATCATCAAAGTACTCAACCTCGTTGATGCGCATTACGGGCTCAACTCGGTGTGGCTCTCCCCTGTATTCACGAAGCGCGTAAAGCATAGGGCCATGACCTTGACTGGTTGCTTTAGAGGTACTGCACAAAGCCAAAGCTGCTAATGCATTAAGCGCGTTATGTGCTCCCCTGATTCTTAGAGCGTCAGCAGGCATAAGACGGTGCATGATCAATTCATCTACTTGCACGGGCGTCTTTTTACGGCGACTTTTCACCTCACCCTCGTCATCATTTGGATCTACTGCTTTAACCAACCAAGTCATGGCGTTGACTGTCTCTAGACCGTAATGACCCGGCTCAGTCGGCAGATCACTTCCGTAAGTAATGACTTCCCGATCAAACCACTCTTGCTCGTTTTGTTGAGCTTCAGCTTTAGCTTTTTTCAATGCCTTCGCATCAAGTTGTTCACTTCGAAGGCTAAGCACTACTGGATCATCTCTACATAGTATTTGGTGCGTATGATTACCAAATATTTTTGATTTTGCATGGATATAAGACGCCATATCACCGTGCCAATCCAAATGATCTTCGGTAATGTTTAGAACTACAGCTGCTGTTGGGTCAAAGTTATCACAATCATTTAACTGAAAACTAGAGAGCTCAAGCACCCAGACTTGTGGCAAAGCGCTGCGTTTTGATTTGAATTTTTTATGGTGAGGATTTAATTCTTGTATAACCAAACCTACTGATGCGGCTTCTTCAGTTTCCTCACCTTCTTCTGTTATTTTTGTTATTTCTGTTATTTCTGTTACTTCATTAGCACTCAGCTCTGAGTCCTGAGCTTGCGGTTGGGTATGCTCGCCTGCGCAAGAAACCTCTAAGTGAGCTTCATCAGTATTGGTTTCGCTGTGTGCATTCTCGCCCTCACTTACATGAGCTTCCTTAGCAGTTACTTTTGGTGAACTCTGTTCATTAGCGTTTTCATGTTCATGTTCGTTTAATTGTTCTTTATCTTTAAGAACCTCAATACCTGCACCCTCTGGTACCAAGTCTTCTTGTTCATCCTCGTCCTCAGGAATATCTCTTATTTCATTTAATCTTTCAGCCAGGGTATCCAAAAGAGTTGGACCAATATTTCCAGCAACTACGGTTCTTAGTCCACCCCGGCTTAGCATCTGCGCGGCCAGTGAGGTAACTGTTGTTTTGCCATTAGTACCTGTAACGCAGAGTACATTGGGTTCGTATCCCATCTCCTCTTTAAGCTCTGCCATAGCTTTAGCAAATAGACTGAGTTCTGTCCCAACCCATAAACCCATTTCCTTTGCTGCACGCCAAACAGGTTCCACTTCAACGGGGGAGAGGCCTGGACTTTTAAAGACAGCGCGAATATTTTCATTTTCCGAGTGAGTAGAATTTTTCGCTTTTTGATGGAGTAGTTCTGCAGTGAATGGGCCCCCAATGAACTGCGCCTGTGGACAATCTCTTTTAAGAATTTCTAAGTTAGGTGGTTCGGCTCTTGTATCAGCAACGCTCACGCTGGCGCCAAGTGTTAAACACCACTTCACCATAGCAAGTCCTGAGGCTCCTAGCCCCAAGATTAATACATGCTGACCTTTAAGATGATGCATACTAAACAAGGCTCTACCTGAGCTTTAATGTTGATAAACCCACCAAGCAAAGAAGCATGGTGATAATCCAAAACCGAACAACTACCTGAGTCTCTTTCCAACCACTTTTCTCAAAATGGTGGTGAAGCGGAGCCATCAAAAGAATTCTTCTACCCTCACCAAACTTGCGCTTTGTATATTTAAAGTAACTCACCTGAACCATGACAGATAACGCCTCCACCACAAAAATTCCACCCATGATGGAGAGCACAATTTCTTGACGCACAATGACTGCAATCGTCCCCAACGCTCCTCCAAGGGCCAACGCCCCGACGTCACCCATAAATACTTGGGCCGGATAGGTGTTAAACCATAAAAACGCCAAGCCAGATCCTGCCATTGCTGCACAGAAGATCATCAATTCGCCAGATCCTGGAATATGCGGTAGCAGTAAATATTTTGAATAAATAGAGCTACCGGTAACGTATGCAAAAACACCTAATGCAGAGCCCACCATTACAACCGTCATGATGGCAAGCCCATCCAAACCATCGGTTAAATTTACTGCGTTACTGGATCCAACAATCACTAAATAGGTAAGGATCACAAAGCCTAAAACGCCAAGGGGATAACTGACCTCTTTAAAGAAAGGCAGTAATAAGCCCGCCTTTGGTGGCAAACTCACATCAAATCCAGACTGAACCCAAGTCACAAAGAGCTCAAACACTCTGTAATTAGAGTTCTCAGAGATACTAAATACAAGGTAGATAGCGGCGATAAGACCAATCAGAGACTGCCAGAAATATTTTTCTCTAGAGCGCATCCCCTCTGGATTTTTATCAACCACTTTACGCCAATCATCAACCCAACCAATCGCGCCAAATCCAAGTGTGACGATAAGCACAATCCAAATGAAACGATTGGTTAAATCTGCCCATAACAGAGTGGACATAAATATTGCTATCAGTATCAAAACTCCGCCCATAGTTGGTGTGCCGCTTTTGCTGATGTGCGACTGAACTCCATACTCGCGGATGGGTTGACCAATTTTGAGCTCTGTTAAGCGCCTAATTACGTAAGGCCCAGCAATGAGTCCAATCAGTAAAGCCGTCAACGCTCCCATCACAGCCCTGAAAGTAATGTATTGAAAGACCCTAAAAAATCCAAAATCAGGCGATAAGGTTTGTAACCAGTTGGCAAGATTTAGCAGCATGTGCTCTCCTTTTGTTGAGCAGCTAACTGCGCTTTTATGTTTTCTAACTCCGTAACCTGCAATGAACTCTGAAGCGTCTCAAGTGCTTGCACGCTTTGCTCCATCTTCATAAATCTAGAACCCTTTACAAGCACACTCTTAAAGTGTGCAGGCACTTGGGGTAAGGAGCGGATCAAATCTTCCATGCTCTGGAAATGAATGCCAAGCTTATGGTCAGCATGGGCTTGCTTATTAAATGCATTGACAGCGTGCTCAGTGAGCTCTCCCAAGCCGTAAAAAGCGCTAACACCACGCTTGGCAGCGTATTCGCCAACCTCTTTGTGATAACTTGGTCCCTCACTGCCAACCTCTCCCATATCACCCAGTATCAACAGGGAAGGAGAGGCCATTTGCGAGAGCACATTAATGGCTGCAATAACCGAGTCTGGGTTTGCGTTATAGGTGTCATCAATCACATCTACTGCTATTGAGGAGTTGCCATTACTTGGCACATTGCCAGAAGGGTTTAGACTGCCCGTTTTGAAATTAAGGGTCAAAGGCCGCGATCGACCCTTAACTGCTCTGAACTGCGAGAGTCCTTCGCTGATTTTTTCAAGCGGGATTTGGATCGCCAAACAACTTGCTATTGCAGCCAAAGCGTTCTTAACGTTATGCTCACCGGCGATAAACAGTTCAGTATCTAAGACACCTTGCGGTGTTTGAACTTTTAACGTCCATTTGCCGCCGTTAAAGGCACAATTTGTCAGTCTTACATCAGCATTTCTCAATTCACGTGAGCTATCTGATAATTTTTTATGAGCTAGCACTTCGTCACTAAAGGTCATGTATGACTTCTTACCGCACATCTTTACCCATAACGGTGTAAATTCATCATCAAAGGGGAAGACCGCAATACCGTTACCTGGAAGTGCTTCGATGACTTGTCCATTCTCGATTGCCACAGCCTCAACTGTGCTCATGAACTCTTGGTGCTCGCGCTGAGCGTTGTTGATAAGGCCAACACTGGGTTGCGCGATATTGGCGAGATACTCAATCTCGCCTGGATGATTCATTCCAAGTTCTACTACACCGCAGGTGTGAGCGCTTCTAAGTCTGAGTAGCGTTTGCGGCAATCCAATATCATTATTTAAATTTCCCTGCGTTGCAAGAGCTCGGTCTCCTGCATGTGCGCTGAGAATACAAGCGATCATTTGAGTTACGGTTGTTTTTCCGTTACTGCCCGTTACAGCAATTAAAGGTATAGGGTGCAGACCCCTCCAAGCTTTTGCAAGAGCGCCTAACGCTAGTTTGGTATCTTCAACGCACACAGCATTCATACCCAACTTGATTACTTGACTCTTGGCATTTTTTTGAACAACTGCACTAACCCCGGCAACAGTTGATAGATCTTTTAAAAAATCGTGTGCATCAAATCTTTCACCCTTTAACGCTAAGAAAAGGTCCCCACTCTCGACTTGACGGGAGTCCATTTGCAAACGATTAATACTAGCACTTGCATCGCCTATGCACTCGGATCCAGGCAACATAGCAGCTACCTGAGCAAGCGTTACATTCATAAGAGTATTTGAGTGGACCAAAGAGCTTTGTTTCATAGTTGATTGCTCCGCCCATCTTGCTTTGCAAGCGCTTGCTTGGCCTGTTGAACATCTGAGAAAGGACTCTTTATTCCGTTTATGTCCTGATAGTCCTCATGGCCCTTACCCGCTAATAAAACAATATCACCGGACCTGGCCAGCCCAATCACTTTTTGAATGGCAAGCGCTCTATCTAGTTCTACTGAGATTTTGTGTTGGTTTGGGCCCTGTTGGTTATTTAGTGAACTAATTTCGCCTAAGCCCGCTATACCTTTGAGCATATCTTCAACAATGCTCTGTGCTTGCTCGGTGCGAGGATTGTCCGAGGTGAACATCACTTTGTCTGCGTTTTTAAAAGCAACTAAAGCCATCTCTGGGCGTTTGCCCTTATCCCTGTCTCCCCCGCAACCAACGAGACAATGCAGTTGTGCACCTCTTTTGGCAAGTGGCTTTAAACTCTCTAACGCCTTTTCTAGAGCGTCCGGCGTATGAGCGTAGTCAACGATTACAACTGGATTGTCGGAGTCGTTCGGGTTGATACGCTGCATACGGCCTGCTACAGGAGGAATCTCCTCACAAGCTTTTAACACTTCCTCCAAACTGTATCCAAGCTGGCACAAAGTAGCAATCACACACAACAAGTTAGAGACGTTATAACGCCCTACTAAATTTGTATCAATCCTTGCGCTCTGCGCAGGATGAGGAGGATCTTGATCAGCCCCGATAGACGGCGCTTTGTAGTTGACCTGAAATCCTATTCCGCCCCGTTCATTGGGATACATGATTTCAGTTGCGTTGAGATCGCCCCTGCCTAACTCACTAACCCTGATTACGGTTAATTTAGGATCAAACCTTTTATTTAATCGCTCGCTAAGCTCCATTCCCTTGGGATCATCAACATTAATCACAGCACAAACCAACTCTGAACTATCAAAGAGAGATGACTTTGCGTTCCAATAGTCTTCCATGTCTTTGTGGTAATCCAGATGATCACGACTAAGATTGGTGAAGATAGCGGTATTAATTTTTGTACCGTTTAGTCTGTGCTCAACAATACCTATGGATGATGCCTCAAGCGCACAAAAATCAATTCCACCCTCTTTAAAGGCTTTCAGGCTTTGATGCAAAGTCAAGGGATCTGGGGTGGTAAGCCCATTAGCTACAAAGTTATTAAGAAGTTCAGTTGTTGTGTCTTGCGCGTTGGATGCTTTTACCTCTCCTACACCTAAAGTCCCAATCACACCACATCTACTTCCTAATCTTGAAAGGGCTGCGCTTAGCCACCAAGCGATTGAGGTTTTCCCGTTGGTTCCCGTAACGGCGAGTACCTTCACATAACTACTGGGTTGCTCGTAATAAGCATCTGCAATAAAACCGCCAGCGGCTTTTAGTCCCTTGTAACTTGCAACTATGCCCTCGTGAGCATCCCAGTCCTTATTGAACTGTTTGACGCCGTCCTCTTCTACTAAGCAAGCCAGTGCTCCCGCATCAATTGCGCTTCTCACAAAAGCGCGTCCGTCGTGTGCATAACCAGGCCAAGCTACAAATGCATCGCCGGGTTTTACTCGCCTGCTATCAACAGATAATTCACCCCGAGTTTTACTCCTAAGCCACTGGGCTGCTTGGGTATAGCTGGTTAGGTTTTGGATCACATCGAATCCTTCTCAGCGCTAAATACCTGAGGCTTTACAGCCATATCAGGTTGCACACCTAACAAGCGAAGTGTTTGTTGGACAGTCTGACTAAATACCGGTCCCGCGTTATCGCCGCCGAAATAAACCCCGTCTGAGGGCTCATCTATCATCACAGCTACGATGATCCGAGGCTGCTCAATAGGGGCAAGACCTACAAAGAATCCTCTGTATTTTCTGCTTGAGTAGCCCTTACCCTCTTGTTTATGGGCAGTACCTGTTTTACCGCCAACTGAGTACCCCATCGTTTGAGCAAGCGGTGCAGTACCTCCCGGTCCGGTCACCATATGGAGCATGTTTCTCATCTCGGCCGTATTTGCAGCACTCAGCACTCTCGCACCAACGGGCTTTTCTGTGCGCTTGATTAAGCTCATTGGAATAACCTCGCCGTCACCAGCAAAGAGGGTATAGGCCTGTGCAAGTTGAAATAGGCTAGTTGACAAACCGTAGCCATAACTCATCGTTGCCTGCTCAATAGGTCTCCAAGTCTTGTAAGCCCTGAGTCGTCCCGCTACGGCTCCAGGGAACGGGACCTGCGGTTTTTGACCAAAACCTACCTGGGTATAAATATCCCACATATCTTTGGGTTGCATTTGAAGTGCAATCTTTACGGCACCGATGTTGCTTGATTTTTGAATAACTTCGCGAACATTTATAGTGCCGTGTGCGTGTGAGTCAGAGATCACAACACCGGACATATTTAAGTGCCCGTTACCCGTTTGAATCAGTGTCTCAGGCTTGATAATTCCTTTTTCTAGCGCTAACCCAACCACAAAGGGTTTCATGGTTGAACCGGGTTCAAACGTATCTGTAAGCGCTCTGTTTCTAAGTAACTCGCCGTTTAATTTGTCCCTTTTCTCGGGCGAGAAACTTGGATAGTTCGCAAGAGCGAGTACCTCACCGCTTTGTACGTCCAAGACAACAACACTGCCAGCCTGAGCTTTGTGTAGAGTCACTGCGTCTTTTAATTTCTCGTATGCAAAGAATTGAACCTTCGAGTCAATGCTTAGCTGTAAATCACGCCCATCCATGGGAGGCACCATCTGACCAATATCTTCAACCACTTGCCCAAGTCGGTTTTTGATCACCTGCCGAGTTCCCGGCCTTCCACCGAGTTGTGAGTTGTAGGCCAACTCCATGCCCTCTTGTCCAATGTTCTCAAAATTGGTGAATCCAACAATGTGAGCTGCTGCGTCCCCTTCTGGGTAGACACGCTTGTACTCCATTCTTGAGAAAACACCTTTAATTTTTAATTCACTAATTTGCTGAGCAACTGGCTCATCAACCTGACGCTTAAGCCAAACAAAGTTTTTATCCTCATCACTAAGCTTTTTATCAAGCTCACCTGGGGTGAGTCCTAGTAGTGAGGCTAATTCTTTTAATTTTGCAGGATCTCTGTCAATATCTTCTGGACTGGCCCAGATGCTTGGGACTGGAATACTTGAGGCAAGTATGAGACCGTTTCTATCCAAAATCTTTCCACGACTTGCTGGGAGGTCCAGCGTTCTTACAAACCTAACTGCACCTTGACGCTTAAAAAAGGAATTGTCTAAAACCTGAACAAATGCAGCGCGTACAACCAATCCTAAAAAGCCCAATGCAATCACAGCCACAATGAATTGACTTCGCCAAACCGGCGTTTTACTGGCCAATAAAGGACTTGATGTGTACTTAACGCTGCGCCCGATCACTGCGCCCCCTCTACTGGGGTAACTAGACCCCCAAGTTTTGATACATCACCACTAGGAGTTGCGTACAAAGTTATTGCTGGCGTGATGGAGTGCATGCGCAGTTGTTCGCGCGCCAACTTCTCAACCCTAACAGGAGTTGCTTCAGCACCGCGGGAAACATCGAGTCGGTTGTACTCAACTTCTAGCTTATGAGCTTCTGCGTTGGCTCGGTCAAGCTCAGTTACAAGTTTGCGTGATTCATACTGTGTACGCACCAAATACAGTGCACTGATCATTACAGCAATGATGAGGAGGATATTAATACGTGTCACGCTGGCTGCCCCAGTTTTTCTGCAACACGCAAAATTGCACTGCGACTTCTCGGATTTTGTTTTACCTCTTCAGGACTCGCTCGCAAACGCTCCAAAGCTTTTAGGGCCATTATTTTTGGCGCTGCAAACGGAGTTCTACGGTCATACTCTTCCTTTGAATGACGCGCTATGAATTGCTTCACAATTCGGTCCTCTAAAGAATGAAAACTAATGACAGCCAATCGACCTCCAGGTTTTAATACATCTAGCGCAGCGTCTAACGCCTGTTTGAGCTCGTCTAACTCAGCGTTTATAAAAATACGAAACGCTTGAAAAGTCCGCGTTGCAGGATCTTGTCCGTACTCTCTACTCTTGACTTGCTCACCCACGAGCCTAGCCAACTCAGCGGTACCGCTGGGCAGTCCTTTTTCATCTCGTCTGGCTACGATCGCTTTTGCGATTGCGTTGGCGAAACGCTCCTCTCCAAATTCACGAATCACTTGCGCGATCTCCTCCACCGAAGCTTTGCTTAACCAATCTGCAAGGCTCTCGCCTCGGGTCGAGTCCATTCGCATATCCAAAGGCCCATCGAACCGAAATGAAAAACCCCTGGCAGGATTGTCGATTT
>CAIRBP010000006.1 GCA_903876885.1 uncultured Burkholderiales bacterium | reverse complement strand
TCTTGCAAATTAGCGCTTCGCCACTTTGCAACCGTTCCGGGTATGAGCAAAAATAGCACCGGAATCATCAAAGGTGCAAACACCACATTAAAGTAAGGTGGACCAACAGATAGTTTTCCTAAATTCAGCGCATCGATTACCAAAGGATAAAGGGTGCCGAGTAAAACGGCTGCCGTTGCAACGCTTAGTAAAACGCTGTTGAGCAGCAAAAATGTCTCTCTAGACAACAAACCCATCGTACCGCCTAAAGTTACCGTAGGTGCTCTCCAAGCAAATAAGGTAAGTGATGCACCCACCACAATAGCTAAAAAGCACAGAACGAATATTCCCCGAGTTGGATCTGAAGCAAAAGCGTGTACTGAAGTTAGAACTCCTGAGCGAACCAAAAATGTTCCAAGCAGCGAGAGAGAGAAAGCAGCAATAGCGAGAAGTACCGTCCAGGCTTTAAAGCCTCCACGTTTTTCCGTAACCATTAAAGAGTGAATCAACGCAGTCGAGACCAACCAAGGCATAAGTGAAGCATTCTCAACCGGATCCCAAAACCACCACCCCCCCCAACCTAACTCGTAATAAGCCCACCAAGACCCTAAGCCTATTCCGAGGGTTAAGAAAGACCAAGCAATCACCGTCCATGGCCTGGACCATCGCGACCAAGCCGAATCAAGTCGACCCGTGATCAGTGCTGCAATCGCAAATGCGAAACAAACTGACATTCCCACATAGCCCATGTAGAGCATTGGAGGATGAATCACCAAACCAGGGTCTTGCAAAAGGGGATTTAAATCACGCCCCTCTGGTGGGACAGGCAACTCTCTTAAAAAGGGATTCGATGTGAAGAGTATGAAGAGAATGAATCCAACGGATATAAAGCCCATCACGCTAAGAACCCGAGAGATTACTCCGATCGGCAAGCTTTTTGAAAAATAGGCAACTAAAGATGTCCATATTGATAGCATCAAAACCCAAAGCATCAATGACCCTTCGTGACCTCCCCAAACAGCAGCAACCTTGTAGGGTTTCGGAAGTAAGTGATTGGAATGCTCAGCCACATAGGCTATAGAGAAGTCATCTGTTAAAAATCCAGTTAGTAGACATCCAAATGCAGTTACGATCAAAGCACATTGCAACCAAGCAGTAGGCCTAGCGAGGTACTGCCAAGCATGCTGCTTTGTAAGTGATCCCACCATGGGTAGCACGCACTGCACCAGTGCAACAAGCAACGCCAAAATCAATATGTATTGACCTAACTCAGCAATCATGGATGACTTTCATATCAATTTAAAAAAAATATTCTCTACAGATTAACAAGGAGTTTATTGACTAAGGAATAACGGATCAGGGGTTTGGTTTTACTGTTTTAGCGGCTCGCTCAATTGCGGCCTTATCCATTGCACTCTTAGCCTCTGGTGGCATGTAATTCTCATCATGCTTGGCCAACACCTCAGTTGCAGTGAATTGACCTTGCTCATTTATACGTCCTTGCGCAACAACTCCTTTACCCTCTTTAAAAAGGTCAGGCAACAAACCTGTGTAATGAACACTCACCTCACTGGAGAAGTCTGTAACAATAAACTCAATCTCATCACTCCCCTTTTTAAGAGAGCCCTCCTTAACCATACCCCCTATTCTAAATAAGCGGTTCTTGGGTGCCTCACCCTTGAAGACCTGGGAGGGGGAGAAGAAAAAGACCAAATTACTTTGAAATGCATTTAAAACAAATGCAGCAGCAATACACAGCACAACTATGCCGCATGTTATAAACCAAAATCTTTTTTGTCTAGGTGTCATTGGACCGCGATTATTAAAATGTTCTAACTCTTATAAAAACTTAGCCGCGAGAGGACGAGCCAGCATTTGACCTAATCCAAAGCGTAGCTACTTTCCTCGCCCGTTTGATCTGGACGAGCTCGACACTCATCAAAACAAAAGTCACGACAACACTACTCCAAACGTAGAATGCGTAACCCCCCATTTGAAAAAATTCGCTCCAACTAGTCCAGTTCATACATAAATCCTTAACCGATTTGGCATCTGTTTGTAATTCAGATAAGCCTTAACTTTTTTAACAAAATCATTTGTCTTAATTTGCACAGCATACCGAGATTGTTTCACACCTATAACTTTGAGGCAAAAGACACAATTAAGTGATTCAACAAGGGATAGTCATTAAAAATTAACTAATCGATGCCACTTCCTCCAAAGTCTGAACCCATTTAGTGTCGCTCTCGCGCTGCAAAATCAGCGTGCGCACTCGGTATAAGGCAACTGCAATTGAATACATCCAAAAAGCAAGAGCCATTAAGAGCATCCCAATTAACATCAAATGAGCCATGCTGGGTGCTTTAGTCATAGATATCGACGCACCTTGATGCAATGTGTTCCACCAAATCACTGAGAAATAAATTATTGGAACATTGATAGATCCAACGAGCGCCAAAATAGCGCCTGCTTTGTCACGTCTTGTCGGATTATCAATTGCAGAGGTTAACGCAATGTAGCCTAAATAGAGAAAAAACAAAATGAGTTCAGATGTAAGCCTTGCATCCCAAACCCACCAAGCCCCCCACATCGGCTTGCCCCACATAGCACCAGTCCAAAGCGATAAAAAGCAAAAAATAGCTCCTGTGGGCGCTAATGCAGCGGTCATCATTCCAGATAGACGCGTTTTAAACGTTAGTCCCAAAAAACTCCAAAATGCCATCGCCATAAAAATGACCATCGACATCCAAGATGCGGGAACATGCAAAAAAATAATTCTGTATCCCTCGCCTTGCTGTGCGTCGGTAGGCGCCATAGCCAATCCAACCCAAAGACCGGAAATAGTCAAAATCAGCGCAAAACCGGCAAACCACGGGATCATTTGTCCTGCCAAGCGGTAAAAAGCTTGGGGTGCTGCGTATTTAAAGAAAAAACCAATCATCATTTAATCCGTAATATTTTAAGCCTGCAGATGACTCTCTTAATATTTACTCAAATGCGACCCGCAGGGCCGCTGCACACGCCCAGGGGCTAAAGAAAAGTGCAGGAACTAGCATAGCCATCAAAATAGAAAAATATGCCTGCACTCCCAAACCAGCGCTTAAAGACTCAACTGCGCCAGAACCAAACACTAACACAGGTACAAAAAGAGGGAGTACCAACAATGAAATTAAAACTCCCCCGCCCCTTAGCCCCAAAGTTAAAGCAGAGGCGATCGCACCCAAACAAGACAATACCGGTGTCCCAATGAGGAGCGTACCCATGAGTACGATTACATATTCACTTGGCAGGTCAAACATTAGCCCAAGTACCGGAGCCAAAACCACCAACGGCAACCCACAAAGCATCCAATGAGAAAGTATTTTCGCTAAAACAAGTAAAGAAAGGTTGTTTGGGGTTATTAAGAGTTGCTCAAGGCTTCCGTCTTGCCAATCCGCCTCAAACAATCTGCCCAAAGTTAACATAGATGATAAGAGTGCGCCGACCCACAAAATTCCTGGAGCAATGCGCCGCAGAATATCCAAATCTGATCCAATCGCCAAGGGAAATAAGGTCGCGACAACGAGATAAAAAAACAAGCCACTGAGCACTTCTACCTTGCGGTTCATAGCGACTTTTAAATCGCGTCGCAAAATTGCGATAAATGCGTTCATAAGGTAAGCGTGAGCACGCGACCACGTCCGTTCAAAGTAATGGGTTGATGACTGGTCAAGACGATCATGCCTGAGTTGGCTAAGTGATTTTCCAAAAGCTCTGTGAATTTTTCAACTGTGTGTGCATCCAATGCTACTAAGGGCTCATCCAAAATCCAAAGAGGGGCTCGCGATAGTTTTAACTTTGCTAAACCAACTCTTCGTTTTTGTCCCTGGGAGAGAATTCCTAGGGGAACATGTTCACGCCCTTGCAAACCAAAATGCTTCAATGCCTCAAGTAGCTGAACACGCTCGACAGGCACATTCATCAATGCACATTCAATCGTTAAGTTCTCATACGGGCTGAGCTCTTCTTTGAGGGCAATTTTGTGTCCCACAAAAAAGATGTCCTTTAAGTAACGGGTAAGGTCTTGGTGGATATCTTCACTATTCCAAAGTACCTCCCCCTCATCCAACGGTGCAAGGCTACAAATCACTCGAAGTAGGCTTGTCTTTCCTATGCCGTTATCCCCTTGCAAATGCAACCATTCACCTGCATTTAGCTTAAAGTTGAGACCCTTTAAAAGCCTTCTCCCGCCCCTGGATAAAGAGAGGTTTTTAATTTCTAAACAATGGGTTGGAGTCACTTGGGCCAGGAGAGCTGTGGATTTGGCTAGTAAAGCTTTGTGGACTTGTGGGTGAAAATCATTTAATACAACGATAAGAACAACAAATAAGCAGTTCTAAGCAAGAGAGGTTTTAACCTCTCTTGCTTAAAGGTTGTTTTGATTAATCAGCCTTAGCGCCCGATGCCTTTACGATGGCAGCCCAACGCGGCACTTCCGTGCGGTCCAACTCCGCCATTTGCTCTGGGGATGAGCCGTTCACGATGTAACCAGATTCATTCATTCGACGCACAAAATCAGGGGATTTGAGACCCTTTAGCATCTCAGCATTAATTTTTGAAATAATTTCCTTGGGAGTTCCTGCAGGAGCGACCAAACCGAACCAAACTCCTGACTCATAGCCAGGAACACCAGACTCAGCAATCGTTGGCAACTCAGGTAAGAACGGATCGCGCTTGGCCCCAGTGGTCGCGATGGGTCTTAATTTTCCTGTTTTAATAAAAGGCATCGAGGCTGGAATGTTGTCAAACATCATCATCACCTGACCACCCATCAAATCGGTCAACGCTGGTGAACTGCCCTTGTAGGGGATGTGGACCAAGTCCACTTTTGCAAGGTTTTTGAACATCTCACCTGACATATGAATACTTGTACCGTTACCACTGGATGCAAAGTTAAGCTCTCCAGGTGTTGCCTTGGCCATAGCGATCAGTTCTTGGACTGAATGGATTTTAGAATTTAGAGGCACAACAAGCACATTGTTCATTGAAACGATGGTTCCAATTGGAGCAAAGTCCTTACTGGGATTGAAGGGCATCTTTGCATACAAAGCAGGGTTAATAGCCTGGATCCCGCTGGTTGTAAGCATGATGGTATAGCCGTCTGGGGCAGCGTGTGCTACCTCAGCACCGCCAATATTTCCGCCGGCTCCGGGTCGGTTATCTACTGTCACAGGTTGACCCAGATTTTTGGCCAATTCCAAAGCGATAGCCCGAGAAGCTATATCAACTGCTCCGCCCGGTGGGAAAGGGCAAACCAGTCGAATGGGTTTACTTGGATACACGTCCGCTGCGCCGGCAAAGGACGCAACCCCTAAGCTTAAGAGCGCACCGGCATACAAAGCAAAAGTTTTTCTTGTAATCAGCTTCATTATTCACATCCTTTTTTAACTATAGGTAGAGCTCTCACTTCAGGAAAACTCACTCACTTTCAAAAAACGCTTCAAATCCGCCCAATGGTTCAAATCGCTCATTCACAAACCTTAACAACCTTGGCCCACCCATTACGGGTTCGCGCTCGCTGTGCTGGGGATGACCGGGATAGGTAAGGTGCCTAACCCCGTCATGATCAAAGGGCTCTGGCCTCACAAAAGCAGGTTTCCTAGATCTAGCCGCCGCAAGTGCCTCGTCAACGCTCTTGAACCTAGCTAAATTAGCCAAACTCATTACCTGAGGAGCTGCCAACTCAATCTCTTTGTTCCAATACTTTTGCAGGGCAGTCCTCGGAGTCATCCAAGCACTATCAGTTGCCTCGTGATTATCGTGTTTAGCGACTTGTAAATCTGGGTTTTTTGCTAAAAAAAACCGAGTATCAAAGCGCTTTGACATGTGTGAGGCCATTTTTGGGGTAATCCACCTACTAAAGGGTACCAAATCATCCGCGCTCAGCAACATCTTGTGCTGATCTAGTAAGCTTATAAGGTCTTTTGTAGCATTTAATTCTAGATGTTCTAGAGGTGTAAATACTTGAGCAAGCCGCGATTTTGCAATTAACACGCCGCACTCCTCAAACGTCTCACGTATCGCAGCAATATAGATCGACATAGCCTGCTCAGCGGTCAGGTCTGCCTCGCTTAGACGGGTTTTAAGGGTTTCCCCGTCTATGTCCAATCGGCTCAAGAATTCTGTTGTGACGTCTGCCGCGTCCACCTTGCCACCCGGAAACACATACACTCCACCAAGGACTGAGGATTTGACGTGTCGCTTGATCAAAAAAACTTCAACTCCAGGCTCAGACTCAACGTCCCGGAGTAACAAAAGAGTGGCCGCATCAATGGGCTCACTTGTAATAACATCGCTTTGAATTTCCATGATGCTATTGTGGCATTAAATATCTAAACACCTATGCAAAGCCAAGATCCCTCAATATCGCAAGAACCCTTAATCAGCTCTGCTGCACCCCCTTCAGCCTCGGATCCAATTGCCCCAAGGCGGCCTGCTAAAAATCCAAACGCACTTAAACGACTTTGGCCCTTTGTCCGTCAATACAAATGGGCCGTCGCAATGGCCGGCGTTTTCTTGGTCCTCGCAGCAGGTGCAACACTTGCGTTTCCTTGGGCATTAAAAACTCTTATCGACCAAGGCTTGGCTAAACAAGAGGGAAGACTTCATTTGGCGGAGCACTTTTTGGAACTCTTTGGCGTAGCCTCAGCTTTAGCGCTCTTTTCGGCTGCAAGGTTTTATACGGTAAGTTGGCTTGGTGAACGAATTACTGCTGACGTTAGAAATACAGTCTACGCTCACGTTTTAAAACAAAGTGCAGAATTCTTTGAGACCACCCAATCAGGTGAAATTCTCTCTAGACTCACAAATGACACGACACTCGTTCAAACCGTTGTTGGATCCTCGCTCTCTATGGGTCTTAGAAATTTAGTAATGGGCACAGGGGCTCTGATCATGCTGATTTGGATGAATCCCCTACTCATGCTCCAAGTCTTGGGCCTTCTAATCTTAGTTGTTTGGCCTAGTATGAGAATGGGGAGACGAGTTCGAAGCCTCTCTCGCGCCAGCCAAGACCGAGTTGCGGATGCGAGCGCCTTGGCTAGCGAGGTACTTAACGCAATACCTGTTGTTCAAAGCTACACGGCTGAGGACAGAGAGTCAAAGCGGTTTACTGAGTCTACTCAATTTGCATTCATTACTGCAGTTAACAGAACCAAAGCACGCGCAGTTTTAGTTGGCTTCATTATTATGGCGACAAGTGCGGCTTTGCTTTGGGGGCTTTATGAAGGGACTCTTGCCGTGCAGGCCGGAACCCTAAGCCCTGGTGAGCTGGGTCAGACCATCGTCTACGTTATTTTACTCGCCAGCTCTGCAGCTGTTTTAGGTGAAGTTTACGGAGACTTACTCAGAGCTGCGGGTGCAACTGAGCGCCTAATGGAATTGTTAGAGACAAGGAGCTCCATCAACTCCAACCCCTCTAGCAAAGAACCAGTTTGGCCACTCAGCGGATCTGTGGTTCGTATTCAGAATTTATGTTTTAAATACCCATCGCGTCCAAACCAGTGGGCCCTAAAGGATTTAACAGGTACTGCCCAATCAGGTCAAACTATTGCAATCGTGGGGCCAAGTGGTGCGGGCAAAAGCACACTATTCAGTCTCTTACTCAGATTTCATGATCCTTTATCTGGTCATATCGAGATGGACGGTGCACGCATCAATGAGATCAGTTTAAATGCACTTAGAAACAGGATTGGCTTAGTGCCTCAAGAACCCGTTGTATTCTCTGGCACTGCGATGGACAACATTAGATACGGAAGAATAGATGCGACAACTGAGGAGGTCATTGAGGCAGCTAAAGCTGCCTTTGCAGATGAATTCATTCAGGCTCTGCCCAACGGGTACGATACTTTTCTAGGTGAGCGCGGCGTACGCCTATCTGGGGGCCAAAGACAGCGTATTGCAATAGCTAGAGCAATTCTTAAAAACCCGCCACTACTGTTATTAGATGAAGCAACAAGTGCGCTTGATGCGCATAGCGAACGCGTGGTACAAGAAGCACTGAATACTGCCATGAAAAACAGAACTACTTTCGTTATTGCACACCGCCTAGCGACCGTTCAGCAAGCAGACTGTATTTGGGTGTTTGATCAAGGTAGACTTTGTGAGCAAGGCTCACACACAGAACTCCTTGCGCGTGGTGGTCTATATGCAGGACTTGCAAAACTGCAGTTCAACCTTAATAGGTCACAAGAAACCGCGACAACAGATTAATTCCAACGACGTGAATTTATATTTTTTCTCTCATGAACAAAAGCGCTTACCTACAATTAATCAAACGTTCAGGTAGCTTTTGATATTTTGATCGTAGGAAATTTAGAGGAAAAGTCCTTAGCTTTGGAAGAAACCTTCGCTGCGACGCGTCTTGCAATATCTTTGTAAATTTGTGTAATTGGGCCAACTGGATCTGCAACTACTGTTGGTAATCCTTGATCCAACTGCAAACGAATATTGATGTCCAAGGGTAATGATCCTAAGTAATCAACTCCCAACTCATCAGACATTGATTTACCACCACCTTGACCGAAGATGTGCTCCGAGTGCCCGCAGTTAGAGCAAATATGCACCGCCATATTCTCCAGAACACCCAAAATAGGCACTCCTACTTTTTCGAACATCCGAACACCCTTACGAGCATCCAAAAGCGCAATGTCTTGAGGCGTGGTCACAATGACTGATCCAGTCATTGGTACCCTTTGGCTTAGAGTTAGTTGAATATCTCCCGTACCGGGGGGTAAATCAATGATCAAATAATCCAATGTTTCCCAATTCGTTTGACGCAGCAATTGCTCTAAAGCTTGCGTGGCCATAGGGCCACGCCAGACCATTGCATCATTTGGATTGACTAAAAATCCAATCGACATGACTTGAACGCCATGACTGATTAATGGGTTCATTGTTTTACCATCTGTACTCTCAGGTCTACCGCTCAGACCCATCATCATGGGTTGACTTGGGCCGTAAATGTCAGCATCCAGTAACCCAACACTTGCCCCTTCGGCCTGCAGTGCCAAGGCCAAATTTGCCGCTGTAGTGCTTTTGCCGACACCGCCTTTACCTGAGGCAACACCGATAATATTTTTCACGCCAGGTAAGAGTTGCACCGTGCCCTGCGCTGAGTGAGCAACGACTTGGGTTGAAAAATTGATCTGAATTTTCGCGCCCTTGGCCTCAGGCACTTTTAGAATAGCCAAGGACAACTGTTCGCTTAAAGCTCCCCACAAACTCTTGGCTGGGTAACCCATCTCGACATCAAAGGCAATCAGAGCTTGGGTGATTGTTATATTTTTAATGGCCTTAGAGCTGACAAAGTCAATTCCAGTGTAAGGATCTTGAACTTCCTTTAAAGCTTGCAACAACTGCTCTTGCGTAAGTGCCATCTCTGAGTTCTCCATATTTCATTTAAAAAACTCACACAGTCTAACCAATTAGCTTGACCCCTGGTTCTTAAAAGGCTTTAAAAAATCAAAAAAGGGCGCACAAAGGAATAAAATCACATACCTTATTGAAAGTAGAGTTATGTCCAAGCGCCGTCTTTTTGTAACCACCGCCTTACCTTATGCCAACGGGAATTTCCATATTGGCCACATCATGGAATACATCCAGGCAGATATCTGGGTGCGCTTTCAAAGAATGCAGGGTAATCAGGTTCATTTCGTATGTGCTGATGATGCCCATGGGGCTCCGATTATGATTGCTGCGGAGAAGGCCGGCATAACTCCTCAGCAGTTTGTTGCAAATATCTCTAGCGGACGCAAACCCTATCTAGACGGATTTCACATCGGTTTTGACAATTGGCACTCTACCGACGGCCAAGAAAACCATGCTCTTGCTAAAGAGATTTATTTGCAACTGCGCGAAGCAGGTCTCATAGAGGTGCGTGAGATCGAGCAGTTCTACGATCCCGAAAAGGGTATGTTCTTGCCCGACCGTTTTATCAAAGGGGAATGTCCCGCTTGCGGAGCTAAAGATCAATACGGAGACAGCTGTGAGTCGTGTGGCGCTGTGTATAGCCCAACAGAGGTTAAAAATCCCTATTCCGCCCTATCTGGATCTACGCCCGTTCTTAAAAAATCAGACCACTACTTCTTCAAACTCTCAGATCCTCGGTGCATATCATTTTTAAAGGATTGGACACAAGGACTGAACGCAGAGGGTCGTCATCGACTGCAACCCGAAGTGCTCAACAAAATCAAAGAGTGGTTTGTCACCGACGAATCGGGCAAAAGCGGGCTAGGAGACTGGGACATCAGCCGTGACGCGCCTTATTTTGGAATTGAAATACCCGATGCTCCAGGAAAATATTTTTACGTCTGGCTAGACGCTCCCATTGGATATTTAGCTGCTCTTAAAAATTACTTAGACCAAAAACCAAATCAAAAAAACGTTGCAGACGAAGTTGGTTTCGAAGCGTTTTTATCTGATCCAAGCGTTGAGCAGTATCATTTCATTGGCAAAGATATAACCTACTTTCACACACTTTTTTGGCCCGCAATGCTGCACTTCAGCGGGCGCAAGACTCCATCAAGTATTTTCGTACATGGCTTCATCACGGTCAGCGGCGAAAAAATGAGCAAAAGTCGTGGAACTGGCATAGACCCACTTAAGTACCTCTCACTAGGTATGAACCCAGAGTGGTTGCGCTACTACTTAGCCGCCAAACTCAGCGCACGCGTAGAGGACGTTGACTTTAATCCGCAAGATTTCATGCTTAGAGTGAACTCCGATTTGGTTGGCAAATACATCAACATCGCATCTCGTGCATCCAACTTTATTCACAAACAGTTCGATGCACAACTGGGCAGTGTTCAACCCAGGGGCGAACAACTTCTTGGCCAGTTGCAGGCCGCTGCTCCAACCATTGCTAAACTGTACGAAGATCGCGAATTTGCAAAAGCCTTGAGGGATATCATGTCACTCGCTGATCATGTAAACGAGTTTGTAGATCAAAATAAGCCCTGGGAATTGGCTAAAAAAGAGGGGGCAATTGATGAGCTTCACGCAGTTTGCACGACATGCCTTGAAGCCTTTAGATATCTAAGTATTTATTTAAAGCCTGTATTACCTTCACTTTGTGCACAAGTTGAGGTTTTTCTTAAGTGCTCGCCTTTGGTATTTGCTGACGCAAATACTCGCCTTGGTCCTGGACACGTGATCAACGATTACAAACACCTGATACAACGAGTGGACGAGAAGGTGTTGGACAAATTATTTGAGCTACCCGTTGAGACTGACTCAAAGCCTAAGCCTTCTGGTGCAATTACAAGTGCTAAAGCCGATTCAAATGCAGATGTCTCATCCGGTTCAAGCGATCAGCAAAACTCAGAAGCCCCCGGAGGAGAGCTTATAGCACCGACAATTGGGATCGAAGAGTTCGCCAAAGTAGATCTCCGTATAGCGCAGATTGTTTCTTGTGAGAATGTGGAAGGCTCTACAAAACTACTTCGCCTCATGTTAGACATCGGCGAAGGTCGAACAAGACAAGTATTTAGTGGCATTGCAAGTGTTTATAAACCTGAGGACTTGGTGGGTAAACTCACCGTTATGGTTGCCAATTTAGCACCGCGCAAAATGAAGTTCGGTGTGAGCGAGGGTATGGTTCTTGCTGCGAGTCACGCAGACGAGAAAGCAACGCCCGGTATTTATATCCTTCATCCTTGGATCGGCGCAAAACCTGGCATGAGGATTCACTAGACGTCTGCATTTTGCTCTCTGCAAGCAAATTCTGGTTTTACGCTCATAGATAGAGTCAAGCACAGAAAACCTAGAGGTACGTAATGTTTAAATTTAGTTTTAGTCCAAAGCTGCTTGAGAATTTAAACAGTTACAACCTGAAATCTTTTTGGAGCGATTTAGGTGCAGGTCTAACGGTTGGAGTAGTTGCGTTACCTCTAGCCATGGCGTTTGCAATAGCATCGGGTCTCCCCCCTCAAGTCGGACTCTTTACCTCCATCATCGCGGGCCTACTCATATCCTTATTTGGTGGCAGCAAAGTACAAATTGGAGGTCCCGCTGGAGCCTTCATAGTTATTGTCTACGGCATCGTTCAAAACAACGGTGTTCAAGGACTCATCATCGCATCCATCATGTCGGGTGGGTTGTTATTCCTGATGGGCTTGCTCAAACTAGGAACGCTAATCCGATTCATCCCCGTAGCTGTCATCATTGGCTTTACCAATGCAATTGCTGTACTTATCATGCTGTCCCAGATTAAAGACTTCTTGGGTCTAAGCATTGCTGTGATGCCTGCTGATTTTCTGAGCTTAATCCAAACTCTTGCAGCAGCCATTGACACTGTAAATGTTTACGCTTTAACGCTTTCTATGTTTGCGCTTATTTTTCTATTCGTTTGGCAGTGGTGGTTACCGCGTTGGCTCATTCAAACTGCGCCTCACTCCAATTCGTCACTAAGTCTGCTTGTAAAAATTCAAAAAGTACCCGGATCTATTATTGTTTTGATATTTGCAACTGCATTTGTTTTTTTTACTGACCTACCAGTACAAACCATTGGCACACGATTTGGCGGTATCCCTAGCGCATTACCCAGACTCACTTGGCCTAGCTTGCCACTTGATCAATGGCCGCAGTTACTTCGTCCTGCTTTGACACTGGCTTTGCTAGGCGCTATTGAGTCTCTTTTATGTGCCCGTATTGCAGACAATTTAGTTGACGATCATCACAACCCTAACCAAGAATTGATGGGGCAAGGCATAGCCAACTTTATCGCGCCTCTTTTTGGTGGAATGCCTGCAACGGGCACCATAGCACGCACAGTGACCAATGCAAAGAATGGGGCTGTAAGCCCAGTTGCCGGGATAGTTCACTGCTTAACCCTCTTGCTGATCGTTTTGATTGCAGCGCCCCTAGCCTTTCATATTCCGCTGTGTGCTTTGTCCGCTATTTTGATGTTTGTGGCTTGGAATATGGGCGAGTGGCGAGAGTTTGTTCACTTAAAAGAATTTAGACTACCTTATCGTCTCATCTTGATGACGGTTTTTTTGCTTACTATTTTGGTCGATCTTGCAAGCGCAGTAGAGTTCGGCCTCGCAGGTGCTTGCATCACCTTTATTTACAGGATATCTAGTCTTACGCGAACCGAAGTGTTCCATAGCTCGCCACAAATACAGGCGCATCGACTGTACGGCGCTCTCTTCTTTGGGGCGGTTCAGTTGATTGAGAAACTAGAATCAAATCTGCCCGAGAAAGTACTAATCCTTGATTTCAAGAATCTTATTTATTTGGACACTTCAGGTACTGACGCTTTATCAAACCTGTTAAGAGCAAGCGAGAAGAAAAACCTAAGGCTGGTTTTTTGCGGCGTGATGCATCAACCCTTGGGAATGATGAGGCGCGCCAATCTAATTGACAAACTTCCTAGCCATAACTTTTATCCAGACATCGCAAGTGCCTTGGCTTCGGAGTCGGAGTGAATTCAAACCACTATTCAGCGTGGATATTGCCTTTTTTAACAACCTCACTCCATTTCAGAGATTCATTTTTTATCAACTCTGCAAAATCCTCAGGCGTACCACCACCGACTTCATTACTTTGAGACTTAATCTGGTCTCTCACCTTCGGATCGCTAAGCACTTTATTCACAGCTTTGTTGATTTTTTGGATAATTTCTTTTGGGGTTCCGCTGGGCGCTACAAACCCTTGCCAATTCAAAACTTCAACTTTGGGATACCCTGCCTCTGCGAAGGTTGGTAAGTTAGGCAATAAGGGAGCCCTATTTTTACCCGTGATAGCAATAGCTCTTAAGAGTCCTGCGTCAATGTTTTGCTTGGCAGAATACATTTGCTCAAACATCATGTTTACGTTCCCTGACAGCAAGTCAGTTGCCGCAGCAGCGCCGCTTTTGTAGGGGATGTGAATCATGTCAATACCTGCACTTTGTTTGAATAACTCTGCAGATAATTGATGTGTACCCCCAATCCCGCCAGAAGCAAAGGTGAGTTCACCTGGCTTTGCCTTTGCTGCGTTGACAATATCTTGCACCGTATGAAAGGGGGATTTGGGGTTAACCGTCAATATCAGAGGTCCTTTATCAATCAAAACGATTGGTGCCAGATCTTTATTTGGGTCGTATCTTAGATTTCCAAAAAGAGCTTTATTCACGGCAAGAGGAGCAAAGTTTCCCATGCCGATGGTGTATCCATCAGGAGTAGCTTTAGCGATGAATTCTGTTCCAATATTTCCGCCAGCACCCGCCTTGTTTTCAACAATTATTGGTTGTCCCAGCTCAGTAGCTAACAAATTACATATTTGTCTACTCCTTGAGTCTGCCCCACCACCAGCGCCATAAGGCACAATAAAAGTGATTGGTTTTATGGGATAGCGAAGCTCAGCGTGAGTTAGAAAAGGTGCATTTAATAAGACTATAAAACAGGAAATAAAGTAATAAATCTTTTTCATTTTTTGAATATTTATAAAAAATTAAACACGGCCCACACAGTTATGCTCAATGTTACCTGCTTCAAACAGTTAAAGGGACAGTTTCAGAAACAAATTGAAGTGCAAATATATTAATTCTTTTAAATTAATTTAATAGATATTCTGTAATTTAATGAATTAATTGGTTTAATATTTTCATCTAAAACAATTACCTAACATTCAGTTAAAAAAATTTGCCTTCGCTGTAGAATGCAGAACATATTTATAAAGAACGAACCATGCCATTTTTTAGACGTGCTGACTACCAATCAGACACAACCCAATTTATTCAAAAGCTTAAGGACTCCCGCCCCGAGCTCGAGTCAGAGCAACGCCTAGGCAGGTCTTTGTTATGGGATCAACAACAAGACCGCGAAATCCTCAATGAATTCGCACAAGCCCGCGTTCCTCAAAAACCCTACGTTTATCAAAACGGTTCGTGAACTCCACTGTCCTGCCCTCCACAACTGAGGAGGCGATGAGCGCCTCTGGCATGGTCGAAGTAATTGACCATGTGGCGGTTGCTCGACTGTACGGTGAGCCCCTCTTTGCGCTCCCACAAGACCTATACATTCCCCCAGATGCACTTGAGATTTTCCTAGAGGCATTTCAAGGTCCTTTGGATTTATTGCTGTATTTAATTCGCAAACAAAACTTCAATATCCTTGATATCCCCATGGCTGCGCTGACGCGCCAGTACCTCAGCTATATTGAAGAAATCAGAAACTCTAATTTAGAGCTAGCTGCAGAGTACCTTTTAATGGCAGCAATGATCATCGAGATCAAGTCTCGAATGCTATTGCCTCCCAAGAAAATTGCAGACGGAGAGGAGGTTGAGGATCCAAGAGCAGAGCTCGTTCGAAGGCTACTTGAGTATGAACAAATAAAGCTAGGCGCTGCACAACTCACCCAGATCCCTCAGTACGGAAGAGACTTCCTCAAGGCGCATATCTACATTGAACAGTCCCTTCAGCCGCGCTTTCCCCATGTGGAGATCACAGAGCTGCAACAAGCTTGGGCAGATATTCTTAAACGCGCAAAACTGGTTCAACACCACAAAATTGCGCGCGAAGAACTCTCAGTTCGCGAGCACATGAGCTTGGTGATCAAACAACTTCAGGGAAAACGATTCGTTCAATTTGAAGATCTCTTTGACCCCACCAAAGGCGTATCCACCTTGGTTGTCACTTTTGTTGCACTTTTAGAGCTTGCAAAAGAAACTTTGATCGAAATCACTCAAGCCGAGGTCTATGCGCCAATTTATGTTCGCCTAACCTACTCAAGCACTTACTAAGACATCCGACAAAATCATTCAGCTGACTTTAGTCACTTACCTAAAACCAGTATCCAAAGCCTCTTCTTTAGCACTTCTGCCCATCAGGTGGGCAACGGCTTGGGAGGCCTGAAGCTTACCCTCAAGTAAAGCGAGTACAGCACTAGAAATTGGCATCTCAACGCCCAAATCTTGCGCCCTTTGGCTAACAGTCTGTGCAGAGTAAACGCCCTCTGCAACGTGCCCCAAAGACTCAAGCGTCTCCTGCAAACTCATACCTTTAGCCAAACACAAACCAACGCGTCTATTTCGCGACAAATCACCTGTCGTTGTCAAAACCAAGTCACCCAAACCACTCAGACCCATAAATGTTTGAGCCTTAGCGCCTAATGCAACCCCTAAAGCAGTCATCTCAGACAAGCCGCGGGTGATCAGAGCAGCTCGTGCGTTCAATCCCAACTCTAATCCATCACATAGTCCTGTTGCGATCGCCAGAACATTTTTTACGGCACCGCCCACTTCAACACCGATTACGTCATCGCTTGAGTAAATTCTAAGTTTATCGGTATGAAACGCATCCACAAGGATCTTTCGCACAACGCTGTGCTCACTCGCAGCGACCAAAGCCGTCGGCTGTTGACTCGCAACCTCTTGGGCAAAGCTTGGGCCACTTAATACGCCAGCGATCAGCTTAGGAGCAACACTTGCCAAAACCTCGTGAGCCAAAAGTCCTTTTGCAGGAACACTTGAGGTGACGCCGTTCAACTGCTGTGCCTCAAAACCCTTGCAAAGCCAAACAACAGGTGCTTTTATTGACAAGCTTGAGAGTTTGGTAAGCATTGCCCTTAGTGCGGCCATTGGAGTTGCAACTATCAAAAGATCAAACTCTTTGAGGTCGACGCCCATGGGTTCGCAAGAAATAAGCATAGGCACAGTGAATTTGTACCCAGGCAAATATTTTTTATTCTCAAGTTGAGCCTGCATGTCTTTAGCATGCTCTGGATTCCTAGCCCAAAGGGTGACGCTATGCCGAGCGCTGGCTTGTAAAGCGAGCGCTGTTCCCCATGCTCCTGCTCCTAATACGGCGATCTTCATAAAAAGATCTCGTGTCGTTTACTGAGTGGGACTAGATTGAGCGCTAGCTCTTTGTTGTTCATACATGCTTTGAAAGTTAATTTCAGTCAAGTGAACTGGCGGAAAGCCTGCACGTTGAATAACGTCAGCAACGTTAGCCCGCAGGTAAGGATAAATAATTTGTGGGCATTGGATGCCAATGATTGGATCAATATGGTCTTCAGGAATATTTCGAATCTCAAATATTGCTGCCTGTTTGGCCTCAACTAAATATAGAGTTTTATCTTGTACTTGGGCTGTAATGGTCGCCGTAACTGTGACCTCCATGATGCCGGGAACAATATGCTCCGCACCCAACCCAAGCTTAATGTCAACAGAGGGTGTATCTTGAACCGTAAATATACCTGGCGAATTGGGTTGCTCTAAAGATAAATCTTTTAAGTAAACGCGTTGAATTGCAAAAATAGGGGCTGCTTGATCCGATTCAGACATATGAAGTTCCTGATGATTCAATAAAAACCCGCTTTAGATGGATTCTAAAGCGGGTATTGGCTCTATGGGGATGTCCCAAAAGCAATAAATAGCATTATCTCAGATGAAAGTACCCAAAAATCAAGATCTGAGTCAGCGCGGAAAACAAATTCCCAAATGGGATCGTTTAATTATTAAGCTGCAATAAAGGGGCAAGACCACCTTTATTGTCTAAAGCAATCAAGTCGTCACACCCGCCAACATGGTGCTCGCCAATAAAGATTTGGGGCACTGTTCTGCGCCCAGTCACTGCCATCATGTGGTCTCGTTGATCAGGGTGGAGATCTATTCGGACCTCCTCAATTTCTTCAACTCCCTTGGACTTTAAAAACTGTTTAGCCCTGACGCAATAAGGGCAAACTGCTGTTGTATACATTTTGACGGATGACATAGGCTTTTAGTGATTAGAAAAATAAAATGAATTAAGCTTGTTGTAACGGTAAATTAGCTTCTCTCCAACTCTTAAGGCCACCACCCAGAGGGTAGACTTTGGTAAACCCAAGTTTTTGAGCAGCCACAACACCTTTGACTGAAGAGCTACCAGTTTGGCAAAAGAATATGAGCGGACGAGATTTATCAGTCACAAGTTTGGTCAAGTCTTTATCTAATTCGTCGAGTTTTAAATTGACAGCACCTGCTGGGTGTCCAAGCGCAAATTCCTGAGGGTCGCTTAGATCTATAACCACCGCTTTCTCACGGTTCATCATCAGCACCGCCTCAGCAGTTGAGATACCCTGGGTCATACCGTTTTGAATAATAGGGAGTATGAGCAAAAAGCCAGATACCAGGGCAATGCTGAAAAGCATCCAGTTATCGATGATAAATTTCAATTTAAATCCTTTAATAAACTTTTTCAAGCGTGTTTATTTTAAAATGTTTGTCACAAACTTTCTTTAAGAGGGTTAATTACCTCTCTGTTTATTCAACCTTTCCCCAAAATTTAAGAAACATATGCATAAGTTGGTACTTATACGCCACGGCGAGTCAACCTGGAATCTTGAAAACCGCTTCACGGGTTGGGTCGATGTAGATTTGACGCCCAAAGGTGTTGCACAGGCTCAAACGGCTGGGGAATTGCTCAAGAAACATAATTTCGAGTTTGATATTGCCTACACGAGCGTGCTCAAACGAGCCGTGCACACCTTGTGGCAAGTCCTTGACGGCGCCGATAGGCCTTGGTTACCAGTTGTTAACTCCTGGCGCCTCAATGAGCGTCACTACGGAGGACTTCAAGGTCTTAACAAAGCCGAAACCGCCCAAAAATATGGCGACGAACAGGTACTCGCTTGGAGAAGGAGTTACGATATTCCCCCACCTCCCATGAGCCCCGAGAGCGCCAAATCCGAGCGCGCTGACCCCAGGTATGCACGCTTAAAGCCCGACGAATTCCCATTGACTGAATGCTTAAAAGACACCGTAGCCCGGGTACTCCCCCTTTGGAACGAATCGATTGCGCCCGCGCTAAAAGCGGGTAAAAAACCAGTCATTGTTGCGCACGGTAACTCCATTCGCGCCCTAGTCAAGTACCTTGATGACGTCTCTGAACAAGATATCGTGGGCCTAAATATCCCCAACGGCCAGCCCCTTGTTTACGAATTGGATGAAGCATTAAAACCAACTAAGCACTATTTTCTAGAGGGTTGAGGGCCTAAATCTGCTAATACCGGACCCGTATACGACTATAGGGTTAAAGAATGTACGGTAAATCAAGGGGTGGAGTAAAATCATACCTCTTGGGTTGTTCTTTATTTCCTCGCATCATTACTGAGGCATCATGGGTCAAAAAATTAAAATTGCAGGTTGGTTAAGCATTGGAGTTCTTGCGGGAGCTCTCACAACGATTTCCCTGCAAACCGTTGCGCGTGGCAACATGACGCCTCTCCCGCTTGAGGAACTCCAACAACTGGCCGCTGTATTTAGCATGATCAAGTCTGATTATGTAGAACCGGTTGATGAGAAAAAATTAATTACGGATGCGATCTCTGGCATGGTTTCAAGCCTGGACCCTCATTCACAGTATTTTGATAAGAAAAGTTACAAAGAGTTCCGCGAAGGAACAACGGGTAAGTTTGTTGGGGTGGGGATCGAGATTACGATGGAAGACGGCTTAGTGAAAGTTGTCTCCCCAATTGAGGGCTCCCCCGCTGACCGTGCTGGCATGAAGACAAACGATCTGATCACCAAGATCGATGAGACAGCTGTCAAAGGCTTAACCCTCAATGAAGCCGTATCCCGTATGCGCGGTGAGCCAAATACCAAGGTGCTTTTGACTATTTTCAGAAAAGACGAGAGCCGTTCTTTTCCAGTCACTATCATCCGTGAAGAGATCAAAACGGTTAGCGTAAAAGCCAAAGTAGTTGAGCCTGGATATGTGTGGGTTCGCTTGAATCAATTCCAAGAAAGAACGGTGGATGATTTCTCTCAAAAACTAACAGCTATTTACAAACAGGATCCAAATTTAAAAGGCATAGTTTTAGATCTGCGTAACGATCCCGGTGGTCTGCTTGACTCTGCGGTTGCGATCTCCGCCGCTTTTTTGCCTGATAACGTCACAGTTGTATCTACAAACGGGCAGATCGCTGACAGTAAGTTCACCTTTAAAGCGTCCCCTGAGTTTTATCAAAGACGCTCTAATGACGATCCCATTTCTCAGTTGAGTGAGAGCACACACGGCGTATTTAAAAAACTGAAGATGATCGTTCTTGTGAATGAAGGCTCTGCATCCGCCAGTGAGATTGTGGCCGGTGCTCTACAAGATCATAAGCGTGCAACGATCATGGGAAGTCAAACCTTTGGTAAAGGTTCGGTCCAAACAGTTAGGCCGCTAGGACCTGATACGGCACTTAAGATTACTACAGCGCGTTACTACACCCCTAGTGGACGCTCTATTCAGGCTAAGGGGATTGTTCCCGATGTCTTGGTTGATGAAACGCTTGAGGGAAGTCCTTTTGCAGTTTTGCGCACACGAGAAGCAGACCTAGATAAACACCTCAATAGCGGGCAAGGCAATGAGACGAAAGATCCTGAGCGTGATAAAGCTCGGGAGCTTGCGATTCAAAAATTAGAAGTAGAGTCTAAAAAGCCAATTGCTGAGCGGCGTCCCCCTGAATACGGATCTGCACAAGACTTCCAACTCCAACAAGCACTTAACCGTTTAAAAGGCTTGAGCGTTGTTGTCAGCAAAACGCAAACTGAGCGTCCTGCTGAGAAAAAGGAGTAATTGGCGTTGACTGATGAGGAGTTGTTGCGCTACTCGCGCCACATCTTACTTAGCGAACTCAACTTTGAGGGGCAAGCAAAGCTCCTCACATCTCACGCACTCATCATCGGTGCTGGGGGTCTTGGTTGCGCTGCGGCCCTATACCTAGCCTCCTCAGGCGTTGGACGCCTCACACTCATAGATGATGATTCAGTTGATCTGACCAACTTACAGCGTCAAATCGCCCACACCACTGCCAGAGTTGGTGAGCTCAAAGTTAACTCTTTAGAAAGCGCTATAAAGGCTATTAATCCGAACGTTCGGGTTAATGCAGTTACAAGTCGTGCAACCCGAGAGCTTCTTGACTCGATACTTACGAACGAGCAAGACAAAGTTCAAGTGGTGCTCGATTGCAGCGATAACTTTAGAACCAGACATGCTGTCAACGCATGTTGTGCTAAAACGAAGATACCTCTCATCAGTGGATCAGCACTCAAGATGGATGGGCAACTAAGTACCTTTGATACTAGCCGTGCACTTTCTCCTTGTTACGCTTGTCTTTTCCCACCCAACGAGGAACCAGAGGAGGTCAGTTGTTCAACAATGGGAGTGTTTGCGCCCCTTGTTGGTATTATCGGCACAGCCCAAGCCAATGAAGCTCTTAAGATACTAACGGACATAGGGGAACCACTTACTGGGCGTTTAGTACTGTTTAACGCAACACGCTTTAAATGGACTGAGATTGGTTTTAAACGAAATTTAAACTGCCCAGTTTGTAAAACTAGAGACTGATTCACCCTAAATAATTAAGGATTAGTCCTTGTGCTTGTACTCAATTGTTTAATGCTGTTTCAGCATGTTAGTATCCAGCCCTCAAGCGGATCCATGGCGTGAGGTAGTCCGTACATCGGGTCACCGCTATTGAATTGTTTGACGCCCCAAGCCGCCTGCACTGCACATATCACGGCGTCGAGTGAGTCCCCGCTTGCATCCTCAAGCATTTGGTTTGACAAAGCCTTGTTGGCTTGAAGTTTAAGACCGAGTGAGTATTTGCCGGCCTGGAGAGTTTTCAGGAGTTGCTGACGAGCGAGCTGACGCTCTTGAGTTTGCTTTTGTTTATCATCGCTTTTATAGCTTTGATGTCCGATTATTTCTCTTGCCAGCATCCCCGGATAGGTTTCAAGGCCTATACGAGAGTTATCTCCTGATCGAATACCGGGTAATGATAAATTGGCTCTAATTAACACGGGCAACGCTGAGTGCATCATGAATGCAACGGGTGGATTAACCCACTTCATGGAAGGACTAGAGCGAGCAATATAGTCGGTTGATCGGTGGGCAAACTTAGAGCCTGCGGGACGTGGCGCACAGAAATCTTTGAATTTCTCTCGAATTTGATCACGCTCAAGGGAACAAAAATATTGAACACAATCATCCCACTTGAGTGGCCAACCAAGCGTCTGTATGAGCTCCCTCGGCAGTCCAAAAGG
The DNA here is from genome assembly GCA_903876885.1 of uncultured Burkholderiales bacterium. Taxonomy (GTDB): domain Bacteria; phylum Pseudomonadota; class Gammaproteobacteria; order Burkholderiales; family Burkholderiaceae_C; genus Limnohabitans. Next base: position 10,780 of record CAIRBP010000006.1, on the reverse strand, counting down.
CAAGTCAAAACCACCAACCCAAGGCCCTGACAAGTCTGGACAACCACGGGTTAAGAGCTTCTCAAAATCAAGCAAACGATCAAATCGTAGGATAGTGTTTAAGACTACCGTATCCCACCCGCCAACCAAGCCTCTTGGATCACCGTCTAATGTAGCGAGTGCGACAGTAATAGGCTTTTGCTGCGTAGGCCGACTCGTGAAATCACAACCTAAAAGAGTTAGGCTAGAAGTCAATGCACGCGCTCTAGTTTGAATAGTTTAAGTACAAAGCCGCTTCAGTTTCGACCTGGAATCAGGGACAAAAATTCACGGCGAAGGGTTGGATCTTTCAAAAAGGCCCCGCGCATAACGGAGTTGATCATTTTGCTGTCCATGTCTTTAACGCCTCTCCAAGACATACAAAAATGCGTTGCCTCCATTACGATAGCTAGCCCATCAGGCTTAGTTTTAGTCTCAATTAAATCTGCCAACTGCATCACCGCCTCCTCTTGGATTTGAGGACGCCCCATGACCCATTCGGCTAGCCTTGCGTATTTAGACAACCCAATAACATTAGTATGTTGATTAGGCATAACACCAATCCAAACTTTACCGATGACAGGACAGAAATGATGACTACACGCACTGCGCACCGTAATAGGACCCACAATCAATAGCTCATTTAAATGCTCAGCATTCGGGAATTCTGTAATCACTGGGGCATGCACGTATCTGCCCTTAAAGACTTCAGTTAAAAACATCTTCGCAACCCGTCTGGCCGTTTTATCAGTGTTGTGATCGACTGAGGTGTCAATCACCAAGCTGTCCAACACAGATTGAAATTTGCTTTCTACCTCATCCAGCATTTTCTCCAAATCGCCTGGATCTAAAAAATCAGCAATGTTATCGTTAGCGTGAAATCGCGTTTTTGCAGCCTTTAACTTTTCACGAATTTTGACAGAAACTGGTGTCCCGTCCATGGCATCTAATTTACTCATAATGAATGATCGCAAAGAATTTGAAAAGTTATATTAACAGCAGTTTATTTCTACAGTATTTTGTGGGTCTAATGCAAAAATTTTAGGCACAAAGTACCTAACCTCAGTAGTGCTTACCCGATACAAATATTGCCAATTTCATGAGCCAATAAGAGACTTGGTCACCAAAGCGCTCAACGGATCCTCGGTTTTTAAAGTGTGCTGGATCCACATTTGAACCGCCAGACGCAATTGCTATTTTAAGTCTTGATTTTAATTCTTGATTTATCTCAAAATCTTTGACCACTAAGTTAGCCTCTCTGGCTAAGAGAAGACTTAAAGGGTCTAAATTAGAGGATCCAACCGTACACCAGTGGGAATCAACAAACGCTACTTTCGCATGTAAATAGCTTAGTTTGTATTCGACAATGCTGATTCCTGCCTGCAACAACACACCATATAACCTTCTCGCAGCTCTGTAGGGAAGTGCGAACTCGTAATGCCCCTGCAATACCAAAGTAACCTTTACACCGCGCTTAGCTGCCAAGATCAGCGCCTTAATCAATCGGGACTGAGGTAAGAAAAATGCACTAGCAATAATCACTTCGTCTTTTGCTGCATTGATTGCATTGAGATAAGCGCTAGCTATGCTTTGTCTGTTCAGCACGTTGTCTCTCAGCACTAAATGACAATTCACATAATTAGGATAAGTTTTACGCTTGATTTTTGCGTGCTCCTGCAGACTTTTTAGATTAGTTAAAAGTTCAGATTTACGCAACCCATCAATCCAACTCATTCTCACCCACATCTGACGCATCTCCACCCACATAGCGTGCGCGCACGGACCCGTCACCTCCAGCGCAAAATCTAACCTCGCATGAGGCATCTTGGTTTGACGGTGAGGGTCAAAGTGATCATCCAAAATATTGATGCCTCCACAAAATCCAATTTTTTGATCGACAACACAAAGCTTTCGGTGGAGGCGTCTCCAACGCGTTGGATACCACAAGGCTCTTGGACCTACGGGGTCGAAGATTTTGTATGCAATATTTGCTTTTCTCCAACGATCCTCCCACTCAAGAGGAATGCTCGGCGTTCCTACTCCGTCCATGATGAGTTTGACACTAACGCCTCTTAACGCTGCTCGCTCAAGGGCCTCAGCTACGAGTAAAGAGTCTTCATGAAAATCAAATATGTAAGTCTCAAGCCTCACCTCCTCTTTTGCATCATTCAAAGCCTGAATGAGTGCGGGAAAAAATTCACTTGATCCTTGAAGCAGTTTAAGTTGATGCGCGAAGTTATGCACGTTATTTGAAACTTAATGTCCGCTAATTCGATCAAATTCAACTATCAAAGGCAAGTGATCGGATAGTCGAGACCATTGTTTCCCAGTAGGGGTATAGCAGTCTAGGGCACTTAGTCCTTTTGAATAAACATAATCCAATTGCACCAAGGGAAGCCTAGCTGGAAATGTTGATATTGTTGATATTTTCGGATTATTTTTTTTGACATCCAAGCTCAAACTATTTCCCTTGCATTGCCCAACAGAGCTATGGGTTAGTCCCATATCATTGATCATCGGCGTCAAAGCACCACTCCAATCGTTAAAGTCTCCAGCTACGATCAAAACTTCTTTGGGTCCAATCTCACGCTGTATGAAGCTTCTCAGCTTCTCGATCTGCCTTTTGCGACTGCGCGCAAAGAGACCCAAATGCAAGACAATGACATGAATGTGAAGGCCTTTATAGTCAATGACAACGTGTAAAAGCCCTCTTTGCTCTAAACTGTGATCAGACACGTCCTCATGTTGATTCCTAATAATTGGCCACTTGCTGAGCACTGCATTTCCGTGTTCACCGTAACGTGTCACTGCATTGGTCGTATAAGCCGAGTAATACCCCTCAGGCGTTAAGAAATCTGACTGTGTGGACTGAGGCCAGTTTTTAAAACGCCTGGCTAGCTGAGTATTAAAACAGCGCACCTCCTGCAAACAGACGATATCAGAATTAAGCTGGGCTATTGCCCCACGCAGATTATGGATTTCTAGTCTCTTTAAAGGGCCAACTCCTTGCACACCCTTATGGATGTTGTAGGTTACCAAACGAAGAGAATGCTCCGCGTGTCGGGCGTCCTGTGTTTGTCTAAAAACCATCTGCAAGTTCTAATAAAACAATTATCTGGGGATGCCAATGTGCATTGATCAAAGGCATCAACTGTTTATCTTCACGTCAATAGGCGTTAAAAGTTCCCCCTCAACGCCAATATCATCAACCCAAAGTGTTCTAAGGATTTTTGCAGGCGATACGCGCCATGAGAATTCAAAATAAGGATTTGCTGCTATGCCCGATGAAGGGTCCACTCTAAATATCTCAAATTGGTCTGCTTGACATGTTATTTTTTTTATGATGTTGCGAGGAATGTTTTGTCCCGAAATATTTTGCAAATAACCGGTATCCATTGCATGCTGTATCAATAGACGAATGCGTACAATCTGCCCTTCCCGCAAATCCCCCAACACCTGAAGTCTTGCAATACTCATATATTATGAACCGTCAACACAGGCTGACTCAGTCACTATGACATCAAACTGATCGTAATAAAACTCTCCCTTCGAGGTCTGCGCAAGAGCGACTATAAATTGACTACCAGCCAAACGCACTCTCGTGCTGATATTGGCATCTCCTGACCATGGTCCTAAATAAAATAAAGCCATCTGCACAACCGGGTTGCGCTGAGACAGAAGGTAAATCTTTTGAACATACTCATTTTGTGTCATGGGTAAATTAGACTTAATCCCTAAACTCACCAAATTACCATTGTCAGCCAAAAGGGGCATCTCAATTCTTATGCGTGTCTTAAAAAGAGGTGCACCTTTCACAATTGGATCAATTAGCTCGGGCAAAGACCTTAGTGTCCCAGAGTACATGCCCTGTGCATCAGAGGACCCACTCGCAAAAGTCGCGAGTCCGCCCCCTACATAGGGGACGGTACTGCCCAGTAAACGACCCAACTTAGCCAGCAGCGAGCGACGCTGGATGTTGTTATTACCCAGTTTATACATTAAGCTTTCGCCAAACTAAATCCATGATTTTTAAGTGGGAACGAGCGAACGCGTTTGCCTGTTGCAGCAAAAATTGCATTCGCCAATGCAGGACCTAACGGAGCCTGTGTTGGCTCTCCAACACCTCCCCAAAAACCACCCGTCGGTGCAATGACAGTTTGCACAACTGGCATCTCATTCAAACGCATCATGCGGTAGTCATGAAAGTTGGATTGCTCAATACGACCGTCTTTAATTGTCATCTCGCCCCAGAAAATTGCCGATAGCCCGTGAACAACACTACCCTGTAACTGGGCTTGTATGTTGTCAGGATTAACTGCATAGCCTGGATCGATACCAATTACTACGCGGTGAATTTTCACCTCTGACCGCTCATTGACCGACACCTCACACACACATGCTGTCCAACTTCCGTAGCCCTCGGTTTCAGCGATGCCTCTAAATACACCCTTTGGCAAAGGCTTATCCCACTGTGCAGCCTGCGCTATTTTGGTCAATATAGCTCTGTCGCGTACTGCACTTGCAGGCAACAACTGCAAACGGTAAGCCAAAGGATCAAGGCCCGCTTCGTGTGCCAATTCATCTATAAAACACTCTCTAGCAAACGGATTTTGTGAGTGTCCAACACTCCTCCAAAATCCCACTGGAATATTGGTGTTACGCTGTGCGTAATCAACCAAACAGTTCTCGACTGCATATGGATGATCATTTAAACTCGCAACTGCTTGCCCATCTACTCCGTTATTCAAGGGCATCTTGAGCAACGAAGTAAATATCGACGGCGCACTCACTCGAATATGCAGAGCATCCAAATCTCCATTTGGTTTTTGTGCTGCTCGCAGTTTTATGAGACTCATCGGTCTGTAAAGGTCGTGCTGGATATCTTCCTCACGCGTCCAAATCATCTTGACCGGTTTGCCCTCAACAGCCTTAGCAATCAACGTTGCCTGCTTGGTATAGTCTTGAGCGCCCTTGCGACCCAGCCCTCCCCCTAGCTGAACGGGATGAACTTTAACGCGTGTTTGATCAATTCCTGCTGTCGCTGCAGCGGTAGCAAGCGTAGCCTCGGGGCTTTGACTCGAGGCCCATACCTGCATCGAATCGCCCTGAATCCAAACGGTACAAACAATCGGCTCCATAGTAGCGTGAGCTAAATAAGGCGTAAAGTACTCAGCCTCAATCACCTTCGCTGATTTATCTAGTACACCAAGCGCATCACCGTTTTTTCTGGCTACTGCTAATTGGGTTTGTTGCAGTCCTTCTTTTAAAAAGCTTTGAATTGATGCTGTAGTAAGCTTAGCTGACTCTCCGGTCTCCCACTCAATTGAAATCTCTTTCAAAGCCTCCTTGGCGCGCCACCAACTATCGGCCACCACAGCCACAAAATCATTTAAGTTCAAAACTTTTACGATTCCGCGTCTATTTTGAACACGAGAGGCATCAAGTGATTTGACTGTGCCGTTAAATACGGGACAAGCGGCCACTGCTGCATAAAGCATCCCAGGTAATTGAGTATCTATTGCGTAGCGAATTTTTCCAACAACAATGTCCGGAATCTCTCTGCGCTTGATGGGTTGCCCTATGATTTTCCAATCTTTAGGATCCTTTAACACCACAGACTTAGGAGCATCTAGCTTGGCCGCAGCAGCGCAGATACTTCCGTAGGTAAGTTTCTTTTGAGTAGGCTTGTGAATTACTGTTCCCATGGAGGTTAAGCAATCCGATTCGCTAACTCCCCAAGTCTGCGCAGCAGCAGTTATCAGCATGGCACGCGCACTAGCGCCTGCGTTGCGCAAGTACTCTTGAGAATTTTTAATTGTGCGACTTCCAACCGAGGACATATCGCCAAAAACACGTTTGCTCTTTAAATTCTCCTCGGCAGTTGCGTACTCAATTCGCACTTGTTTCCAGTCTGCATCAAGCTCCTCAGCAAGGATCATAGGAGCAGAGGTACTACTACCTTGTCCCATCTCAACTCGGGCATAACGAATGACAACACGCTCATCTGGATAGATCTCTATCCACGCGTTTAAATGCTCTGGTACGAGTTCTGATTTATTTGCTGCGGTTGCCTTTACTGGCATATAAAAACCCAGCGAAAATACAGCCGCGGAGCTAGAGCTCACTTTTAAGAAATCGCGACGAGCGAGTTGCGATGAGGTTTGAATTTTATTATTCATGCTCTCACTCCTTTGGCGGCCACAGCGTGAATAGCCTTTTTTATCCGAGCGTAAGTTCCGCATCGACAAATGTTGGACATCGCAGCGTCAATGTCTTCATCAGTTGGTTTTGGTTTTTTCTTAAGTAATGCAACTGCTGTCAAAATCTGTCCGCCCTGACAGTAACCACACTGCGGCACTTGGTGATCAATCCACGCTTGTTGAACAGCGTGCAAATGATCCCCCTTTGCTAATCCCTCTATCGTAATTACTTTTTGTCCAGCCGCAGCTGACACCGGATAAGAGCAGGCACGAACTGGCTCACCATTTAAGAGCACCGTGCAAGCCCCGCACTGAGCTATGCCGCATCCAAATTTAGGGCCCTTAACGTCTAATTCGTCCCTAAGCGCCCACAACAAAGGCATATCAGGCTCTACATCGAGTTGACGGTCAACGCCGTTTACATTTAATTTCATTCTTGTCTCCATCAAATATTTTGGTCACACCAATCACAGGCTCTAAATAAGGCTTAGCTCCTAGGGACTCATTATGTCTTTTATTTCCCTCTAATTTTTGATATTCAACAAAGCCCCCCCAGTCGCATCTCCTCTATTTTTGCAATTCTTTACAGTGAGGAAATATGCGGCGCAAAGAGAAATTTGAACTTAATATTGCAAATATTTTTAAATTCAAAGGCTTAAGAATACAACGGCAATGTCTGGTAAGTAGATCAGAATTAGGCGCTAAGCCACTTGGCCATTGCAACTCCAACGCTCCTAGGGTCTTCCATAGTGCACATATGGCCAGAACCTTTGATCTCAGACCACATAGGTTCGGTTGGCATTAAATCCGCCATCTCGCGGTGCTGTGAGACGGGAGACCATAGATCAAATTCTGTACACAAAATGAGGGTCGGAATTTTAAGTTGCTTTAAAACCTGTGTTGCGTCAGGACGATTTAAAAGTGCAGCAATTTGGTGTTTAAAAATATCCACACTTTTTGTCGCAAACATACTAACGATACTTTGAACAAATTCAGCATCAGAGAGCCGAGATGGTGCAATCATACCTAGTACCCATTTAGCGGCCATCGCTTGAACTCCGTGCTGCATCGCAATGTTAAGAAGTTCATAACGAGTCTGGGTTTCTTTTTGACCCGCTTCGCCAGTGCTCCTGGCCTTGTAACCGGTATTCATTAAAGCTATGCGCGAAACTCTATCGGGAGCTTGACGGTACACCTCTAATGCAACTCGTCCACCCATGGAGTGCCCAGCTAAAGCAAAATATTCGGGCGCCTGACGCAGTACATTTCTTGCCATTGCACCTAGCGAGTCAGCACGACCATGATCAATCACGGTGCAATCGTGTGTTTCACTTAAGACGCTCTCAACAGGCGTCCATACATCCCCATTGCACATCAAGCCGGGCAGAAGTAATAGGCTAGGTTTAGGCATGTGTATTGAAGTTTGATAACTTCAATAAGTTATCTAGGCAGTTGCAGTAGTCGGCGGGGTGCGAAGCCTGATGTGTAACTCGCGAAGTTGCTTCTCATCAACTTGGCTTGGTGCCTGTGTGAGTAAACACTGGGCTCGTTGAGTTTTGGGGAACGCAATAACGTCCCTAATCGACTCAGCTCCAGTCATCAGAGTCACGATACGGTCTAACCCGAACGCAAGCCCGCCGTGTGGGGGTGCACCGTATTGAAGTGCATCAAGTAGGAATCCAAATTTAAGTTGAGCTTCCTCAGGAGTGATCTTTAATGCATCAAAAACTTTTTGCTGTACATCTGCTCTGTGAATACGAACAGAACCTCCCCCGATCTCCCAGCCATTAAGGACCATGTCATATCCCTTTGCAAGACATTTCTCTGGATCGGTCACCATCCAATCTTCATGCCCATCCTTAGGGGCTGTGAACGGGTGGTGAACTGCACTGTAACGCTGGGCTTCCTCGTCAAACTCAAACATTGGGAAATCAACAACCCAAAGCGGTGCCCAACGATCTTCAAAGAGACCATTCTTTTTAGCGAGTTCGCTATGACCGATTTTGATACGAAGCGCACCAATTGAATCGTTGACAATCTTCTCCTTGTCAGCGCCAAAAAATATCAAATCGCCGTCCTTAGCGCCTGTTCGCTCCAATATGGATTTGATCGCAGCGTCGTGTAAATTTTTAACGATTGGGGACTGCAGGCCTTCCTTGCCTTTGCTCAGCTCAACCACTTTGATCCAAGCTAGTCCTTTTGCTCCATAAATTTTCACGAAATCTGTGTACCCATCAATTTCGCTACGACTGAGGTCAGCACCACCACGAACGCAAAGCCCAACGACTCTACCGCCCTTAGTATTGGCTGGAGTTGAGAACACTTTAAAGTCCACATCCTTCATTACATCGGTTAATTCAGTGAACTGCATCTTTACTCTTAGATCTGGTTTGTCTGAGCCGTAAAGGCGCATACCGTCGTCGTAAGTCATGACTGGGAACTCGCCTAACTCAACGTTTAATGCGTTCTTGAAGACTGACACAATCATGCCTTGGAACATATCTCGAATTTCTTCCTCACTCATGAATGAAGTTTCAATATCGATTTGTGTAAATTCTGGCTGTCTATCAGCTCTCAAGTCCTCATCTCTAAAACATTTTGTAATTTGGTAGTAGCGGTCAAACCCCGCAACCATCAAAAGTTGCTTAAAAAGTTGGGGAGACTGGGGTAGAGCAAAGAAATGTCCATCATGCACACGACTAGGTACTAAATAATCCCTCGCCCCTTCTGGCGTACTCTTGGTAAGCATGGGTGTTTCAATATCAACAAAGCCGTTACTGTCCAAAAATTGCCGAATTTGCATAGCAACTTTGTAACGCAGCATGAGATTGCGTTGCATATAAGGTCTACGAAGATCGAGAACACGGTGGGTGAGCCTTGTGGTCTCTGATAAGTTGTCATCATCTAATTGAAATGGCGGGGTAATGGAGGGGTTGAGCACTTCTACCGAATGAGCTAAAACCTCGATGTGACCACTGGCCATTTGATCATTGACAGTTCCTTCAGGCCTTGCTCTTACGAGCCCAACCACTTTAATACAAAACTCATTTCTGAGTCCCTCCGCAGCAGCAAAGGTTTCAGCTCTATCAGGATCGCAAACTACTTGAACGTAGCCTTCACGGTCACGCAGGTCGACAAAGATAACACCCCCGTGGTCTCTACGTCTATTGACCCACCCACACAAAGTGACCTCTTGGCCTATGAATTTTTGTGTTACTAAACCGCAATAATGTGTTCGCATCGCCATGTGATAGTCTCTTTTGTATGTAACTTAAAAATAAAGCGTCAATGTGCTTGTTTGATTGATTCGGAAATTGTGGAGCCCATAGTATCCGGTGCTACGGAGCCCATTGAAATAATGTAGGTCAAAGCCTCATCTACACCAACATCTAGCTCAATGACCTCGGACTTAGCCATTAATAAAAAAAATCCACTGGTTGGGTTAGGCGTAGTGGGTACGTATACGCTAACAAAATTACCACCTAATTTATCGCCAATCTCACCAGAGGGCTCCCCAGTTTGAAACGCCAGGGTCCAAACTCCCTCTCTTGGATACTGGACAAGTAGTGTTTGTCTGAATGCATTACCACTGCTCGAAAAAAGAGTATCTGAGACTCTTTTGACGCTTGTGTAGATCGTCTTGAAAATAGGTATAGCCGCAAAAATCTTACCCATTTGGTTTAGCCACCATTTGCCAACCACGTTCGAAGCAAGGGCGCCCGTTATGAGTAGCGTCAAAACGACCAAAATTACGCCTAAACCGTGTATCTGCCCTAAATCATCCATCAGCGCACTCGCACTTGCAGGGGAAAATTTAGACAAACCGTCTAGTACAGCACGAAACACTGCGTCAAGCGTTCCTACCATCCAACTTAACAACCAAACCGTTACTGTCAATGGAATCCATACCAACAGCCCGGCAAGTAAATATTTTTTAAAGGACATAGTCAGTAAGCTTTATTTAAAGTAATTGATATAGGTGTCGGAAACTTTAATGGCAGGCACATGAGGCGCCGCACCCGCTCGCTGAGGAGGTACTAGAGGAGGCAACGGATGTAGTCGTGGTTGCACTGGCAGAAGAGGTTGCGGGACTTGAAGCGGATCCTGCAGATCCACTCGATCCACCAGCTTCAGTTGGAGTCGTGTTCGAACTAGTTCCCTGAGCAGCGCCCGCTGCGTTACTCTCGCTGCTAGCTGCACCCGCGCCATCAGCGCCAGATTTACCCTTCTCAGAGTCTGGCACAACAGCGGGAGCAGTTGTTCCGCCGTTTTTAAAATCTGTTGCGTACCAGCCAGTTCCCTTTAACTGGAAACCAGGTGCACTTAACTGTTTACTCCAAGCCTCTTTCCCACAGGCAGGACACTGCGTTTGCGGCGCATCTGAGATTTTCTGAAGTACGTCCTTGGCATGGCCACAGGACCCACATTTATAGGCGTAAATGGGCATGATGTTCAATTAATAAAAAGTTCTGACTATTGGGCGCCGCCTTAACGGATAACAAAAGATTCATAAGCCGTTAGCACCCCGCAAAAGTCGCTAAATAATTCGTATTTAGCCAAAC
>CAIRBP010000005.1 GCA_903876885.1 uncultured Burkholderiales bacterium | reverse complement strand
TACATATGCAACAACATTAACAGCAACATAGGTTGGACCGAACTTGTTGCACAAAGCAAGCTAAGTCATACGCAATTGCAATACTTATTTCAAAAGCATTTTCAAACAACGCCAATGACTTACATATCGTAGCCAGGAGTTTTACTTACAGCACGGGGCCAACATTGGCCGTTGTCGTAGTGAGCGAGTAGTTCTAGAGAATTCATACCAAGAGCTTAACAATTAAGTGCGTATTATTTGGTATTTGAATTGCAGTAGCCTACGAGCTACAAACCAATTGCACAACTGATGACACGGTTTTCAATTCCCAGGCTGCTCAAATGATCAAGTTCGACTTCCGAATGTAGATCCGAACTTTTGCCCAAACTGGTTCGAGCCCTGCGCCTGGCCTCGAACTTTCACCTGCATAATGAAGTGACTTAGTGCAAATTTGCGTGTTTTGGGCGGAAAGTTACATTATGTAACTTTTGGGGTTATTACACGAATTATTACACGTTTATCAAAAATACACGCAAGTCATTGATTTATAAGGGTTTTTGACGAGCCTGGCTTTCTGTTAATCAGAGGTTCTTTGGCTAAAACTTAGGTCATTATTGAGGCCAATTTTTAGCATTTATTTCACGTTTTATTACACGCTCACTTGCACAAAGCAATTTCTAAAATTTGATCAATATCACACACCAACTAGGAATGGAAGCTGAGGTCAAAGGATTACTAGTTCCAACTTTCAAGCTGCCATCTAAAGTTATCTTCTCGACGAATAGAACTTCCTTTACCACTGGGCACTCTGAATTCTCCGTTAGTTTCTCTAACAACCCACCGTCCGACTTCTGGTGCAATCCAAATTGAGTCTCTTCTAACAGTATCCATCCGAAAGCTGTCATATTGAGATAAGCGAATAAGCTTTTCGAAATGCATTGTTTCAAACGTGCCTGCAGAGAGCTTTACTTTTTCCCAACCTACAAATGAAATTCTTCCACTTAACCAATATTTAAAGGAAGAAGTGTCTGAAAAATAATAAGTATCAAATCCCCTCCTATCTCCAACATGTAATTCATTCAACCATATAGGGACAGAATTTTCGTAATTTTGACTTGGATCCCAATAACTATCTTGTTTAAAACTCCCCCACTTTGATTGGATCTCATCAGCTAGCGGCAAGGAGTTTTTCGATTTGCGGACAATACGAATAATTTCTTTCACCTCAACAACTTCATCCCTAACAACGTCTAACAATTGGCTGTTGTAACAGTTGAATTTGTGATAAGTCCAGCTCTGGCCAACACTTGGCAAACGAACAACACTAGATTGATTAGCACTGACTATCTCTGCAGTGTCTATTGGAGCAATAAATTGAATTGAACAGCCAGCTGATAAAGTAGCGAATGATATAAATGATCTGCGATTCAATTTAATATTCATATTACTAAAGAGGCATTCATTAAAAAGTGAAATAAAGGTTGAGCGAACGCTTGTTTCTTAGTTCGAAGCATTTATAGTTTTCGCTTGCCTTCAAAGTATCTTGCTCTTGTTATCGCGAGCTGTGACATGTTCTTAAAAACACCGTTCACAAATAACTTATTGACCTGAACACCCTCGTACGAAAACCCATTTCGTCTAAGTAATTTTAGTGATTTAACATTTTTCTCAGGAACATCAGCTTTAATTCTTAAAACAGACAAATCATTAAATCCATACTTTAAAACAGCCTCAACAGCTTCGGACATAAATCCCTTGCCTCTTGCTGATTCATTGAGACTGTATCCAATTGACCACTCGCTCCAGGGACGAATTTGTGGTTTGAGCGGATAAAGTTCTATCTCACCCAGAAACGAATCGGTTTTTTTGTCGCAGATACACCATTTCAAAAAAAACCCAGAATCATTCAGGACATTAAAGTAAGCAATGCTTCCAGCAATTGAATCGATATCTTTGGGTCTCTCTATTCCACCCATTTCACTTGTTGATTCGTTACTCCAGAGGCTAAACAAATCTTTTGCATCCGTTGCTTGAATAGGTCGAAGGTAAATCCTCTGTGCCATTAAGGTGGGACAACCTGAGGGATTTTGCATATTTGAGGCCGTGATTAAAGATTGTGTAATACGTTAATGGCGATTAACCAAACCAAAATCACACCAGCTATTAGTTTTAAAAATATCTTCTCCACTTGGCGGATTACCTGCGGTGATATCCACCGTAGTAACCTAGCCCTAGATGTACAGAAAACGGAGAGGGGCCATACGAATAAGGGTACCCATACGGATAAACGGGAGGGCCAACGTAAATAGGTGCAGGAGCAACTACGACCGCTTGAGGCGTGGTTTGTACTGGTTGGGCATTTTGCGAGGGTGCATAAATTTGATTGCTGACGACTTGTGGTGTGATGGAAATATTTATAGACTGACCAGGATCGCTTGGCATCTGGACAGAATACTGCTTACATGCATACTCGTACTTGACATCGTAGTAGGCCAATTTGGTTTGTTGAATAGGTTGGAGATGGCAAGTTTGTACGTTCTGTACTGACGCATTTTGTCCTTCGATCCGGTCTCCCAAAATAGCTCCGCCCATAATGCCAATAGCAGTTGCCGCTGCGTTACCAGAGCCCCGACCCATACTATTTCCAACAACACCACCAGCAATTGCGCCCATGGCAGATCCAGCGCCCGAATTTGGCTGCGTAACTACAGCCTGACTTGTTCCACAAATTTGTTGGTTTTCAGTTACCTGTTGATAAACCGGAGTAGAGGAAATGACTCTTGCTTGCTCTTGCGCCCATATTGGCATTGCTAGGGTGGCAAGAATGGATAAAAAGCTAGCTTTATAACTATTTAGTATTATCATTTTTTGATTTCTCCTTATCTATCACTACAGCGCCTTTTGATTAGACGGAGCTTTTGCGTTATTTCTTACGTTGTACTAGAAAAAAATTTTGCTGTATCCCCGTAAGAAAGAATTGTCTGCAAACGTCTAAAGAATATGTTTACATGAAGGCCTATATGAAATACCCGAATTTTCGCTATGCAATTGCAGGACTTGTATTAGCAAGCGTCACTTGGATAGCCCAGGCAGCCCTACCGGAACCTTTAGATCCGCGTGAGGTATCTAGCATGACCTTCGAGCAACGCCTAGCACATGGGCAAATGATTCGTGAGGAAATGAAGAAGGCTACGCCTGAAGAACGCAAAGTTTTTAGGGACAAGATGCATCAGAAGATGCAAGCTCTCTCCCCTCAAGAACACAAAGACTTGCATCAAAAAATGCATGCCGAATGGCAAAGATTGAGTGCTGAGCAAAAAGTGCAGCTGAAACAAGAACGCAAAGCCATGATGGAAATTCTCACGCCCCAAGAGAGAAAAGAGCTGAGAGAAGAAAGGCGCCAGGCAATTGAACGCATGAGTCCTGAGGATCGTAAGAAATGGCATGACGAAATGCATCGAGC
>CAIRBP010000004.1 GCA_903876885.1 uncultured Burkholderiales bacterium | reverse complement strand
TGAATGATCAGATGAATGATCGGGTGATGGGTCGGTAGAAATCACTTTAGGTTTGCGTTTTACTGCTTTTGCAATAATTTCAATATAAATCTGAGGATCATTGAGCTTATAAGCTTCGTCAATATGGCCAATGATTGTTGAGAGATGGACTATTTCGCTTTCTTCCTCTAATTTGCCGACTTTGCAGTCAAAGTCCCAGTAATCGGTATCATCCGGTAGCACTCGACGACGCTCACGTTTAAGATATTTGCGTACTTCATGTTTAATGGAGTCCAGGACGCGCTCGGGCTTTTTGCCCTCTATTTGGAGTGGGAAAGTTCTTTTCATGACCAATCTTAAGCCCTGTAGATAGGTAATTCGAATTTTTCGCTTCAAAATTCGTAAATCTGGTCGAATTAGGCTAAAAATCCCTTGTTTTCAGGTGGATTTGGCACTTTTTTAACCCATTCCAAGCTGTTTAGATTTTGACGAGTATGCAAATACATATTTTTGGATTAATGAGAAATGCCAGGGAATGCACTGATTTTTAAGTGAAAGTGAAGAAAAGAACTTTCTTAATTAGCCGAAATTAAGTATCATGTAAGCCTTTTAACGCTTAGTGGCCAAAGTCATCGATTACAAGTCATGAACGTCATCCCTCCGTACTCTAGGTCATCTAGCAACCCTATGCTTGCCCAGACCTTCATGTCCTCGCGGTCACTCACTCAGGGACTTGATGTAATCAATATGGAGCCTAGTGCCCCTGGGGTGCGAACTTCAGTAATCAATTCATACCTCTCTAACACCGGAGGTCAGGCCATCTCCAACTCAACAAGTCCCGGTGCGTTGATGGCTAGTTTGGGGGCTGATAGTAATACAGTTCAGCGTAATTACGCTAGCAACGCGGTCAATGAAACGCAACTTATCAATACGCCTGAGCTTACTCACCAAAGCAGCCAAGACCCCACTGTTGTTTCTCCAAGAATTTACTCTGTTATCAAGAACTCAATTGTTCAAGCTTTGAATGATCAGCTTGCAAACTCGCAAGCAATGAGTGGTGTTATCTCCCGTGGTGCTAGTAGTAATGTTAATGCTTTGCTCTCTAATCAACTTACACCAGGCTCGATGGTTGATGCGGCTGGTGCGCAAATTAACTCCTTTGTAAACTCACTCATTTTTACGGTTCAATCACAAACGAATCTGTCTTCGCAAGAATTATTAGCATCCCCCGTTCAAGCCAGTAATTTGAATGCGTTACCTGTAACTAACCCCCAAACTCCCTTAAGCCCATATCCAGTAAGGGTTGAAAATGCCGCTACTTCCTCTGCCGCACCGCAGCCCTTAGATGGCGGTATTTCATTGACAGGTGTAAATTCGACTAATACTCAATACGTCTCTAATTTAGAGACCTCAAGTTCAAACCTATCAGGCAGTCAAGCTAATTCTGCTCAAGTTAATATTGTGGGGAGTGGCTCTAATTCAGCAGCGACTACTGCCCAGCAGCAAGAAACAGCTCAAAACATATCTAACGTACACGGCTGGGTCGTTAGCCGAGTCTACTCAAGCGTTCAGTCAATGATTGAAATGTTGGTCGTTACACAGTCCCATAATGCTGAGCAATCCGCCGTTGCAATTGCCAGTGGGGCGACTGCAGGTCTAGATTCGCTTATTCAAAGTGCTAATAGCCTTTTTGCTTCTATGGGATTAACATCAACGGTTACTGCCTCGACACTGCAAACTGCACTACAAGATATTCAGCGTAATTTAATGAGCGCACCTGCTCAGGGGCAGTGGATTAACGTAGTGGCTTAATTGCAATAGGGCCGCTTATTCGCTAGTGAGCAAATTAAATATGCTGAGCCCACTTTTGTGAACACTTAGGACATGTCATCTCGATGTGTTCGAATTTAGTTCCTCTGCAGCGTTGCTTGCATTTTGGACACGTAATGATGACTTTATTATCTTGAATAATTGGTTTCTCTATTTGTTCCGCACTTATAAAATGCGGTGCGCGAAGATCGTACTGATAGGTTTGTCCAAAAGTGATCTGATACCCAGGTAATGGCAAACCAACCTTGGATAAATCCCCGGATTTAATAAAGATATTTGATAGTTTATCTCCGATCCCGTCGTCAGTTTGGTACCAAGCACTGGAATAGCTAGGACTGATGAAAGCCAAAATGCTTGGGTCTTGGGTGGTTTGGTTTGCATTATCAATTAAAAACTTTAAATCTTTGATTTGATCCCGAATAATGAATCTGGATTGGCTGTTGAACAAGTAAAAATAGTAACCAAAGAATAAACAGGCATCCAAGCTGTTACCGAATTTATACCACTTCAGGCAAAGCGCTCTGAGGGTGTCTATATAAGTAGTTATATCGGCGTCAATGCCAATTACTTTGTCATTGAGCATGGCAACCCATAATAAATTGAGTGCTGTCTCAAAGCCGTTATCTCTCCTTAAACCACCATATTTGCCGTAAATGTTGCGTTGCTCGATACTCCTATAAGCAATACTCATAGTTCTGAAAAGCTCTGGTATTGAGGAGCTTATGTGGGGCAGTTTTTCTTTAAACAACCTCTCGTCAGATTTATTGACTACAGCGTATTCAAATGGATAGGGCATAAGGGGTAGGTTCGTAGAAAATTATTTAGTCCAGTGATTGATCAATTCAAGTTTGATTTTTTCAAAGTTAACAATGTGTCTTTTATCATCTTTCATGTAGGAATAGTTATTTATGTAACCACTTGAAATTTCTATTTTCAATGAAAAAGTAGTTTCGAATAGATTTATCAATTGGTATTCATCTATTTGATTTTGCTCTAATTTTTTCAGAATTTCCTCGAACTCTGCTTTGCTAGCCTTAGCTTGCTTTGTGGATTCAGTCTCCTTGGATTCATGCCTATGTGAATGTTCAGATTCGTGGCTTTGAGGGGGATGGGGATTGTTCTTGTGGGGGGCTGGTTCAGCCTTCGCTTTAGCGGGCTTGGCTTTTACTTGGGTCTTAGACCATTTCAAGTCATATTCTTTTCGCTTGTGTTTAAAGCCTAGTACTGAAAATGCCTCATTTAATTCGCTCATTATGCGGTTGTATTCGGCTTTTTGCTCCGGATGTTTGTCAGGGTGGTACTTTTGAGCAAGCGCTTTATAAGCCGCCTTTATAACGACGTCATCAACTTCTTTGAGTAAGCCTAGTACTTGGTAATGATCTTTCATTAAGCTTGGTTATCCGGGAAGACTCGTCACATCTAGTGATTTAGCATTTGCACGTTTGAAGTAGGCATTCCAAAACTCCATGAACGCAGGACTTTGATTTTTTATATTGTTATTCAACAAGATCACGTGGACATCAACTAGGCCTAGATCTACCCAAAGTTTTTTGGCAGTATAGGTGGCGTCATACCCATCAAAGCTGGGCGTGGTTTTATACATATCCAAAGCAGGGCTGAATTGCATTAAGTCCGAAAGAACGTAAAGAGTAATAGGACCTTTTGCTTTATGGGCCTGGATAGAGTTCAGGTAAACCAGTTGCAGCATCTCAATGATTGGGGACTGTTTTGCTGGATCTGAGGTCAGCAATTCAGTGGTTACTTTTTCAAGTGGTTGAATAAAACCACTGGTGTATTGATTTTGCAGTGCTTTGATGTTCTGCGTCAATTCACTCTTGCCTTCTCCAGTGCCTGGATTACACAGCTCAATTAGAGGCTTGGTCTCTGCTTTGAAATCATCGCCTAAAACGAATACGGAGAACAAGTAGCCAACGGGTAGTTTCTCAACTAAATCCTTCGTTAGGTTATCAAAGGCTGCCTTTTGCGCTGGGTTAAAGGGATCCGTCCTATCAACTAATAAAACTTGGTGTCCGATTGGCCCCTGGGCAGGACAAAGTGTTACCGGGTCTAGAGGGGCTGGACGCTGCCCAAGCCACCAAACGATACCTGCAGCCACCGCAGCGATAGCGAAAATAAAAACGACCCCCAGTATGGTGTGGTTACGTGCTCTTTGTTGTGCTAATTTACTTTTGCGTCTCATACCCGGTTTAGTAGTACCTTAGGTGATTGAGTTGGGTTACAAATTTCTCAAATATCTGATAAACCTCTTCTCTTTGCCTTGAGATTGTCTTCTCATGATTTCTGATCAAATCATTTAATTTGCCAATGAGAGCTGATTCACGCGCTTGCTCCATTTTGGGAAGAGTGATGGGGTTCAAAGATGGCATAGTATTAAAGTACGCTGGGATTAGGCCATCTTCCCTGACTATTTCATTTTCAAATCTAAATTTTCTAATCGTAGCAAAAAGCACCACCTCAGAATCGTTGAGTTTGTCTTGATATTTCTTTAGGACAGACTTTTTAGTTTCCAATAAATTTTGAACAGAGAAAAGAAGCTCATTGCATGAATTAAGCTGTTGGTCGATGAAATCCAATTTTTCTTGCTTTAACTCTTCGAGCTCGTAACGAATTTCCTCAAATTCAGATTCAAATTCCTCTTTAGCCGATTCAGTTCGTCTGAATATACTGCCGTACCCAGGGTAAATATCATCTACATAGACACCGTCCACAACTGCGGCTATCCCAAAGCCTAGCGTCAACATGATTAAAAACCATGAAGTTAGGTCTTTAAATGACCATAGACCACTTTGCATCATATTCCAGGCTGCCTGAGTTGGGTTATCGACTCCCACGGCCATAGCCTCCCTGATATGAGCAATAGATAATGCCATACCACCTAAAAAGAGTCCAGCTACAAGTAAGCTAATCCCACCAATTATTTTGCCGTATGCTTTGTTATGGTTGATCCAACGGACACCAATTTTCCCAATAAAAAAGCATCCTGAAATATTAATTAAGGCCAATGACGCAGCGTATATAAAGCCGCCAATTAGGCCTGTACTAACGCCTTCAGAGAAGAAGGTCGCATTTAGTGATCCTTCAATAATAATCAAAACTAAAAGAAGTGTGTAGCGCAAGAAGGCTTGAGATTTTTCGGGGTAGTTGGCTTGTCGCTTTAAATTATTTTCTTCTCTAAAAATCTCTAGTTCTTTTATATTAGCTATTGCATTAGATGCTAATTTTTTGAGCCATGCACCCTGGGTATCCATTATTTGCCTGGCTTTGCGCTCAAACTCTACATTCAGACTTTGAGTGAGAAATCTTTGGAATTCATGCTCTTTGTCTGTGAATTGTCTGTCTATTGCAGCAATTTCGTTTTCTGCGTTAATTAATATTTGCTCTCGTAAAACATTTAGATGTCGCAGTAATTCGGTTTCAACACTGGTTAAGTCCTTGGCGTGAAACGCGGGCAAGCCCATTTTGCCTAAACGTTTGGCTTCTTCATTGATTTTGAACTTCTTAGTGAGTTCGTCAATTTCAAATGACATCATGTGAGGCGAGCCAACAGGCTTATTAAAAAGCCCTTTGACCCAAGCCATTAAGCCAGATTCATTACTTTTCTTATTTCTCTGCTTACTGCCAGTTGCAACCATGATTAGAAATTCAGTTACGTAATAAGAAAGAATGTTTATACTTTACTTAGTATCTCACTTTATAGGTCTTTAATTCGTCCAATTAGGTAAGACGTCTTTAAAATGATGTCTTTTGTATTAAATAATTGAAATTTATATACCTTGATGGTGTCGCTTTATTAGTGTTAATTAAAAAAATTGCACTACCCTGTTGATTTGAATTACAAATAAGTCAGAAGTATTGCCAGTTTTCGGTCTAACCGCTCCTGATAAAGTAATCTAGCTTTAGTGCAAGCTAGATTACTCCACTTTTATAGCAATATTTAGTTTATTTTTTTCCCTCAGCCTCTTTAACTGCCAATTGAATACTGTCAATCAATTTCGGATCAACCTTTGTTTTTAGAAACTCAATTACCGGAGGCTGAGTTGCGGCCCTAAATTGTCCAATTTCAGCGGGGGTTGGGGTATAGACGGTTACTCCTTTTTCAGCCAAGATTTTTTTGCCGTTGGCAGTAAAAGTTCGGTTTGCTTTGCGCTCCTCTGAGCAAGCTACTTTAGCTGCATCAGACACAACTTTTAATAAATCAGCGGGTAACGATTTGTAGAATTTATCACTCATCACGAACCAGTCAATACCGTAGTTGTGTCCGTCTAAGATTACGTGCTTTTGCACTTCATAGAACTTCGCAAAAATGATGGTTGGAATCGGATTTTCTTGACCATCAACCACACCGGTTTGTAGTGCTGTATAGGTCTCAGGAAAGGCAATAGGCGTAGGTTGGGCGCCAAGTGCTTTCATCTCCGTTACATATAAAGGAGTCTCCTGTACTCTGATCTTAAGCCCAGCTAAATCTTTAGGAGAATGAATAGGTGTTTTGCCGCTACTGAAATGTCGGAATCCAACTTCACCAAAACACATATTGTGCATACCGGTTGCGGCCGTGAAATCTTCGGCTAACTTTTGACCAAAGGGGCCGTCCATTACTTTGTCAGCTATATCGTCGTTTGGAAACAGATAGGGCAGATCAGTAATCATGGCACTAGGAAAGAAATTAGCCATGACCCCAGAAGCTAAACCAGCTTGAATGAATCCATTTTTAACGCCTTCAACAAGGTCTTTCTCGCCGCCAAGTGCTCCGGCCCCAAAAACCTGAACATCAATACGTCCACCGCTATTAGATTTAACTTCTCTTGCAAATGCCTCAGCCATTACGGCTTTTCGTGAAGTGCTTAGATCAACAGAGTCTGAGTGGGCGATTTTGATAACAAATTTGTTTTGTGCTGGCGCTGTAAAGCTTGCGCAAGAGGCCAAAGCGGCGAGTGCTATTTGGCTAAAGAGTTTGAAAGAGTGCTTCATGCAAAATGTTCCTTGAAAATTAAGTTGACGTGTCTATTATCTTAGATTTAAGGCGTGAGGAAGCCATAAACTGATACTCGGGAAAACCGCAATACAAACCAATCCGATAAGTAAAACACTTAAATAAGGAATGAATCGAGGGGTCACTTTCTCAACAGAGGTTTCCATGACCGAGCAAGTCACAAAATAGCAAATTCCAAAAGGCGGAATGAAAGTGCCAATGCCCATTGATATGATGATCACGATGCCAAATGCCATTGGATCAATACCGTAGTTCTGTGTTAGATGTAAAAGCATTGGGCCAAAAATAAGAAGTGATGGAAGTCCCTCTAATATCGAACCCATTACTACCATCAGTACGATTGAAAAGGCTATAAACGCAAAAGTAGATCCGCCAAGGAGCGTTAAAAAGTCAGAAACAACGGCCTGCAATCCGCTGATCGCAAGAGTCCAGGATAGGGCGCTTCCAGCGCTCACCATGAATAAAACCATCCCTGCCATTGCGCCCGAATCAGCAAGCGTTGTGATAAAAGACTTAACGTTCATTCCTCTGTAAATAAATACTGATACCAATATTGAGAAAACGACCGCAATTGACGAGACTTCAGTTGTTGTTGCAATCCCACCGACAATTCCAATGATCAACATAATCGGGACCATTAATGCCGGAAGTGCTCTGAAACTGATCTTTATTTTCTCGGGCCATGAAAGTGCTGGACATCGAGGCCAGTTGTACTTCTTTGCTCGTCTATTAATAATGATCATTAGACAAAGTCCTAGCACTGCGGCTGGGATGACACCGGCTACGAAGAAGGTGGCAACAGACAGCGTTGTAATTGAGGCAAGTACCATCATAACTAAGCTGGGAGGAATGGTTTCCCCCATTATTCCGGCTGCAGAGAGCACAGCGCTACTCTCGGCAGGATCATAGCCTTGTTCTTTTAGCATTCCCTTAAGAGTGGTACCAACCGCAGCAACGTCCGCTATCTTGGAGCCAGAAATACCGGAGAAAATGTACATGGCAATCACCAGTGCCTGTAGAAGGCCTCCGCGCATACGTCCTACCATTGCCGTCACCCAATCGGCAAGAGGCTTGGTCAACCCTCCATCAGTCATAACGTTGCCAGCCAAAATAAAGAACGGTACTGCTAATAAGATAAAGCTACTGATACCGTTCGACATAGCCATAGATACTGCCATAGGGTCTTCACCGGAGCTGTAGATAAACATGTAAGCTGTAACGGAGAGTACGTAAGCAATTGGCACCCCGGCGAATACCAAGAATAAGAGTAAAGCAAGGGCAAATCCGATTCCGCTGGTCCCAAGCCATGGACCTGTGTATAGTTGCAAAAGAAACCAAACTAGGCTCAGTACTGAAACCATGAGAAACGCAACGATGTTCTCTTTTAGCGTGTGACGGCGCAATTCAAAAAATGCAAATACAAGTGTTAGACCCATGCCAATAAAGAACGGTAAAAGAGTCCAGGACTTAGGGATTTGCAGAACGACGGTTAAAGTGTTCCAAGAGTCGCGCCACATTGGTGTGGCAAAGTAGAGTCCAATTAAAGCTACAGCTATGACAAAATAGTGGCGTGCACACTCCACGTTAGCCTGGAACTTTTGCGGCAAATTATCTATGCCTAAGCGCATAACTAAATGTAGCCCCCTGTGGTAAGCCACAGCACCGCCGATGAAGGCTAGGCTTGTTAAGGCGTATTCGGCAACCTCATTTGCCCAAACAAGTGAGGTATTGAATATACCCCTCATGGCTGTGTTTCCAAAAAGCAAAATAAGCTCAAGGAATAGCACGAGTGCAATTAAATAATCAAATGTTCTTTCTACTGTTGGAGAGAACCTTTGGTGAGGAAGATCTAACTCGGACGCAATTTCCACTGCAAGATTGTGATGATCCGAAGGTTGTGCTGATGAGTTCATCGTTTTAAGTAATTATGTAAACAGATTTTTTTGAAAATACAATAAGAGATTGTAAATATTATAAATTTAGTTCACTTTTTGATACAAGAGATTACCCTTGAAATGAGTGAGTTGGTAATTATTTTTGCTATGTTAATTTGATAATTTTAAAAAATTACTAAACTTCCACTTTCTTTTGTTGCTTCGCACTATTTGCTAAAGCTTCTAATGTCGCCGCGTTATCGATACTGGTTTTTGCATAAAATTCAAAAGACTTTTTATCGTTAGTATTGACCATTTTGGCAAATGCTTCTGCTGCAAATAAAAAACCACTACCAGTATCACTTTGTACTGCCTCGAATGGAATATTGTTTGCTGTCCCGTAACGAACACGAAGTTGACTAGTCAAATAACCCAGAGCGTCACCTCCTAATTCCCCACTAGTGTGGTTAAGGTATTCGGTATCGATGGTTCCACCGGTAGCCGAAATGGTTGCTCTTCTGTAGTTTGCAGCGTCCATAGCGCATGACAATTGCGCCCTCCTGCCATTAGGGTAGAAAAGAGTTGCAACAGTATTGATATCAACACCTGATTCAACCCAAGTCGAATCCGCCGTGACATGGGTCGGAGCCTCTCCCATTGCAAGTCGTATTAAGCTAAGTGCGTAACTACCGGCATCAAGTAGCGCTCCACCTCCTAAATCAGGATTTAAACGAATATTATTTTGAGGGTTGGGTAGTGTAAAACCGAAACAGGATTGAACGAATCTTACGTTTCCAATTTTTCCGCTCTCCAATATGGATAGCATTTGATGTGTCTGTGGTTGAAAGTAATAAGGAAAGGATTCGAGTAGGATCACGTTGTTCCTGCGAGCCGCATCAAACATTTGTCTTGCCTCATTAATGCCCAAAGCTAAAGGCTTTTCACACAGGATGTGCTTACCTGCCTGTGCTGCTTTGATAGCCCATTCGGCGTGCATGCTATTGGGGAGAGGAAGGTAGATCGCCTGTATTGAGGGGGTGGATAATAATTCCTCATAACTGCCGTAGGATTCATCTAGACCCGTTTCTTTTGCAAAAATTAAAGATTTTTCCTTGCTTCGGCTAGCAACAGAGGTTACTTTGATTGATGAACTGTGCTTTGTGTCTCGAATAAATTGTTTTGCAATATTTGCCGCTCCGAGAACGCCGATATTTAGTTGATGCATTTAAATCCTAGTTTTAAAATTTGCTTATCTTTAAGGTATTTTAAGTTAATCCTCATTACAATTAGTAAATGCTAATTTAGCGGTTAAGGATAAAAATTGAATGATTTAACCATTTGGGGCCGAACCAACTCCATTAATGTACAAAAAGTGCTTTGGGTTTGTGAGGACTTAAAAATCGAACACAAGCGAATAGATGCAGGTATGGAATTCGGTGTAACCAAAACACCCGAGTACCTCAAATTTAATCCAAACGGACTCGTACCAACCATAAATGACAATGGATTTGTTTTATGGGAGTCACATACTGTGATGCGGTATCTTGTTAGACGTGCCTCTAATGGTTCTGATGCTAGCTCTACTATGGATAGTGGTGATGAAAATTCACTTTATCCCCTTAATCCAAAAGGTGCAGCACGCGTGGATCAGTGGCTTGACTGGTGTAATACAGTTGCCTGGCCAGCTATGAGGCCACTATTTTGGGGATGGGTTAGACTCAAGCCAGAGGAGAGAAATCCGCAAGAGTTAGAGGCTAATCGACAGTTAATGATTAAGGCGTTTACAGTTTTTGACGGGCATTTAGAGAGTCATACTTACGCCGCGGGAGAGCATTTCACTTTAGCCGATATACCTATGGCGTTGATTGCCTATCGTTGGTTTAACATACCAGTAGATAGACCTCATTTTGAGAATATAAGTCTCTGGTACAAATTGGTCAGCGATCGCCCTGGATTTAAGAAATATTGCAGTGCTCCATTAACTTAGACAGCATTCAGTAAATAGCTTGATTGTTTAATTACAGTGCCTCGTCAAATATGGCTACTGCCCGCGTCCACCCAGCAGATGCTCCTCTTATCTTGTGTGGAAAGCAACTAATATAAAAACCACTAGGGGGGAGGACCTCTAGGTTGTGAAGTTTTTCTAGATGGCAGTAGCCAATTTCACGTCCTGCCTTGTGACCTTCCCAAATGAGACTCGAATCTTTTGTTTCGGCATATTTCTTAGCAGTATGAACAAAGGGGGCGTCCCAACTCCAAGCATCTGTTCCTGTTAGCCGTATTCCTTGGTCAAGCAAATACATGGTCGCCTCATATCCAATCCCGCAACCCGCACTTACAAAGTCATTGTGGCCATAGCGAGCGCCAGCTTTTGTGTTAACTACAACGATCTCCAATGGGCTAAGTTTGTGATTAATTCTTCTGAGTTCGGTTTCAATATCCTCAGGTTGAACAACATATCCGTCCTCAAAATGTCTGAAATCTAATTTAACTGCAGGCTGAAAGCACCATTCAAGTGGAACCTCATCGATAGTGATTGAAGGTTTTGCTTTTCCCGTTGCAGCGTCCATCGTGCTATGAAAGTGATAGGGCGCGTCCAGGTGAGTTCCGTTATGAGTAGAGAGTTTTACTACCTCCACGGCCCAGCCTTCACTGTCTGGCAAATCGCTTGCTTTAAGACCCGGGAAAAAACTCTCGATTTGTTCGACAGTATTTTTGTGGCTGAAGTACTCGATTTTCGGTGCAAAGGCAGGTGGATCACTTATCACATCATTTTCTAAATAGATGGATAAATCAACGAATTTACGGCTCATAAGTTTATGGGTTGAAATTAGCTTGAAGGTTTTTGTACAAAGGCAATTAAGCTATTTCGTAGTTATGAACGAAATCCTCTGGTGTATCTGGACCCCAAACGTACAGGGAATCTTCTGGTGGATGATTTGCAGTTGGCCAGTCCAAGGTGTGCGGTATGAAGTCAATATCAAAGGAGTACTCGCAGTAGGAGCCCCAAGGATCTCTGACATATCTAAAGTAATTTGATCCCAATACGTGACGACCTACGCCCCAACCTTTTTCGTATCCGGCCTTTGCCATTTGCTTCATACCTAGTCCTACCTCGTCAATTGAACGAACTGCCCAAGATGAGTGATGAATTCCGTAATCAGTCGAGGTGAATAAAGCAATTAAATGATGATCACTGCCATGGGGAGAGTGCATGAAGGCAATCAAATCATCCCCAGCTGAGTCGGATAAACGAAGGCCTAGTACTTCTTTGTAAAAGGCCTCTGATTTATTGACGTGCGGAGTGAACATTAAAATGTGGGACAAATGGGCGGGGCGAATAAAAGGAACTTTGGAGCCATTTGGTGCTCGTCCATGATCGGCCTTCGCAGGAGGAAATGATCGTTCAAAAACATCAGAGGGTGATGTTTTCTCAGCCACTCGAATTTGTAGTGGCAACCCATCGGGGTGTTTGAACCAAATGCATTGATCTTTTGATGACTCAGGGTCAAGTGGATCTATTAACTGAACGTTGTTTTTCTTTAGGTGCGCTCTAAAGGGCTCCAAGTCTTCAGGATATATGCCGTAAGTCATCCATTGAAGGCGTTTTTTCTCGCCGCCCTGTAAAACTCTTCCCCATCTGTGTGAGTGATTTTCTGTATATAGGCCAAGGGCCGGATGGCCCTTAAAGTTCTCACGAGCAACTATTAATCCAAAATTTTCGTAGTAATGGATCGCATCTTTTAGATCAGGAACACTAAATACAAACTCATCTACTGAATGAATTGCAAGGACGCCCGGTCTGCGAGTCTGGGCATGATTAGTGGTTTTAGGAGAAAGGTTCTTAGTCATTTTCCAAATCCTTTGAAGTAATTCTGATAATTAATGCAGGCTAGTTAAGAAATTAATTTAATTTGTTTTAATTAAACGTTCTGCATTTGAATGTTCAATCATGTCAAGCATTAATTCATTGAATCCTAGCTCGTGCAATGATTTAACCTGTGTGTTCATGGGCAGGTAAGGGTAATCGCTTCCGTACACCACTTGAGAAGGGGGAACAAGTTTTAAAAGGGCTGACATGCTCGCCGGGTGAGTAGCATTAGCAGTGTCATAAAAGAGTTTTCGCAGTTCGGCCTCAATGCCATTGGGTGCGAATTCGTTTACATTTTTTGCGCTACCGTGAAAGTAATTAATTCGTCCTGCAAGCATCGGAATAGTCCCGCCGGCATGTGAGAAAAGCCATCTAATATTTTTATACTTAACAAAAGCACCTGCCAGTAATAAACTAACCACTGCACGGGAAGTATCGTGTGGAGCCTCAAGGACTGCAGGAAATGTTCCAGTATTAAGACGGCCACAACAGTTAGCCGCGAGTGGATGAAAATAAACTAATGCTTTGCGACGGTTAAGTTCTTCGTAAATGGGGGTGTAATCCGTATGACCAGCCCATTTGTCGCCGTAATTGGTTTGAAGGCCTACACCGTCTGCTTTAAGAACATCAAAGACATAAGCTATTTCCTCTAACGTGCTTTTGACATCTACCATGGTAAGCGTGGCGAATAGTCCGAAACG
This sequence comes from uncultured Burkholderiales bacterium, assembly GCA_903876885.1. Taxonomy (GTDB): domain Bacteria; phylum Pseudomonadota; class Gammaproteobacteria; order Burkholderiales; family Burkholderiaceae_C; genus Limnohabitans. The sequence continues at coordinate 141,940 of CAIRBP010000004.1, read as the reverse complement.
ACCCGGATGATCCTTGATCATTTGAGCGGCGTAGTCGTTGCAGCTTCGAACCATCTGGTTTATGTCTTGAATTGGTAGGTCAAACCATACACCAGGGGTTGATGCCATAGAGAGTATTGCTTTTTTAACGCCAGCGGAGTCCATGTCTGCGAGTGCGCTATCTACGCTCCAGGAAACTTGTCTTGTGAAATGTGGAATATTTCGTTTGTCCTCATAATCAAGCCAAGCTTTTTGATATGCTGGAGGATAAAAGTGATGGTGCGTATCAACTCTGTAGTGCAAATTTGATGAATTGTCTTGGGCGTTGGCCCAATCGCTACTAACTCCTCCAGCCGATATTAATCCCAGAGCACCTAAAGACTTTAAAGCTCCCCGGCGATTGCTACATATGCATTTCAATGCGCTTTGATGGGTTCTGCAAAGCGATTCTCCAGGCGGGATCGAGGGAGATTTGGACTGGCTCAGCATAAAAATTCCTTTGTGTTTATCAAGATTCTCGGCTTAATTTCGCGTACCAGTTCGGTTTTTCAATTAGTTCCAAATCTATTAGGTTACGCCGTAGTCTTAGGGGTGATATCTGAACACATTTTTTAGGCGCCTCAATCTGGGGCATACCCTGAAACATCAATTCTGAGTGCATTAATTTACTGCCGAAACACAAGCCCTAAATATTTGAATCTAATCCGCTTTTGCCCCAGATGCTTTAACGGCAATGGCCCAATTCTCTATTTCTTTTTTAATGAACTCACGAGCCTGTTCAGGCGTTGAGATAAAGGGTTCTGCACCTAAGAGTAAAAAGCGCTCCTTAATCGCTGGTTTGGATAATATTTTTTTAAGTTCTGTATTTAATTTATCTATTATTGATTTTGGTGTGTTTGCTGGAGCTAAAAATGCTGCCCATGCAACAGCCTTAAAACCAGGAACACCAGCCTCTGCAATCGTGGGTATATCTGGTAACGTCAAAGAGCGGTTCTGGCTCCCAACCGCTATAGCTTTTATCTTACCGTCCTTAATAAGAGGCATAACTGCAGGACCAGATTCAAACAACATATCAATTTCACCTCCCAATAAACCAGTCGTTGATGCTGCAGAACCTTTATAAGGCACGTGAGTAATATCAAGTGCAGCTGAGAGTTTGAATAATTCCATTGTTAAGTGATTAGTTAATCCGTTGCCTCCTGATCCGTAATTAAATTTCCCTTTATTTTGTTTTACTAGATTAATCAATTCTTTTAAATTGTTAGCAGGGAAATCCTTGCGAACCACCAGGAATTGAGGAACAGTAACTAAAGTGCCCACAATTGCAAAATCATTAAGTGGATCGTAAGGTAGTTTGCTGTAAAGTGAGGGATTTATTCCCAGAGGCCCACTTGAAGCCATTAAGAGGGTGTAACCATCGGGGGCGGAATTTTTTACAAGTTCTGTACCAATAATTCCAGCAGCACCGCCCCGGTCTTCAACGAAAAAACTTTGACCAAAAACTTCTGTAAATTCTTGTGATATTGAGCGGGCCACAATGTCGGTTGTCTGCCCAACGGGGAAAGGTACGACAACCTTTACCTGCTGATTGGGATATACCCTAACTTGAGACTGAGCGAATATATTATGGGCAGAAAAAAGAAATAGAACGATTAAAAATTTATGTAAGATGGTCTTTTTATTCATAATAAACTATCGATGTTATTCATTTAAATTCTGAGAATCTACTAAAGGGATTTGGCGTTCAAAGTTTTATATTTTTATTGACGTATACGCATCAGTCTAACCAAATTATTTTTTTGTGAAGCTATGGCTTTCACCTAAACAGCTCCGTAAATCAAAAGCGCAATGACAAATACAAATACATCCCGTTCTCCCTTGCCGTTAATTGGACTAGTCGTTATTGAACTTGGAAATAGTGTTGCGGCCCCTTTTTGTGGACAAATTCTTGGCGAGCTCGGAGCAAAGGTCATAAAGATCGAAAAACCAACAGGTGATGATGCTAGGAAATGGGGGCCTCCTTTTTGGGAAGGGTCGGGTGCATATTTTCAAAGTCTAAATAGAAATAAAGAATCTGTGGTGTGTGACTTTCATAACCCCGAGCATATTGATCTTCTTAAGCAACTAATTTATGAAAAGGCGGATATTGTTATTCAAAATATGCGGCCTGGGCAAGTCGAGAAATTAGGTTTAGATGCTAAGTCGCTAAGCTTTATCAAGCCGGAGTTGATATTCTGCAATTTCGGAGCTTTCGGTAGTCGGGGACCTTTGAGTCAACAGCCTGGGTACGATCCGCTAATGCAGGCTTTTAGTGGAATTATGAGTACTACTGGAGAGGCTGATAGACCAACAGTAAGGGTAGGACCTTCAATTGTAGATTTGGGTACCGGCTTATGGGGGATCATTGGTATTCTTACTGCGCTCTATGAGCGACAAACAAGCAGTAGAGGTAAAACGATTGATGTCTCATTATTTGAAACAGCAACGAGTTGGGTTTCTTTATTAGCAGCTCAATATCTTGCCTCCAATGAAATACCGACAAGGCAGGGGTCCGGCGCTAATGGAATTGTCCCCTATAAAGCTTACGCAACAACCGATGGTGAAGTCGTTATTGCCGCAGGAAGTGATGCACTCTTTAATGCATTTTGCGAGATGGTTTGCCATCCTGAGTGGGCATTAGACCCGCTGTTTAGAGATAACCCAAGTCGTGTAGCCAATGCTAAAACGCTGTACAGTTTAATTGAAAAAATTATTGCCACAAAATCCACTGCACAATGGCTGGTTGCTTGTGAGAAGTACGGATTACCTGCTTCGCCAGTTCACGATATTGAGCAAATGGTGAAACACCCCCAGACCAAAGCCCTGGGGATTATTCAAAATATACCTAACTCAGACATGTCTTTTATTGGCTTGCCCATCAGCTTTAATGGGGAGCGGCCCTCGATTCAGTCATCTCCCCCAAAGCTTGGCGAGCATACAGATAATTATTTAAACAGAAGTTAACAACTTTCAAATGAAACATCAAACAATTAATGAATCCATTCAGGTCGAAGTTGGCGAGGACTTCTCTGAGATAAGAGAAAGTATTCGGGCTATCTGCGCTAAATTCCCCGGTCAATACTGGCGAGATTTAGAGGAGAGGGAAGCCTATCCTACTGAATTTGTTAAAACCTTAACTGAATCTGGTTACCTTGGAGCTCTAATTCCTGAGGAGTACGGGGGCTCAGGAATGCCCCTCAGGGCCGGCGCAGTTATCCTTGAGGAAATTCATGCGTCTGGTTGTAACGCAGGCGCATGCCACGCTCAGATGTACATCATGGGAACATTATTGCGACACGGAAGCAAACAACAAAAATCTCAATATCTTCCTCATATTGCTAGTGGTGCGCTAAGACTCCAAGCGTTTGGGGTTACAGAGCCCACAACTGGAACAGATACGACTAAACTTAAAACCAGGGCGATCCGCTCAGGTGAATATTACATTATTAATGGTCAAAAAGTATGGACTTCGCGTGCATTGCATTCCGATCTAATGTTGCTATTGGCTAGGACTACTCCTCTTGATGAGGTAAAGAAAAAAAGTGAGGGTTTATCAGTTTTTCTAATTGATATTCGGGAGTGTTTAGGTAAGGGTTTAGAGATTAAGCCCATCAAAGCTATGGTTAATCACAACGCAACTGAAGTTTTTTTTAGTGATGTAAAAATTCCTGCTTCATGTCTAATTGGCGAAGAGGGAAAGGGATTCAAATACATTTTGGATGGAATGAATGCTGAGAGAATTTTGGTTTCTGCTGAGGCGATTGGTGATGCTCGCTGGTTCACCAATAAAAGCGTTGAATATGCTAACCAACGCACAGTATTTGATCGCTCAATAGGAAAGAATCAAGGAATTGCTTTTCCCATTGCCCGCGCATATGCTGAGACACAAGCAGCTGATTTGGTACTCAGGCGTGCTGCCGCTTTGTTTGCTGCAAATCTTCCTTGCGGAGATGACGCCAATATCGGTAAATTACTCGCATCCGAGGCTTCATGGAAGGCGGCAGAGGCTTGCCTACAGACACACGGCGGGTTTGGCTTCGCCCGGGAATATGATGTTGAGCGCAAATGGAGAGAGACTAGGCTTTTTCAAATAGCCCCGATTTCCACCAATTTAGTTCTTAGCTATATTGCAGAGCATATTCTAGAGTTACCAAGATCTTACTAAGGAATGATTTAAATGACTTCACTTACACAATCGTTAGGCTCCTTCGCAACTCGACCTATCAACCATCCTCAAAAAGATGCAGCACTGGAAATTGCTAAGACTGGCTTTATTGACACAATTGCAACAATGTTTGCGGGCTCAAATGAGAAAGTAGTCGAAATACTTAGCGCCCACTATGAACAATTTGCATCTCCAGTGGCTGAGGCTCCTGTTCCGTTTTTACAAAAAATGATGCCTGCTCAGTTCGCAGCTTGTATAAGCGGAACTGCTGCGCATGCGCTTGATTTTGATGATGTGGCACTTTCAGGTCATCCAAGCACAGTTTTGGTACCAGCTATTCTGGCTGAAGGATATTTGCAAAATATCACAGGGCTTGACGCTTTAGAGGCATACCTTGTTGGCTATGAGGTTTGGGCTACCTTGATCGCGAGAGAGCCTGATCAGTACCACCTAAAGGGTTGGCATCCAACGGGTGTTTTAGGCACCGTTGGCGTTGCGGCAGCGGTATCGCGTATTAAAAAATTAGATGCTAAGACTGCAAGTTCTGCCCTAGCAATTGCCGCAAGCATGGCAAGCGGTCTGGTGTCAAATTTTGGATCTATGACCAAGCCGTTCCATGCGGGTCGTGCTGCGGCTAACGGTATTGAGGCTGTTCGTTTGGCTGAAATGGGTCTTACCGCCGCACCTGATGTTTTTGAGCATCCGGCTGGTTTTTTATATGCAATATCTCCGAATAATCACGCAAACCTTAAGAATGAGGCTGCACCTATGGGTAGTCATCTCTTCATATTGGATGCGGGACTTTGCATAAAGCAGTATCCAGTTTGTTACTCAGGGCATAGAGCTATTGATGCAATCATTAATTTAATGAAATCAAATAGCATCAAGCTAGACGAGATTGAAAAAATTACTGCAACAGTAGGGAAAGCCGAGGCTAGTATGCTTAGAAACCATACGCCAAAGACGGGGTTGGAGGCCAAATTTAGTTTAGAGTTTGCAATTGTTTGTGCTTTACTTAAGCAAAATGTTGGGTTAGGGGAGTTGAATGATGAATTCGTATTGCGTCCAGATGTCCAGTCACTTTTCTCTAAAGTAGAAATAGAAATTACTGAAAAACAGTGTCCTATTGATCCAGCTTTTGCACTCACAAATAGAGTTGTTATTCAGCTTAAAAATAGTCAACAACTTGATTCTGGAGAAATTCGCTTTGCTAAAGGTAACTCCAAGAATCCATTAAGCGTTAAAGAGTTGCATGCAAAGTTTATAGATTGCTTTAGAATTTTTAAGAATAATTCCAAAAATTCAGAAATCAAAGCTGAAGAATTATTTGAGAAGTTAAGTGGATTAAATCAACTTAAATCTTTAAGAACTCTTTTTAAACCTTAGATATGATTTTATCTTAGATAAAAAAAATGGTGAATATTCTCTTGTGGGAGACTTTTGAAGGGAGAATAGCGGTATCAAATGGGAACACAGTTAAACATGAAAACGGTACGAACAATTGCGGAGCTAAGAAGTAGTATCAATTACGATAAACGAGTTGGCTTTGTGCCTACCATGGGCAACTTACACGCTGGTCATTTGGATTTAATCTCAACAGCAAAGAAACAATCGGAGTTCGTGGTCGCTAGTATTTTTGTAAATAGACTTCAATTTGCCCCGCATGAGGATTTTGACTCCTATCCCCGTACTCTTAATGAAGATACTAAAAAGCTGGAAGCTGCAGGATGTGATTTGCTTTTCGCACCCCGAGAGGAGGACCTATATCCAGTACCTCAGGGATTTGAAGTCCACCCACCCAGTGAATTAGATTGTATTTTGGAGGGTGAATTCAGGCCCGGATTTTTTAAGGGTGTGTGCACAGTTGTACATAAACTCTTTAATTGCGTTCAACCCGATGTAGCTTTCTTTGGTATAAAAGATTATCAGCAAGCGATGATCATTACCCATATGGTTAGTCAGATGGCTTTACCCATTGAAATCGTTAAAGTACAGACCCGCAGAGAGGTAGACGGTTTGGCTATGAGCTCTAGAAATGGGTATCTCAAAGACGCGGAAAGAGCGGAGGCAGTCCAACTTTATTTGGCTTTGTGTCAGATGCGCGAGTCAGTTAAAGCCGGTAATAACGTTTCATCTGTTGAGCATGAGGCACTAAGTCTCTTAAAAGCCAGAGGGTGGAAACCCGATTATTTGACAATTAGGAACGCTCTTGATTTAAGTGTTTTTAATCCTAATGAAAAAAATGGATCCCGAAGATTGGTTGCCCTTGCTGCTGCTCGTATCGGCAATACGCGACTAATCGATAATTTAGAGTTCACGCTGGACTAACGGATCACACATTTAGCCTGGGCGCGCCTTGATGAGCGCACATTACCCAGTGACCATCTTTTTGTTTGATCCAAGTTGTCATGTAGATGCTGTGCACAGATTTTTCTTCAGTGCCAAGGATTAATTGAGCGTTCATTTTCCCAGTGATTATTAGTGTCTCACCAAAGAGAGTTCCGTCCACATCTACGTAATCTACATCCAAGTAAACGAGAGTTTGGTCGATTAGCTTTTGAAAATAAGTCTCAAAAGTATCAACTCCACCAGTGCTATGAACATAAATAATTTCTGGTGAAATTAAGGATTTGAGCGCTTCAAAATCCCTAGCTTTTATTAACTCCCGACGCTTACTCTCAAGTGTGAGTGCAAGGTTGATAGCAGTAGTTTTGTCGTTGATTGACATTTGTTACCTTGTTTGAAAAATCGAATGAGAAAGACCGTTGACTTGGAAAAACTGGCAATTCTAATCAGTTACATTGGCACTCGTGAGGAGTCTTTTTAGGATGAAAAGTAACGCCTCAAAATTCTAAGTGTTTTCCCTTGAGTGAGTACAAGCTACTTACCAAAGAAGTGAAATCGGTGTCAAAATCTGAAGTAGATTGAATGCCATTCTTTACTAGGAGATTTTATGCATTTTCGTCGTTCCGTTTTAGCTTTATCTTTAATGAGCTCTGTGCTTGCGCTTAGTCATCTCAGCGCTCACGCCCAAAAACCAGGAGATCCACCTCCTGCATGGAAACAGGGCATGTCGGCTGAATCTGAATCCTCAGCCTTGCACCCGTTTAATCCAATATTTACCGGCACTGAGGCAAAAGACCTTCAGATCGCTAAGTTGAAGGTCCCAGCTGGTTTTAAAGTTGAGGTCTACGCTGACGGTGTGCCCGAAGCACGTTCTATGACTCAAACCGAAAACGGAACTCTAATTGTTAGTAACCGCCTGGCTAAGAATGTATATGCAATTGTTGATAACAACGGCAAACGGGAAGTCAAAACTATTTTGCGAGGCATGAGCGCTCCAAATGGTATAGCGGTTATTAAAGGTAATTTATACGTTGCAGAGCGGGATCGTATTTTGCGGTTCGATAATATTGAAAAGAATCTAGACAACATGCCAGGTGGCAAAGTAGTAGTGGACGGAATTGATCCTACAAATGGTCCAGGACATTTTTGGAAGTATTTAGTTGCTGGTCCAGATGGCAAGCTCTATTTCAATATTGGATCTCCACAAAACATCACCTCCCCAAATCAAATGCAGGCAGCGATCTTCCGAGCTGATCCTGATAGCGGACAATTGGAGCGCGTTGCAACCGGTGTCAGAAACAGTGTTGGTATGGCTTTTCACCCTGTAACTCATAAACTTTACTTTACAGAGCACGGTCGTGATTGGTTAGGGGATGACGTGCCCAATGATGAACTGAATGTTCTCAATAAAGAGGGTGAGAGTTTTGGATTTCCGTTCTGCCACCAGGGTGATATCGCCGATCCAGTCTATGGAAAATATAACACCTGCGCTCAGAGTACTCCGCCTATTTTAAAATTAGGTGCTCACGTTGCCCCGTTGGGACTTCGTTTTTATACAGGAAAGATGTTCCCGGCCGAATATAAGAACAACATGTTCATTGCTCGCCACGGTTCATGGAACCGTAACACCAAACAAGGCTACGATGTGATGCGAGTTGTACTTGACGGAAAAGGGAAAGTCGTAAAGTACGAACCTTTTCTTACTGGGTTTTTAACTGACGAGAAAGCAGACCCGCCAATGTGGGGCCGTCCAGTTGACGTACAAGTTATTGCAGATGGTTCGATGCTTGTTTCTGATGATTACAACGGTGTTATTTACCGTATAAGTTATTCTAAGGATGCAAAAATTGCGAAATTAAATTAAAATGGAGGGATGAAAAAAATATCCCTACACTCTAATTTAATGGTGGTTGCCTTATCGGTGACCACCTTTTTTTTGCTCTCTACATTAACTAGCGTTGCTCTATTAGGTCGTGCTGAAGCAGCCGATATCGAAGCAGGTCGACAAAAGGCTCAAGTATGTATTTCTTGCCACGGAGCTGGTGGTAACAGTGAGATTCCTGACTTTCCTGCTTTAGCTGGACAAACGGCTCAAGCCATTACCACGGCTCTTTACCAATTTCGGGAAGGGAACCGCAAGAATGCAGTTATGTCTCCCTTTGCCGCAAATTTGTCAAATGCTGATATGAATAATCTTGCAGCTTATTTCGCTTCCGAGAAAAGATTGACGCCCACTCACGTTAGTTCTGCTGAGGCGCTTGCTCAGGGACCAGATATGGCTAAGAAGTACAACTGTGTTCAGTGTCATGGTCCTTTGCTGCTTGGGCAGCAGCATATTCCTCGTGTGGCGAGCCAGCAGCATGCTTACTTACTTGCTCAATTAAAAGGTTTTAAAGCTATGACTCGTGCAGACATGGACGGTAATATGTCCTCAGCTGCATCGGTGTTAAATGAGAAGGAGATTGAAATATTGGCCGACTACATTGCTGGATTGAATCGCTAGTTTAATTAGGACTTTTCAATATAGTTTGCTTAAGAGTATTTTTGATATAAGTCAAGCTTAGATTTAAGTGCATACAGTAATATGCACTGATGGTTAACCTTTGTTCAATTTATCTATGAATACTCTAAACAAAGTTTTACGTATCGATTCAGCTAGAGCTAGCTCTACTAAAAGGGCTACTAAGTCATCTAGTTCACCCCTTGTTAAGCACAAACCTTCAAATGATTTTCAATCTGCACCTGTTTCGACTCGAATCAATCGTACCAGGGCTCGTGCTCAAGTCTTCAATCCTCAGTCGCTACCTGAAAGCTTTAGGGATTGGTTAGTTGGGTTACTTGAGGATCCGCATAACTTATCTCGAATTCGTGAGAAATTTGGTCAGACATTTCATGATCTACCGGCTTTCATAAACCAATTAGAGAAGGCCGTTACAAACGTACCACTAGGCCTGGTCAAGCCTGATCATCGTTTTCAAGATGAACTTTGGAAGGCTTGGCCATTTAATACTTATAGTCAAGGCTTTATGCACTTGAAGCAGTGGTGGACTCACGCATTTAGTAGTTTACCTGGCGAGCAAGTAAATAAATTAACGATTAGTCGCTTCGAGATTTTGCAATTCATTGACTCAATATCACCGGCTAATTTTCTGCCAACCAATCCCATTTTGATAGATAGAACCTTAAAGGAAGGGGGTGCTAATTTGATTCGTGGTGCAAACTATTATTTAGATGATGCATACCGCGCTCTATTTAGATTGCCTGCTAAAGGGTTCGAAAATTTTGTAGTAGGCCGTAATGTGGCGATTACTCCTGGCAAGGTTATTTTCAAAGACGATCTTATTGAGTTGATTCAATACAACCCAACAACGACTAGAGTTAAAGCAGAGCCAATACTAATCGTCCCTGCTTGGATCATGAAATACTATATCTTAGACCTAAGTCCGCAGAACTCTCTTGTTAAATTTCTAGTAGACAAAGGGCACACTGTATTTGCTATTTCTTGGAAAAATCCAGATTCAAAAGATCGCTACAAGGGGTTGGAAGATTATTTGAACCTAGGTGTTTTTGGTGCGTTGAACCAAATTAATGAAACTTGCCCTAATCAAAAAATTCATGCGGTTGGATACTGTCTCGGTGGAACTTTGCTGTCAATAGCTGCAGCAAAAATGGGACGCGATAAAGACCGCAGACTGGCAAGCATTACCTTACTTGCTGCGCAGACTGATTTTTCTGAGCCCGGAAATATCAGTATGTTCATTGATCAAGCGAAAGTTGGTTTTATAGAAAGTCTGATGAGACCAAATGGTTATTTGGATAGTACACAAATGTCAAGCGCTTTTCAAATGATCGGAGCAGCCGATCGAAAGTGGGCGCAATTGACTAAAGAGTATATTTTGGGTGACCGATCACCTCCGAACGACTTGATGGCTTGGAATGCTGATGGAACGCGTCTGTCTATTAGGATGCACTCTCAGTATCTGAGGCACATGTATTTAAACAATGATTTGGCAATGGGACGATACAAGGTCGGCGGTAAACCAATCCATATCGGGGATATAAATTGTCCCGTTTTCGCAGTCGGGACAGTTGAAGATTTCGTAGCGCCTTGGAGATCTGTTTATAAAATTCATAATCATATCAAGGTACAAATAGAATTCTTACTCGCCTCAGGTGGTCACAATGCAGGTATTGTGAGTCCTCCAGGACTTAAGAACCGCAGATATCAGTTGCTAGGTAAGACCACTAGGGCTAGAAAACTTACTCCTGATGAATGGCTGACAGCGGCGAAAACCATTGAAGGTTCATGGTGGGATTACTGGATAAATTGGATAGATTCTCACTCAAGTCGCTCAGTCAAGCCACCTGTATTTAAGGCGTCAACTGCATCAGATGAAACGTGGGTCAGTGCGCCCGGAACTTACGTATTTGAATAAACAGTTGAATTCTGTGATCTTTTATATTAGCTCACTAATTTCAATGAGATTTTGATCTGGATCTCTGAGGTATATGGATCTAATCTTCCCTGTGGCGCCCGTTCTAAATGAAGGTGCTTCAAGGATAGGCCATTCCTCTGCGTTAATTCTTTTTATGACTTCATCTAGAGGACGATCCGCTATAAAGCAAAGGTCTAATGAGCCGGGTATGGGTGTTTGCGCTTTAGGCTCAAACTCCTTACCTTTAATATGCAAATTTATTTTTTGATTACCGAACTTTAAAGCCTGTCTGCTTACGGGAGGCGTACCTCCCACAAAGCTCTCTAATTGCATTCCCAGTACCCTGGTGTAAAAATCAATGCATGCATCAATCTGATTCGTTGTTAGTACAAGGTGATCCAAATGATCAATCATACGTGCCCTCAGCAATAAAAGATTTTAGTTCTAAGGTCTGAATTAACTAATACCCAAATATGCTTTTTGGATTGTCGTGCTATTTAACATATCTTTAGCAAGACCTTCTTGGGCAATACGACCTTCCTCCAAAACATAAGCTCGCTTAGCGATGTCTAATGCAAGACTTACATTTTGCTCAACCAAGAGAACTGAGATACCACTTTCATTAATTTGTTTGATTGCTTTAAACATATCCAAAACAATAGACGGAGCCAGTCCAAGTGAGGGTTCGTCTAGTAATAATATCTTTGGTCGAGCCATCAAAGCCCTAGATATAGCAACCATTTGTTGTTGCCCACCAGACAATGAGCCAGCGGGAGAATTTAATTTTTGTTTCATCGCTGGAAAAAGCTCAAGAACATATTCCAGTGATTGTGTTCTGTGAGCTTTCGCTTGGCTTATAAAACTTCCAAGCTCTAAGTTCTCAAGAACACTCATGTTTGCAAACAATCGTCTACTCTCAGGGACTAAGGCAACGCCGTGTACACAAAACAGATGAGGCTCTGTGTGGGCAAGATCATGACCGTTGAAGATGATCTTACCTTTGTCGGCTCTGTTGAGCCCAGCGACTGTGTTGATGAGCGTAGTTTTACCAGCAGCATTAGGTCCGATAACGCATACTAACTCCCCGGTGTCCACATGCAAATCAATATCCCACAAAGCAACTGCGGGGCCGTAAGATACTTGTAGGGATTTAATTTCAAGCATGATCTAATTTCTTACCCAAATACGCGGTGATGACCTCAGGATTTCGCATTACCTCTTGTGGGTCCCCTTGTGCCAATAGTTGTCCGTAATTAATCACTGCAATTCTGTCGGCAAGAGCCATAACCGCACTCATAACGTGTTCGACGAAAAGGATAGTTGTACCCTGCGCCTTGATGTTGAGAATTAAATCAATCGCACTTTGAATTTCGCTGGGCGTGAGACCCGATAAGACCTCATCAAGCATGAGTAGTTTTGGTTTTGCGGCGAGGGCTCTTGCAAACTCGAGAAACTTACGTTGATGTAGGTTTAAGTCCTGTGGAAGCACATCTATCTTTGAGGCAAGCCCCACCATTTCAAGTGCTTGGATTGCAAAAGGTGTTGCTTGGCTTAAAGAAATTCCTCTAGCATAAGAGGCTACAAGTCTTGTGTTTTCAAATACCGTTAGGTTAGCAAAAGGTCTTGGTATTTGGTAAGTCCGAGCTATACCTTGTTGTGCAATGGTGTGAGCATTTAGACCCGATAGCTCCATGCCCGCAAAGCTAAGCTTGCCAGATGTTGACCTGTAGTGACCGCTAACAACGTTAATAAAGGTTGATTTGCCTGAGCCATTTGGACCCAATAAACCTAAGATTTCTCCTTGATAAATTTCAAGGTTTAGATTTTGAAGCACCTTCAGTCCACTAAAGCTCATACAAAGATCTTCAGCCTTCAAAAGAACCGCTTTGGGATGAAGTCTTTTGCTAGGATGATCACTTGCATGAGTATGATGGTGATCAACTTGAAAGTGTGTGGGGGTGTCATGGGTTACGGAGCTTGAACTAACTCCGTACGAGTCTGCAATGAGTCTGGCTGAGCGTTTGTTATTGGCTTTTGCCAATTTTCCCAAGAAGCCCTCGGGCTTAAAGAGAATGACAAGTATCAAAATTAATCCAAGCGCCATTTTGCCGACTAAAGCATTATCACCAATCGTAAAAACATACTGCAACGAAGTGATGACTACGGCGCCAAGCGCCGGACCAGCCCAGTGCCTAGCACCACCTAAAATGCTCATTAAAACTACAAAAAGTGGTACGTTGATCGAAAATACCTCATTGGCTGTCACGTAGGACACAAATACCGCATGTATACCCCCTGCAATACCTGCTAAAGCAGAGGAGATAAAAAGCGCTATGAGCTTAGTTTTAAAAGTAGGAACGCCCATCACTTCAGCTGCGTCCTCATCGTCGTGAATTGCAAATAACGCTAATCCCAGTTTTGAAGAGCTAATGTGCTTTGAGGTGAGGAGTGCAATAACGAAAAGTATTAATATTAAAAGATAGAAAGTTGCAGGGGTAGACGGACCTAGTTTAGGGACTTGAACCGAGTTCAGATAAACCCCTGGGCCACCGTCTATAGGCGTGTTTAGAACAACAGTTGCGATAATAAACGTAACAGCTAAGGTGAGAAGCGCAAAGAGCTCCCCCCTTACTCGCTTGACCCGAAATACCAAAGCGCCAAGTAATACGCCGGCACTACCTGCAAGAGCTCCTGCCAACAATACCATCGGTAAAAAAGCTAACTCAAGCTGACCGCACATATAGGCGACTGTATAAATTCCAATGCCAAAGAACGCGCCGTGACCAAATGAGAAATAGCCTGAGTAGCCTGAAAAGACGTTCCAAGATAAGGTCAGCACCGACCAGTAAAGGATTAGGTAAAAAAAGGATAGCCAAAAGGCGGAAAGTCCAATCCAAGGCACCGCTGCTAAAAGGAGTCCCAGCATTAAGATGTTTAATAAGGGACGTTTCGTTTGCATTCGTTTGAGTTGCATTAGATTTTGTCCGGTCTAAAGAGTAACAACCCGATTAGTAATGTAAAAGATACGATGGGAGCCCATGACGGAGCTACAAAAACCATCGTGATAGATTCAGAAACACCAATCAGCATTCCGGCTAATATGGGACCAAATGCAGATCCAAGACCTCCTAGCATTACTACAGCAAATACGACGCCAATCCAGGTATAGAGTTGGGATGGGTTTAGCGTGAAGATAAGTGACACGCAGATGCCAGCAATTGCAGCTAGGGCAGTGCAAGTACCGGCTAAACACATCGTTATAAATTTTTGATTGATACCAAATGAGCTGGACATTTGGGGGTCTTGGGCTATAGCCCTCACTGCTTTGCCCATGTCCGTGCGTTTCATGACCCAGTAAACAGCACTTGCACAAACCAAAGATATAGCAAAGCTTAGGGACTCTGCATAGGGGAAGTAAATACCTGCAATCTCTAACTTGGAGTTGGAATAGACGGATTCGAGTTTGCGAAAATCAGCAGTCCAAATCCACTGTATCAATGCATCCACAATAACTGTTAACCCAAAGGTCAGCAGTAATGAATTAAAGGGTGTCATCTTAAATCGTCTAATCAGCGCATGCAGTCCCGCCCCAATACAAAAGAAAACGGGTGGTAAAACACAAAGTGCCCACCAGGGATTTATTTCAAAGGTAGTACTTAGTTGATAACTGAGGTAAGCCGATAAGAATACAAAGGCAAAATGGGCAAGATTGATCTGTCCTAGCAAACCCCAGGACAGGCCTAAACCAAGACCAATAAGCCCGTAGAGTCCACCCAGTAAGAGTCCTGAGACGGCCGATTGAATGATGAGGTTAATGCTTGGCAATGTAGATTTCTAAAAGTGAGTATGCAAAAAACTAGTAGTTAACACCACAAAGGCTCTAGGTGTATCTAGAGCCTTTGTGGTGTTGAAAAGCTACGTTTAAATTGTCTGAATGGTTGCCCCAGGAGCTGCAAAGGCTTTTGGGTATACCATTTTCCATTCGCCTTTTTGGAGTTGTTTAATATGCATTAAGTCGTCTCCGTAGTTAGAGGGGCCATCAAATCTAAGTTTACCCACGATAGTATCGACCTTATTGGCTTTGATCCACTTGGCGAGCGCTTCGTCATCCAGGCTCTTAGTGGCGTTTACCGCGGCCTCTATCAACTGCCAAGCGCCATAGGAGCAAGCCGCTTGGACTTCAACCTCTTGATAGGGAAGGTTAGCTGCTTTGGCTTTTTCATGAAAAGCTTTAACAAAAAACTCAGCACCTTTGTTCTTAGTGAATGGAGCATGCTCCTCAAACAAGGATAGAGCTAGTGCGCCCTGGGTTTCTTGAGCTTGTGCCATTAGTCCTGGTGATGGGAATGTATGGATATGAAGAGGAGGGGTGTAATCTATTTTCTTACATGCCTCTAGGAGTTGATTGCCCTCAGCGCCAATATCTCCAACCCAAACTACATCAGGAGCAGCATCCTTTAATCTAGCCGCTATAGGGCCAAAGTCACGATTGCCAAAATCCCACTCGAGGTAGAGTACCTCTTTGAGGCCTTTTTCTTTTGCTACATCTCGAGCTCCTGTGGATAAGAAATAAACAGAGGCGAATTTTGTTGTGACGATTGCAACCGTTTTTGGAGGCTTGGCTAGTGCTGCGACTGCATCAAAAGCAGTTGTGGGAACTGTTTTCTCAGGATTTGGACCAAGTGCCCAAATAGGAAATTGTTTGTCATATTTGGCTTTAGACGGAATACCAAATGTATGATGAACGAGTACTTTGTTGTAGCGCTCTGCAACCCCCATAGCTGACAATATTCCCTGAGTTGCATAAGGGCCAATAATGAGATCTACTTTGTCATTTGTGATGAGTTGCTCGTAGAGGGTGCGAGTTACGTCTGGTTTAGATTGGTCGTCTTTGAGAACGTATTCAACTTTACGACCGAGCAATCCGCCCCTTTTGTTCAAATCGTCGATTGCAATTTCAGCAACTAATTTATGTACAAGTCCCGTTGCTGACAATGGACCAGTTAAGGCTAACGTGCCTCCGATACGGATGGGTCCAGACTGCGAAAAGGCAGATTGCGAGAGTCCAAACCCAACCCAGCCAAGCGCACTAGCGATAGATTTAACGATAGATCTTCTATTTAGTTCGGTACTTTGTTGCATGATCCAAGCTCCTTAGCATTCTCTGAAAAAATTTGAGCGTAGCATAAGCACAAATATCAAGAAAATGAGCTAAGCTACGATTAGCTTGATATCTTAGCCATTTCTGCGAGCACATCTATTAGTGGATTTACTCGGGAAAAGACTTGTTTTTTTACGCTTTGATTATGATTCTTGTGATATTAGAGCTTATAAAGGAAAAGTTTTATTGCTAGAGCAGGGCTTTTCTTTAAGAGATCAAAAAAATCAGTTTTTTAGCTCAAGAAACAAAACAACTTTCAATTTTTTTACTTATGCCATTTGTCAGGATTTTTCCGCTACGTATTTTTGGTCAATATGAAGATGCAAAAACCTATAAAGCACGCCTGTTTTATGACATTGAGTCGGGCGGAGAGCTGTTAAAAGGGCGTGACTGTGAGGTTTTCTTTAAAAAGGGTAATCATCCCGTACACCCTTGGCGACTGAGAGTTGGGTCTCATAGCGGGGATTTAGCTGAATACAAGACTTTCTTAGACTCACTGTGTTTCTATATATTTCACGAGATGCGGTACTACTTGGAGTCTGAGGAGCCGCTGATGCAGTCTTTTTATATTGCGATTGATTTTAAGGATGTGCACTTCTCTGTCTTTAACCAAGAAGAGTCAGACGAAGATTAGTGTAATTGCGGGGGGGGCATCTTCGCGCCAAAACTCTTGTTGTAGTTTTGACGGCGAAGAGTGTCCTTTGACTCAAACCTGCGGTCTAGCCATTTTGAATAAATTGTTCGGCGTTACATCAAAATAATCTGCCGGTCCTCCACCACGGAGAATGTGGTGTGCATTTGCGGTGTCATAGACCCCGTTTACGAGTAGCGACTGGTTGATGTGAACCCCAACAACCTCACCAAATACAACCCAGGTATTGACCTTGCCACCTTGAGTGTTTTCAAGTTGAATGATCTGCGTTGCTTTGCATTCAAAGGACACTTTACTCTCAAGAACTCGAGGTACTGATATTTCTTTTGATGGTGTTGGGGTGAGTCCTGCAAGAGCAAATTCGTCGACTTCTGGTCCGACGGGCGCGCAGGTCTTGTTCATTTGTTCTGCCAGATCCTTGGTTACTAGGTTCCAGCAGAACTCTCCGTTTTCTTGCACATTTCTGACGCTATCTTTAGTCCCGATACTTGAAAAGGCAATTATGGGTGGAATGTAATTGAAGGCGTTGAAAAAACTATAAGGTGCTAAGTTTAAAACCCCGGAATTGCTTTTGCTTGAAATCCAGCCAATCGGGCGAGGACCAACAATAGCATTGAAGGGATCGTGTGGCAGTCCGTGCCCCTCAGAGGGTTTGTAAAAGTGTATTGAATTGCTCATTTGCTGTCTTTGGTTATTAGCCTATGTGGCTGAGTTTTAAGTATTTTTGACTCGACATTCTATGAGTAAGAGCTAAGTGGCCTTAAAAAGCTTTATAAATAAGTAGGTTTTATTTGCAAAATGAGTACTTATTTAGTATTTAGAAAGTCTTTAAAGAGTCGATACCTTACTTGAGCTGAATTGGAGAGTAAGTGCGAATATTAGTTAATGGACTTAAACATTATGAAATTATTTGAAACCGTCACTAAGGAAAATGTTTATAAAACATTTCAAAGTACTTTTAATGATTTAAAAGTTCGGGATAAGCCTTTTCAAATTCAAGTCGGAGAGAAAATTTGGAGTGATTTGAACGAGCAAAGAAATCTTTACCACGACAGTTTAGGGGAATCGCTTGTTCAAATGGTGAGCGACTATAGGCGCCAGCAGACGGTTATTCAAGAAGGCGATTCTAATTTTCAAATGAATCCAGCCTTTGTTTATGCCAATATTATGGAATGTATCTTTAATGGTGTAAGTGACACTTTGGTTTTTAATAAAATGATGAACGAAGTTATTTCTTGGCTAGCTTATGTTGAAATCCTCAACGCTGCGGCAACCAAAAGAGTGAAAGTCTAAAGTACTATTTATGAAGCATGATCCATTTACGATCAATAAAGTAAAGTTAAGAGCTTTAATATGAGTAACTCATTAAAGATTTGGTTACTGATATTAGCGCTAGTACTAGCATGTGCAAACGCTGGTTTTTATTTGTACAGCTCAAACTTGTTAGATGGCCTAACGACGCTATTGGAAGATGAGGAGTTAAGTCCCGAGGAACTAGCTCGAGTGACCCAGACCGCAACGACCTCTGAGGGGGCTTTGGCGGAGGAAAAAACGGCTACGAAGGCGCATGAAGGTTCAAAAGACGGCGAAAAAGGCAGTCACAAAGGCCAAGAAACGACAAAATTAGCATTAAAAGAGTCAGAAAATGAACTTGGAGCTAAAGAGGTTGCTTCACGGGACGAAAAAGAGAATAAGGCTGCTGAAGAGGCGGAGGCGTTGGAACCGGGCACCATCAAGTCTAAATACCGCCCAAAACTGATTGGGCAGTGCAAGAATCTTTACGCAAAGTATTTGAGGAAGGGAGATTTCACTGGAAATCACCGCGCATTTACTTACAGTTTTGATGGTAACGCTGGTAACTGTGCCATTGTTGAAGAGCAAAAGAGTAAGCAAATTGCAGAGAAAGAGGCCTTAAAGGCCTGTGAAAAAAGCAAGACCGATGCTGCCAACTATGCACCGTGTTTTGTAATTGCTAGTTTTTAATGACCAGGTGAACTTATGAATTGTGATCACTGCGGTAAACCCGTTAATCTAAACGCAAAGTTTTGCGGGAAATGTGGTGCTTTTCTGAATTTCTCCAAAAAAATTCAAGCTGAGGCCTCTGCCGCAGCTGCCCTGGCGTTTCTCGCCACAGAGCAAAGCGCTGCGGTGGTGAGCGCTCAACTTGAGTCCGTATCCGTTCAAGCAGAATCAATTGAAGCTAATCCAGCAGTTGAGCATTCTCATTCGCAACCGGATCATTTATCGAATTTGAATGTTAATCACCAAGATAATCTTGATTCACTGATAGATGCTGCAGTTCAATCGCACGAGCATCATGATATACAACATGATAATCCCAGTGAAATTCATCATAGCGCTGAGCACCTGAGTGAGCACGCACCAGAGGTAGAGCCTTTGTCAACATTAACTCAAGCCTCAGCACTCGAGGCATCAGACGTCTCTACCCCGCAGGCTCACGTCATAGAAACTGTTGCCCATGAGGCGCACACTGTATCTGCACAAGAACCTGTCCATGCAAGCACTGAGCTTCACCCTGATGCGCCAGTAGGCGCTACAGTTCAATTGCCACAGACTAATCACCCTGTTTCAGAAGCGCCTGTAAATATTGAGCAATTAGCCCCAATTTTGAACAATCCAATTCCAGTGTTAACGGCAGAATTTGGAGCAAGTTTGGATGAACTTCGCACTGCTATAGACGGTATGCGTCAAGAGATGGGCGCAAAAGTTGCTGATATCAAGGGTGACGTTCACGCAACCGCTCAAGCCTTGGCTCAAAGAATTCACACGGCCCAAGCTGCCCAAGCTGCACTAGTTGCTCCTGCTGTAGATATGCAGGGAGTCAATTCCAAAATGGATCAGCTAAGGACAGATATTGCAGCTCAGTTAGAGGAGTTAAAAGCATTTTGGACTAATAGTGCCCAATCCCTGGTTGGTAAGAATTCAGATGATATGCAGGCTATTTTGTCTGCTGAGTTTAAGAAGATACAGACTGGAATTGTTAATTTATACAACACTCAGCAAAATAATATTGTTAAATCAACAGCTGCTTTTGATGAAGTAGTTGCTGCATTAACATTTAAGATACAAAACATTGAAAATTTCGTAAATGGTCAATTGGCAAGCCAAGCTCAGGCGCAGTCGGCAGCGCAAACTGCAAACCGTGCTATGGCAACAGCGGTAAATGAGATTAGGGCGCAACTCCAGCAGCAACAAGAACTTCTAAGTGGATTAACTATCGATCCAGCTTTGATAAAGACGATGAACTCGTTTAATATTAATTTTAGGAAACAACAAGAGCAATTAGCAGCATCGCAGGCCCAGGCCCAGGCCCAGGTGAAAAATGTAGTTAAAACTAAGTCGACTGAGTCCAGTTCGATCAGTGACACTGTTGTAATGTGGTTTGTTGGATTCCTGTGTGGACTGACTCTGTTGCTAGGTGGCTTTAGTGTTTACAACTATTATGCAGCTCAAGACGTTAAGGCTGAGCTACATAAGAAAAAGGTCGAGGAATCTTTAAAGCTCAAAGATAAATCTGAAGATGAACACAGCGAGAAAGAAAGCTCAAAATCCGAGGTCGAAGAGCCTGCAAAAGGCATAGCTAAGGATGAGCCCAAGTCTGCACAAGATAAAGAGCCCTCCGATAAAAGCAAAGAGAATAAAGAGAATGAAAAAGAACGCTTAGAAAAGTCTGAGAAGTCAGACAAGTCTGAAAAAGGCGGCGAGCATGGTAAAGAAAAGGCTAATTCCAAATCTTCGGAGCGGGAAAAAGGCGAGGAAAAATCTGCTGAAAAAACGACTTCTAAAAAACGTACAAGTAACGAAAAAGAATAAGACGACTGTTAGTCTAATAAAGAACCTAAGCTATGAACTGCAACATCTGCCATCACCCCAACGATGAAGACAATGCTTATTGTGAGAACTGTGGCATCAAGCTATTGCCAAGCGTTGCCGGCGAGGTTTGGAGAGCCAAGGATATTGTGAGTTTTTTCTCCGACTCAATTTTCTTACAGATGGATTTATCAAAAGCATTTTTATCAACCCTTTTGGTTGCCGGAATCGTCTTTGCTCTATTGGTATACATTTTTGCTCAACCTATCAAATATGCTAGTTTCGTCCTAATCTTATTTGCTTGGACGTTTTTAATTCATTACAAGAATACGCACAAAATTCTTAAGTCCCTTTCCCTGACTGACCGAAATAAAGAAATTAGAGCTCACGGACCGGCCTCCTTGATTGGTCCCGCTGCTACTATTGGTGGATGGCTATATTTGATGGCCGATGGACTTGTATTTACCCCGGAGAGTTACTTTGTTAATTCAAATGTAATCTCAATTCCGTACTGCCGAGTAAGATCGCAGAGCGCAGAGCTTGGTTTTAGTATTAAGGGAGATCAATTTCAAATCATCACAACCGAGGGGCAAGAGTTTGTGTTCTCGGTATGTAAGCGAGAGCGTTGGTCTGAGTTTATCGATGTTGCGTTGTCTGAGCTTGTCAATAAATAATTTAAACTTCAACTAGAGCCCATTACAGGGCTCTTTGTTTATTGCATTTTCTTAACTCGTTCATCCTTTGTAGATTAACGGTGGCTGGCTGAAGAAACTCTCCATTGCGTGTAATACTAGCTTCACATTTTTTTCTTGTAAGCTAGCATGGGCGATACCAGGCATTACCACAATCCTTTTATCTGGATGAGGTAGTTTTGAGAAATATTTAACGATGTCATCAAACGCTGCAATACCGTCAAATTCTCCTCTCAAAATCATAGTCGGGACCGTTAACTTCTCGGGCGTACAAACGGGTAAGTTAACAGACATATCGATATATGTCCCTGTAGGTAAAGAGTTATCTAGTTTTAAGATTGCTTTAGCAAAAGCGTCGATTACATCTTGATCGGCAGTGCCAGGATGGTCTCTTGTAAAAATACTTTGAACCATCGCATGATCTAGTGGACGCCTATTGGAGGACTTCCATTCGTCAATGCGTTTTCTGCGGTTTGCCAGTGTTGGACTTCCTTCTCCTGTCCATACAAAAGCATCAAGAATGATACGACTGACTCGCTCTGGGAAACGCTCAGTAAAGAGAGCCGCTCTCAGCCCGCCTGAGGAGACACCATAAAGCATTAGCTTTGGATCCCCCGTTTTTTGAATGATGTAGCGACTAACCGCTTCTAAATCATCCGCACCTGTTGAAATGTCGTAAGTAATGTCTCTTGATTTGGAAGACCTGCCGTAACCCTCGTGGTCCAAGCACCAAGTGTCATACCCCAGTTTGGCAAAATAATCCATCGTTGAGTACTCGGGTTTGCCTGGCACTTGAAGATCAAATACGGGTGAGCCAGCCATGGAGGATCCGTGGACAAATAGTATGGTTCCCATCATGGGAAGCTTTTTATAGTTGGCTGGCTTTTTATTTAATATGAAAAGCTTTATGTCTTCATTACCAACTCTTTTGATAGCCCAGTGCTCAGATGCAATGATTGGAGTTTCGCTAGAGCTTGCTGCCTGTGCGGCACCTGTGCTAAGACCAAGCGCTGCGCCTGTTGCACCACTTAGCGTGGTTGCGACGATCCCTGTTGCTCCTGCAACGTTTTGAAAAAATCCTCGGCGCTCTGGCGAGGGTAAATGATTGGTTTTTGTTGTTTGAACACTGATTCCGTTTGATGAGAAATTTTTCATATTATTTAAACTTAAGTAAATCTCAGTCGCCAGAAGTTCTTAGACCTGAGTTGAGCGGATTCTTGATTGATAAAATTACGGATAACGGTAGATTTAAAATTTTAAATAGTGTAATTGTCACGCGTTCAATAAACGGGGAATTACGAACCCGTACTTTCCCTGGTAAGACTACTAAATTAAGATCGTAAATTATCCGATTCAATTAACACATTTGTGCTTTTTCAGGGCTCTCCAGCCTTAAACGGCGGCTCCTTGCCAACAGGTACGCCTTCATCAGCCATAGCCAAAAGCATTGCAACAGTGACGTATGTACCCGTTATCGTCGTTAAGTCGACAAGTTGTTGCTCAGAGAATATTTTTCTAGCCTTTATGAATGTAGCCTCTGAGACTTGTTTGCTCTGAGTGAGTTCAGTAACAAAATCATAAACCATGGCTTCATCCTCTGCCATTTTTTCTGGTCTTTTTTGTGTTTTTAAAGTAGCCACAATATCAGGTGACAGTCCGGCTTTGATGGCCAATGGTGCGTGAGCAAACCACTCTACCTGTGAGCGCCATTGTCGACCAATAATCAAAATCGCAAATTCATTGAGTCTAAGAGGCACTGATGAGTTCCAGCGAAGGTAGTAAAGTAAATCAAACATTCTTTGGCCCATCACAGGACTTCGAAGTAGTGGGTTATAGGGCCCCCCAAGTCCGATGCTTGAGACTTTCATGACTTGCTGACCCAAAGGTTGTTGATAAACGTTTAGTTCTTCAAGTGTTAGTGGTTTAAAACGTGGGTTTTTTGGAGTGGAGCCTTCTTTGTTAGTTTCTTGGGCGTGATTGGGCATACTAGAGACCAGTGCTATTGATAGGACCGCAAAATTTAAAAAAGCTGAGAGCTTAACTGTGCGTAACGTTATGAATTTCATGGAATTTTGTCAATTTGAATTGAATAAAAGGGAGCGAACTTTGCTACCTTGACTATGCTCAATTTTCTTGAATAAATCAGCAGTATTAACCCTAAACGGCATATTCCACTAAGTTTTCAACTTAATTGCGACCTTTTGCATTTTTCTGAAATTCGTGTTCTAATTTGTATCGTGTAACTGATGTAGATTATTTCGGCATCACGTGGTAAAGAAATCTTTATAAAGTCATAGCCTAATGAGTGCAATGTCCATCTCATCCTCCACAAGTGCGCTTCAAACCATGCAGACCAAGCCCCAAGCGTCTGCACAGAATCAGGCCTCTCGTCTAATGCCGCAACCCAAAGTCGAACAACCCACCGTTGCTGAGAAGAATGCGGCCACCAAATTGCCCCAAGCCGGCGGCAACGGAGTCCCTCCAAAGCCGGTCTCAACCAGTACTAAAACGGTCCAACATCTGCACCGTATTAACGTCCAAGCTTAAATTGTTCGTTCGGCTAGACCCGTATTACCACTGTTTGCTGCCACAGACAAATTCCTAACGCTAGAATCGCAGAATATCAATTCTGTTTTGGGAGTCTGTTTATGCGCGGTATTTGTAAATCTCTTTTAAGTGTGGCTTTATTCCTTGGCTTTTTTGCACAGGCAATTTCTGTAAATGCTGAGGAACTTCTTGTTGTCACCTCTGGTGGTTTTGCGCAGGCTTACTTAGACCTGTCCGGCCCTTTTCTAAAAAACAATCCCGATATAAAGATAGAGATGCAAAGGGGTCCCTCAATGGGCGAGACCACAAATGCTATTCCAAAGCGTTTAGATCGCGGTGAGAAAGTAGATGTGGTTATCATGGTCGGCAGCTCTTTGGACGAATTAATGGCTCAAGGAAAATTGCTTAAAGGCTCAAAGGTTGTTCTTGCTCGTTCTTTGATTGCCGCTGCAGTTAAGGAAGGCGCGCCTAAGCCAGATATCAGTAACAAAGAGGCTCTCACTAAAACACTCTTAGCTGCAAAATCCATTGCCTATTCTGACAGTGCAAGCGGCGAGTACCTCTCTAATGAATTATTCCCACGTTTAGGTATTGCTAAAGAGCTGAAAGACAAAGCTAGACAAATACCAGCCGTGCCGGTAGGCGAGGTTGTAGCAAGCGGGCAAGCTGAAATCGGATTTCAGCAATACAGTGAACTCTTACCCATTAAGGGCTTGGACATTATTGGCAAATTAAGCCCAGATGTTCAAAAGGAAACCTTATATTCTGCGGCTATTGTCTCGACTTCAACACATGTTGAATCAGCAAGAAAATTCCTTAGCTACCTCAGCTCTAGCGAAGTGCAACCGATAATTCGCAAAACTGGTCTGGACTCAATTGCTGGACGTTAATAGCTAGCGGAAAAAGGCTGAGCCTGAATGCTGCTGGGTCCTTATTCCGCTTTGATACCAGCTGCAGTGACTGCCTTGCCAATCTTCTCTATTTCCTCGGCTAAGGCACGCTCAAACTCTTGAGGGGTGCTACCCACGGGATCAATCCCTGCTGTTGCAAACAGTGGGGCAACCTCTCCGCTTTTTGCAATTGCTGCTATTTCAGCACTCAACTTATCAATCGCAGCTTGGGGCGTTCCCTTTGCAGCAAACACCCCAATCGTGGGTGAGAAGTCATAGCCCTTGACGAGCTCGGAGATAGTGGGTGTATTGGGTTCCTGTGATGATCGACGAGCCGCATTGCTAGCGATTAATTTCACTTGCCCCGTTTTGACGAATCCGGATAGAGAGGGCAGTGCAGCAAACAGCATATCGACTTGTCCGCCTACAAGAGCAGGAACCGATTGTCCAGAACCTTTATAAGGCACATGAGTTATATCTAAGTTTAGTGCTGTTTTTAGGGCTTCCATACTTAAGTGATGGGTACTACCAATTCCGCTAGAGCCGTAGGTAAGGGTTCCTGGATTGGCTTTTATATATGCTATTAATTCTTTAAGAGTATTTGCTTTGACCCTGGGGTGAACGGCAAGGTAAAGGGGCGCCCGTGCAGCAAGAGATACTTCGACAAAATCTCTCTTCAAATCATAGCTGAGATTTGTATAAAGACGGGGATTGACAGAGAAAGTTGAGCCGTCAGAGACTAAAAAAGTATAGCCATCCTTGGCGGAGGTCATAACAGATTGACACGCAAGCACACCATTTGCTCCCGGATGATTGTCAACCGTTACTGCCTGGCCTAATCTCTCGGAGAGGCGCTGCGCATAGATTCTTGCAACAGTATCTGGCAGCCCACCTGCTGGATTTGGGATCACAAAACGTATCGGCTTGCTTGGGTAGGTATCGGCGTAGCTATGTGAGGATGTGATCACTAGCAAAACAAGAAATGAGAAACTGATTATTTTGAGGAGGCGATTGAATAAATTCATAAATTTCCCTGTTGATTTCTTAAATAGTTTGCAAACATTTCGCGATCGCTTTCCCTACAGCTTGGGTACCCAAGTTACCTCCAACATCTCGCGTTACTTGACCATCTTTTACGATACGCTCGGATGCGCGCTCGATTGCCTTACTGGCCTGTAATAGTGCAGAGCTCTTTTTCTGTTGTCCGCACCAACCCAGAAGCATACCGGCAGATAAGATAAGGGACATCGGATTTGCAATATCGCGTCCTGCTATGTCAGGGGCAGAGCCATGGGCAGCTTGTCCCATCGCGTATTGAGTACCTGCATTCAATGAGCCCGCTAAACCAAGACTACCAGATAGCTCTGAGGTTAAGTCAGACAAAATGTCCCCAAACATATTAGTAGTGACTATTACATCAAACTTATCTGGAGCGCGGACGACATGAGCCATCATGGCATCGACGATGAAATCGTCTATTTGTATACCAGGGTAGTCGTTACCAACTGCTTTGCAAATATCGATAAACATACCATCTGCAATTTTAAGAACATTTGCTTTATGAACAATAGTAACTTTTTTACGTCGTGTTTGTGCCAATTCAAACGCAGTTCTTGCGATTCGCTCACAGCAAAGTCTTGTAATCCTTCTTAATGAGATCACCACATCAGGTGTGATAAGCATCTCACTTGCACCGGACTCGATGTTCCTGTCCGCGTAAAAACCCTCGGTATTCTCACGTACAACTATTAAATCAAAGGCTCCAACTTTATTAGGCAGTCCTGAATAAGTTTTGGCGGGTCTGATATTGGCATAAAGATCTAGACTTTTCCTGAAAAACTTGGATGGATTAATCTCTCCTTTGGATTCATCCTTAAAGTCATAAGTAGACATTGGTCCGAGCATGAGGCCATCCGCATTGCGTACTTTCTCAAGAAGAATATCGGTTACCGTTGAGCCGTGCTTCTTTAAACTCTCATGCCCCGCTATATCGTGATCGAGCTCAAGGGCTAGATCAAAGCGTTTGTTTACGGTTTGCAGAACTTCTACTGTTGCGGCCATGGTCTCAGGACCAATTCCGTCTCCGGGTAAAACTATTATTTTCATAAAAAACCATTCAAAATGCGGGGTTAGAATGAAATGCGCCCACTGTTGTGCATCGCTACCTTAAAGAGTGATATTTTATTCACAAACCCTACCGATTATCCGTCTGATACGTCTACTTAAGTTATTGTCAAAATGAATTCTTCTCAACCTATACTGAATATCATCCACGATGAATTAACGTTTGAACCTCCTGCCGGATCAGTTGATTGTCATACGCATGTTTTTGGCCCGAAAGGTGAATTCCCCTATGACGCCAACCGCAGTTACACACCTGGTGATGCGTCAATTGATGATCTTAACCGTTTGCACGAGGCTTTGAAGGTGGACAAAGTTGTGATAGTTCATCCAAGTACTTACGGTACAGACAACAGGTGCACTCTTAATGCATTAAAGATACTAGGTCCTGAGCGCGCAAGAGGCGTGGCCGTGATTGATCGCACATTTACCGAGGCTCAACTCCATAGCATGCACCAAGTCGGTGTAAGAGGAGTAAGAATTAATCTTGAGACATTTGGGTTAAAGGATCCACTACTCGCGATACAGGCCCTAGAGTACACACAAAAATTGGTTTCACCATTGGGATGGCATATACAAATTTTTACTCGTCTTGAAGTATTGGTCTCTCTTGCTAAGTTCATAAAGACTATGACGCTACCTTTGGTGATTGATCATTTTTGTCTGGTCAATCCAGACCTAGGTCTTGAGCAAGAGGGACTATCGGTGTTATTTGATCTTCTTGCGAGTGGCCGCACGTGGTTAAAACTCTCTGCACCTTACAGAATTTCTAGTAATCCTGATGCTCCATCGGTTAAAGCGTTAGCCAAGGCTTTGATCAGCACTAATGTAGACCGTTTAGTTTGGGGAACCGATTGGCCTCATCCAGGTGGCGCTAAACCTGGGCATAAAAGAAACGTCGAGGAGATAGAGGCTTTTCAAGCCATCAATGATGGGTCAGCTTTAAACCGCCTGAGTACTTGGACGAATACAGGCTCAGAATTGACCAAAATACTTGTCACCAACCCTTCAGTTTTATACGACTTTTAAATTTCAATTTTTACAGGAGGTCACTTATGGCCAATTCCATTTCAATTTCTAATGAAGTCATTAAGGCGTTCACACCCAAGGGAAAGCTTAGAGCTTCCATAAACCAGGGTAATCCGATTTTGGCAGGTAAGGACCCAATTAGTGGTGCACCTGTTGGCGTATCAGTGGATTTGGCGAACGCATTTGCAAATCGACTCGGTGTTGAACTTGAACTCGTGGTATTTGACGCTGCTGGTAAGTCGGTTGATGCAGTTACTAATGATCAAGCAGATATTGGATTTTTCGCAATTGATCCTTTGCGTGGAGAGGGGATTAAGTTTACTTCGGCCTATATTCTGATTGAGGGTAGTTACCTGGTTCGTGCCGACTCGCCCCTTAAATCAAATGATGAAGTTGACGTCAGTGGCAGAACCGTAGTAGTCGGAAAAGGCAGTGCTTATGATCTGTACTTAACACGGGAGCTAAAAAACGCCAAAATTTTCAGAGCCGATACATCGCCGAAAGTTGTCGATTTTTATGTTCAAGGCGGATACGATGTAGCCGCAGGGGTGAAACAACAACTGGAGATGGACGCTGAGCGCATCGGTCACCTGCGTTTGTTGCCGGGACGTTTTATGGTCATTCAACAGGCTATGGGGTGCCCTAAATCTAAGGGAGATGAGGCGGTTTCAGTTTTATCTCAATTTGTCGAGGACATGAAGTCCAATCAATTCGTTGCCCAGTCTCTTATCAAACATCAGATCAAAGGTGCTTCAGTTGCACCTCCTCGTGATTAGTAATTGTGTAGATCTTTTTTGGATTATGAGTAACCATTATAAGAATCACCGTGAAAGCTTGTCTGCTATCGCTTATACAGCGATGCTTGATCATGGGCTCAAACCAGACTTTAGTTCTGCTGTATTGGAGCAATTAAAGTTAATTCAAAATATAGCTGTCGATCATGTAATCGATCAAGCTACTAAATTTGAAGCGCAAAATGATGATATCCAGGATCAAACAGATTTGTTATGGTGCTCAATCGATAATGACGACTCAAAAGACCTTGATCAACTTACCGTTTGCAGGCCACTTAAAGATGGGTCTTTGGTGGTAATGGTTGCAATTGCCGATGTGGACTCATTGGTTCCCCGTAATACTCCTATCGATCAGCACGCAAAAGATAATACGACTTCTGTGTACACATCTGCTCGTGTATTTCCGATGTTACCTGATGAATTAAGCACGGATCTGACCTCTTTGAACTTTAATGTTCCAAGACTTGCTTTGGTTTGTGAAATGCATTTTGATCACAATGGTCATGAACTCGGATTCTCCATTTACAGATCTAAGGTAATAAATCAGTGCAAACTTGCCTATGACGCAGTCTCAGATTGGTTAGAAAATAAAGGACCATTGCCCGAGGCTGCTAGGCGAATTCACAATTTAGATCAACAACTTAAAGATCAAGATAAATGGGCTCAGAAATTAAGAGCACTGAGGCACGCAAACGGTGCTTTGGAGTTTCACTCCATTCAACCAAGAGCAGTATTTAAAAACAACCTCATAGATGAACTTCAAGAGCAGCCCCAAAACCGGGCACGCCAGCTTATCGAGGAGTTTATGGTGGCGGCTAACGGATGTATTGCCCGGTTTTTAAGCAACAAGGGATACTCCTGTATCAGGCGTGTGGTCAGATCCCCTGAGAAATGGCAAAGGATTGTGAAAGTAGCGGCTCAATACGGAGAGCATCTCCCAAGCTCTGCAGACTCCTCTGCATTAGAGCGTTTTTTGGCTAAAAGACACCAAGCTCAGCCGCTCACTTTTCCGGATCTATCTTTGGTAATTGTTAAATTAATGGGTTCAGGGGAATATGTACTTGAGAGACCTAAAGATAAATCAAATATTGGTCATTTCGGACTTGCTGTTTTGCACTATGCGCACTCAACAGCACCCAATAGAAGGTATCCTGATTTGATTACTCAAAGAATTTTAAAAGCCGCCCTAAAAGGAATAAACTCCCCTTACAGCGATGCAGAGTTAGAGGTTCTTGCTCTACACTGCACGACCCAAGAGGATGCCTCAAAAAAAGTTGAGCGTCAATTAAGAAAATCTGAAGCTGCCTTATTATTGCAGTCCCATATCGGAAAGAACTTTAAGGGTGTAATAAGCGGTATAAACGAGGTAGGGCATTGGGTACGAATATTCACTCCACCCGCAGAAGGAAAGTTAATTGGTCTTCACGATCACTTAGAGCTTGGTCATCCCGTTTCTGTAAAACTGGTTCACACCAATGTAGAGCGTGGATATATTGATTTTGAATTTAGACACTAATTCTTAAAATTGAGTTTTTCATAATTGGATAATGAATTGCAAGTAGATCAAACGACCCTGTTAAAAAATCCCTTAATATATTCGCTACAGGGGTGGAGGAGGCGAGTTTTGTTTTTAGTTACTTCTGAATTGTTGGCTATTGGATGCTCAAGTATTGGACTCTCATTCCTATCAGATCAGAGTATTTCTCATTCAAGCGTTATGGCAGTTACAGGGTCAGTTGTAGCTGTTTTATGGAATTGGCTCTTTAACTATTGGTTTGAAATTTGGGAGCATCGTCAAATTTCCTCTCATAGAACAGTTTTTCGTAGGGTTTTGCACGCTTTAGGATTCGAAATTCCTTTGTTGTTGGTCTTTGTTGTTTTATTTGCGTGGTGGTTTGAAATTAGCTACGCACAAGCTTTTATTATGGATATTGCGATGACAGTGTTTTTTCTGTTTGGAACTTTTGTATTTACTTGGATATTTGATTCGCTATTCGGACAACCAAAGTTAGTTCAAAAATCCTGATAAAGTTTGTTTGCAGGCTCTGTCAATTTAGAGCGTAGTTATAAGATGATGTGGGTTTAAAGGATATGGTAAAAAAAGTAGACGTGCTAAAATATATCATTATTATAAATTTTAAAATTTAAACTAATGTTGAATCTATTCCGAAAAATGCTTTATAACAATCGGGAATTAGTTGAATTAAAGTACTTTAGCGAAATATCTAAAGAGCTTGACTTGCTTAATTTGTCAGAAATCACTGATAAATCTATTAGTTCGAATAGATCAAAGGGATTGACCGGCATACTTTTTTTTGATTATGGCTATTTTGGTCAAATTATTGAAGGTGAGAGGGCTATTGTTGATGAATTATGGGGCAAAATTCAAAAAGACAGAAGACATCAAAATATTAAGTTGTTAAGCATTTCGAGCATTAAAGAACGCAGATTTCCTGACTGGGGGATGAAGTTATTTAATGCAAAAGAATTTTCTGAAGCATTTCCGCAATTTACGGACATACTCGACGAATTAAATGATGTTGATGTTGAAATTTATCAAACGATAAAAATGTTGTGGAGTAAGATTTGAATTTAACCAGCTGTATATAGCAAAAAATTAATGACATTAGATAGCGAATCATTTGATATATTGCTCTCAAGCGTAGAGAAATTTATTCACCAAAAGTTAGTTCCTCAGGAAAACTATCTTGAAGAGTATGACGAAGTTCCAACCGATTTGGTTGAGGATATGAAGTCGATGGGGCTTTTTGGGTTGTCCATACCCGAGGAGTTCGGCGGAATAGGGCTCTCAATGAGCCAAGAGGTGAGGGTGGCGTTCGAGTTTGGGAAAACCTCACTTGCATTTAGATCTGTATTCGGCACTAATGTTGGAATTGGATCTCAAGGCATTTTGATGGACGGAACTGCCGAACAAAAGGCCTTTTACCTACCCAAGGTTGCTAGTGGTGAGTTGATCATGTCCTTTGCGCTTACCGAACCTGACGCTGGATCGGATGCTGCCTCCCTCAAAACTAGAGCTGATTTGGACGGCGATCAATATGTCTTAAACGGTACCAAACGCTACATTACCAACGCGCCTAGAGCGGGAGCATTTACGCTTATGGCGCGAACAGGTGGGCCCGGTAGCTCAGGAGTTTCTTCCTTTATTGTTCCCTCAAACCTTCCTGGTATTCAACTGGGTAAACCAGACAAGAAAATGGGTCAAAGAGGTACTAAAACATGCGATGTGATTTTAGAGAATGTAAGGGTACCAGCAGCAAACATTATTGGTGGTGTACCTGGTCAAGGTTTTAAGACGGCCATGAAGGTTCTTGACCGAGGGAGACTTCATATTTCAGCCGTAGCCTGCGGGATGGCGCAGCGTATTTTGAATGAATCCGTACGATACGCAAAAGACAGAAAACAGTTTGGTAAGTCTATTGGGGAGTTTCAACTCATCCAGGCCATGCTCGCTGACAGTCAAGCCGAACTCTTAGCGGGTTGGTCGTTGGTTCAAGAGGTAGCTCAGCGATATGACTCTAAGTCCGCGAATGTATCTGATACTGATGTATCGATGCGCGTTTCGTGTACCAAAATGTTTTGCACTGAAATGGTCGGTCGAATTGCAGATAGAGGAGTCCAAGTCCATGGCGGTGCTGGCTATATCAATGAGTATCCTGTGGAGAGGTTTTACCGTGATGTTCGGTTACTTCGTCTTTATGAGGGAACTACTCAAATCCAGCAACTCATCATTGGCAGAGAGTTACTGCGCCAAGTTAGCTAGGTCTTTGGCTTTACCCCATCAATGCCATTACTCTCCACTTAGACCAATATTGCTGGGTAAGCGTCGTTCAGTTTGAAACCGGATCAACGCAGCAAGTCTGAATATACCGTGTGCAAATTTACCGTAGGGCAGGGTAAGGAATAACGCCATTACGACTCCCAGGTGCATCGATAACAACAAAGGCATACTAGTTGATTGATGTGAAAGGGCGAGCAATAAACCAGTGATACTCGTCATAAAAAGCAAAAATATAAATCCTATATCCATAGATTTTTGTTCTGGATCACCGTGAAGGGGATGACGCCTGAGGTTTAAATAAAATAGACCAATACAACCTACTGCTAATGAGAGACCACCCAAGACGCCTAAAATTTTGGGAAGCGATACCCAAGCGTAGGGTGCCTCCCAGCCAAAGACGTAGTGATAAATCGTAGCGATACTCGTTGCGCTAAAGCAAAGCATGAACCCGTAAAAGGTGAGGTGATGAAAGTACTTTCGAAGTTTGGTGAATGCGTCGTCTTCATTGTTGCATCCGTCACCGTGCCCACCGTCCAGGTATTTTAGGCTGAGCGCGTTTGAGGTCGCTTCAGTTAAAGAGGGCACATTTGGGGCCTCTTTGCTAGTGGCATTTTTAATATCTCTTAGGAAATGCCTCACACCCATAAAGAGTGAAAAAACTACGAACCCAAAAATTGGTAAAAATAAACTTACTAAAGTATTATGAGGATAGATGGAGTAAAAATTTGATAAATCCAGCGTCAAAGCATTGGCACCACTTAGGAAGTTAGCCGTCATTTGAAGAAAAAGTGTTAAACCAAAAGCTAGAGTAATAGCGATCCAGAGTCCATTGTTTTTGTAGAGTGTGCCAAACGAGCTTGGCCAAGCATAGGCAGTGTACGTCTCAAGTCTAACTTTTGCCATCGCTCGAGGTACGTTGATTTGAAATTCGTGGGGTGGGGCATATTGACAAGCATGCAAACAGGCGCCACAGTTATGGCACAAATTGGCAAGGTAGTGCACGTCAGAGGCACCAAACTCAAGGCGACGAGTCATTGCAGGAAAAACCGCGCAAAATCCTTCGCAGTATCTGCATCCATTACAAATTGTCATTTGTCTTGATACCTCAAGAACACTATTGCTAGTGGGTGCATCTTGAATTGGTATGTGGTGCTTATTGTCTGGATTTGCAAGCGCAACGGCTTCTTTTGTGAGTTGATCTAGGGTTTGCATAATGAAGAGGCAATAAATGGATTTGGTTCAACAGAGCAGAGACAATGTGAAATCAGGGGGAGTTAATGCGTTGCTAAGAGTTCTTGGGAGCTATTTGTTGAATCGCCTAAAGCTGATATTGCAGCTTGATCCCCCGCAATCCTACCGAATGCAGTACCAATAGTCATACCAACACCTGCTGTATAACCTTTGCCAAGCACGTTCCCGGCCATCATCTCACCTGCTACGAAAAGGTTATGACTTGGCTTAGAGTTAAAGTAAACCCGCGCTTGATCATCTGTTTTGAGTCCTAAGTAGGTGAAAGTGACTCCGGGTTGGACAGCATAAGCGAAGTAAGGCGCTGTATCAATTTTTCGTGCCCAATGACTCTTTACGGGAGCAACTCCCTCAGTTTTGCAATCGTCGAGCACGGTGTGATCAAAATTACCTGGTTGAACAGATTGGTTATAGTTGTTGACGGTTTGCATGAAGGTTTGTACGTCAAGCCCAATTTTTTGCGCCAACTCCTCAAGCGTATCTGCTTTTGTGCCTGGAAAAACAGGAGGCATGAACCGACCAATTGCTTTGCTGTCAATGATTGAGTAGGCTCTTTGGCCAGGTTGTAGGGCAACAAGTCGACCCCAAATCGCATAGCGCTTTGGCCAAAAATCTTCGCCTTCATCATAAAACCGCTTAGCTTCCTTATTGACAACGATACCCAAGGATACACAGTCTATACGAGTGCAGATACCTCCGTCATAAAGAGGAGCTCGTGCATCGATTGCGACCATATGAGCCTGTGTAGGGTCCCCGATCATGTCTGCATGATGATCATTTTGTAAGTTTTTTATAAGTACGCCTTGGTTGTAACGTGTCCCTCTAATTAAGAAGTTGTCAACAGGATACTCTCCTAATTCGTTTTGTCCCCATGCCTCACGCAGCCAATCTATGTTGGACTCGAACCCACCGCATGCCATGACGCAACTCTTGGCCTCAACACGCTCAGTGCGGACCACCTCACCTTGAGCGTTTTTGTGTTGAATAAGCGCTGCCTTGAAGTTGCCATTATCAATATCTAAACTAATGACTTCAGCGTTGTATTCAATTTGCACGCCTAGAGATTCTGCACTTCTGTAATAAGCATTAACAAGGGCTTTTCCGCCACCCATAAAGAACGCGTTGGTTCTTGCTGTGTGAAGCGCTCCAGATAGCGAGGGTTGAAAACGAACACCGTGCTTGACCATCCATGGCCGACACGTTGAGGACGCCCTAATAGCAACTCTAGCTAAATGCTCATTTGTAATTCCTCCAGTTACTTTGAGTAAATCTTGCCAAAACTCCTCCTCCGGATAAGCATCTACGAGGACATCTTGAGGTGTATCGTGCATACAGCGAAGATTTCGGGTGTGCATAGAGTTGCCTCCGCGCCACTCCTTTGGCGCGGATTCCAATAACCTAACACTAGCCCCACGCTCCCTTGCCATTAGGGCCGCGCAAAGGGCAGCATTTCCGCCTCCAATGACTAATACATCCAACATTTCAGTAATCTTTCTGATTAAGTTTTAAGACTTTTGACAATACGGTGAGCATACGCTTGAAGCTTATTTTACGAACATTTCCGTGAGTCTAGAGGAAAATTCGATTCAGTGCTGTCATTGCTAGGATAAGGCTTACCTACTTTGTTGACAGTCCCGTTGTGGATATTGTCGATTTCGCGATCTTGTTACAATGCCGGAACCGGTTTGGATATAACCCACAGTGCCTTAGCAGGTTATTCAAGTTAGATCTTTCACTGTTAACTTTTTCGGTTTTTAATTGCAAATATCGATTTGCTGATTTTATCAGGGGGCAGTATGCTTTTGGGCTCAAAGAGTTTAGGAATTAAGTTGTTGAAAATTGATTTTGCCGACGTGCGCACTAAATACTGCTATGAGCGGTTTTTAAAATTTCTTGGCATGTCCAGATTTTTTGTTTTGATAATAAGCGCCGCAAGCATTTGCATCGCCTCAAACGCCCTGGCTCAAATCAAAGTGGGTGTTACTGTATCCGCAACTGGCCCTGCAGCTTCACTCGGCATTCCTGAGAAAAATGCATTTGCTGTAATGCCCAATGAAATCGCTGGTCAAAAGGTTGAATATATTATTTTGGATGACGCTACTGATCCTGTTGCTGCAGTAAAGAACACCCGTAAATTGGTTTCAGAGGATAAAGTAGACATTGTTTTGGGATCAACCATATCCCCCGCCAGTTTGGCGATGGTAGACGTCGTTGCAGAAGCTCAAACACCTATGATCGCAATGGCCTCTTCGCTCAAAATTGTTGATCCTATTGATGCTAAAAAGTTTTGGGTATTTAAAGTGCCTCAAAATGATGCGCACATGATGACTGCATTGTCGGCACACATGAGTGACGCGGGAGTTAAAACTGTTGGACTGATCGGTTTTAACGATTCATACGGCGAAGGCGTCATTAGTGAGTTCAGCAAGTTAGCACCTGTGCGTAAGTTAAATATCGTTTCAAACGAAAGATATGCTAGAACAGACACCTCGGTTACCGGTCAGATCTTGAAGATAGTCGCATCAAATCCTGACGCAGTACTAATTGCTGCCTCCGGCACACCTGCGGTGTTACCACTGAAAACCTTGAAGGATCGTGGTTATAAAGGTAAAATTTACTTCACGGACGGTGTGATAAACGAAGATTTTCTACGTGTAGGGGGTAAGGATTTAGATGGATCTTTTCTTCCCGCTGGGCCATTCGTAGTTGCAAGCCAACTGCCTGACACAAACCCAATTAAAAAGGTCTCACTAGACTTTATCAAACTCTACGAGTCCAAATTTCCTAATCAAGCACCAAATTCATTTACTGCACATGCTTGGAATACTTACCTTATCTTAAAGTATGCAGTACCTATTGCACTCAAAACAGCAAAGCCTGGCACCAAGGAGTTTAGAGCGGCGCTACGTGATGCAATTGAGGGAACTCATGATTTAGTGACAACGCACGGAATCATGAATATGAGCAAAGCTGACCATATGGGATTTGATCAAAGAGCGCGAGTTATGGTGAAAATTGAGAACGGTCAATGGAAATTGGCTCAGTAATTCTGAGCTTGAGGTTGAACAAGTCCTCTAACTTTTTGATCTCTTGAACTAGCTATCCCTTATTACGGGCGTTATCTAAAACGCCCGTAATTACTTGATTTCAGTACTACATCGTACGATTACCTTACTAGCCCTAATTTATACAAAGCCGGAAAATGGATTCGTCAATTGCTTTAATTTTGCTTCAAGACGGATTCGTAACTGGTTCTGTTTATGCTTTATTGGCTATTGGATTGGTGCTTGTGTTCTCTGTGACGAGAGTTATTTTCATCCCGCAAGGCGAGATGGTTACTTACGGAGCGTTGACGATTGCCGCACTTCAGATTAACAGTTTCCCAGTGGTGATTTATCTTCAAATTGTGCTGGGTATTTATATTTTCTTAATTGAATCTTTTCAATTTTATAAAAAATTTAATTTAAATCCACCCAATTTACAATCTAAACAAGTTGTAGGATTTTTTAAATCAAATAAACCCCTAGCATTTTGTTTTGCTCAATACATCTTATATCCTTTTGCACTGTTAACTGTTTTGTTGCAGTTAAGTACAGCATATTCATTTTCAAATTTAAGTTTAGGAACTCAAGCCCTCTTGACATTGATGGTCGTAGCCCCCTTGGGTCCAATGCTTTATAAAACGGTTTTCGAACCTATCGCTGACGCGAGCATATTGGTGCTCTTGATAGTCTCAGTAGCGTTGCACCTAAGTTTGATGGGACTTGGTCTATGGATGTTTGGGGCTGAGGGCGGACGCTCAAAGCCAATGCTTGATATTCGTTTAGATTGGGGTGCTCTATCCATGAGTGGGCAAAGCCTTTTTGTTGTAATTTCATCTGCAATCATCATGGTTAGTTTCTCTGTATTTTTTCACTACTCAATGACAGGTAAGGCTTTGAGAGCCACTGCGATCAACCGTTTGGGTGCTAGTTTGATGGGTATTAAAGTCAAGCGTGCTGGTCAACTCTCTTTTTTGCTGGCAGCTTGTTTGGGGGCTTTTTCTGGGATTTTGATCGGACCTATTACAACGATTTATTATGATTCTGGATTCATAATTGGTTTGAAAGGTTTTGTCGGTGCAATTCTTGGCGGATTGGCAGCTTACCCTCTTGCTGCAGCGGGTGCAATTTGGGTGGGTTTGATGGAAGCCTACATCTCTTTTTGGGCTAGTGCTTACAAAGAAGTCTGGGTGTTCTCGCTTATCATTCCAGTCTTAATGTGGCGCTCACTTACCCATCCCCAGCTCTTAGAGGATGACGACTCGCTGTGAAATTGACTCCTATCTCAACTCCGTTGTCCGTTCGCTTTGGGTTGACTATTAGTACATTGATAGTCCTTTTGAACTTTATCCCGGTGCCAGAGTTTTGGATCACACTTGCTAACTACGTTGGACTATACAGTTTGGTAGCCCTTGGACTTGTGCTCCTAACTGGTGTGACGGGAATGACATCTTTTGGTCAAGCTGCTTTTGTAGGATTAGGTGCTTATGCCAGTGCGTATTTGTCTACAACTTGGGGTATTTCGCCTTGGCTTGGACTACTTGCTGGAATAGTTATTACTGTTATCACTGCCTATGCACTGGGGTGGATCACGCTTGGTTTATCAGGTCACTTCTTGCCACTTTGTACTATCGCATGGGGAATTAGTCTTTTTTATCTATTTGGCAATATGGACTATTTAGGTAAGTTTGACGGTATCACTGCCATCCCACCTATTAACTTTTTGGGTATTGATTTAGCCAGTGGACGAGATAACTTTGTTTTGATTTGGTTTTTCGTCGTATGGTGCACAGTAGCTCTACACCATTTACTTAACTCTCGAACTGGTCGGGTGTTTAAAGCACTTAAGGGCGGAGTCCTCATGGCCGAATCCTGTGGGGTTGAAACCATGAAATACAAATTATTAGCCTTCGTTTTGGCTGCAGTTTTAGCCTCTATGTCTGGTTGGCTTTATGCTCATTTGCAGCGCGCGGTAAACCCGACCGCCTTTAATTTGACAGCAGGTATAGGTTATTTAATCATGGCCGTTATCGGCGGAGTCGGGTATTTGGGAGGCGCAGTTGTGGGTGCAGTGCTTATTACGCTCCTCAACAATTGGCTTCAAAACATACTTCCCACTTTGCTTGGGCAAAGCGGAAACTACGAAGTAATCGTCTCAGGCGTGCTCTTAATTGTCTTACTACAGAAATCTCCCCAGGGTGTGTGGTATTGGGTAGAACACGTAATTAATCCCCTATTGCCCCAATGGATTGTAAATTCTAGATCTTTGTCGTCAACTACATCAAGACTACTCAAGGGTGAACGAGAAGAATTCGCTAGATTGAGCCAAAGGTCAATAACAAAGCAAGATCGCGTAGTTTTGAAGGTTGTGGGAGCACACAAGTCTTTTGGAGGATTAAAAGCTGTGAACGGCTTAAGTTTTGAGGTTCACGCTTCACGAATTGTTGGACTGATTGGGCCGAATGGCGCTGGTAAGAGCACGCTTTTTAATTTAATCAGTGGTGTTTTACCCGTTTCATCTGGGCGAATCGAGTTCTTAGGTCAAGAGGTGCAAAAGCTTCCCGCCCGATTGAGATCTAAGCTTGGAATGGGAAGAACTTTCCAACACGTGCGCTTAATTGGACAAATGACGGTGTTAGATAACGTCCTAATTGGCGCGCATTTAAGAGCCCGCTCTAGTTGGTTAGGCGCGATTTTTAGAACGAATCAAAAAGAAGAGTCTGCGTTGAGGGAAATCGGCTACTCTTGTTTGAGAGATGTAGGACTAGAGGAGGTAGCCCATCAAAATGCAAATACGCTCTCGCTAGGCCAGCAAAGACTTCTTGAGATAGCTCGAGCACTAGCATCTGATCCCATTTTGTTGTTACTCGACGAACCAGCAGCCGGTCTTAGGCATTTCGAAAAAGAGGAGCTACAAGTAACGCTAAAACGCCTTAGTGAAGATCAAGGAATCAGCATTTTAATTGTTGAACATGATATGGATTTTGTGATGGGTCTCGTAGATGAATTGGTCGTCATGGATTTTGGTAACCAAATTGCGTCTGGTGATCCAGCAAAGGTGAGAGAAAATCCGCTTGTGATTGAAGCTTATTTGGGCGGTATTGAATGAATAATTTAAATGATAAAACCACAGATAGGACTTTGCAGAAAAACCTAGAGGTTAAAGGCCTTAGTGTTTGTTACGGACTGGTAAGTGCATTAGAGGCAATCAACCTAAACATTCAAGCAGGTCAGATAGTGAGTGTGATTGGTCCCAATGGGGCAGGTAAGAGTACGCTGTTGAACACTTTAATGGGCTTATTGCCAGCAAATCAGGGAACTGTGCGTTGGTGCGGTGAATATTTAACTAGCCTAAGCATAGATGAGAGAGTGGGCCTCGGCGTTAGTCTTGTGCCAGAGAAGCGAGAGCTATTTACAAGTTTGACTGTTGAAGATAATTTGCTTTTGGGCGGGTATTCAAAAATTTCCCTGGGAAGAGTTAAATCTCAAGCAAAGATGGACGAGATTTTCTGTTTATTTCCTAGACTGTTGGAGCGCAGAAAACAATTAGCTGGAACATTGTCTGGCGGGGAACGACAAATGCTTGCTATTGGTCGTGCGCTCATGTCAGAGCCCAAGCTTTTAATGCTAGATGAGCCAAGTCTTGGGCTTGCGCCTCGAGTTACTAAGGAGGTTTTAAAAGTTATTGCCTCCCTCAGAGATACGGGCGTTGCGATACTCTTAATTGAACAAAACGCTCGAGCAGCCCTGCAGGTATCAGATTACGCTTACTTGATCGAGAATGGAAGAATCACTTTAGAGGGGCACTCCTCAGTGCTTATCAACAATCCAAAGATCATTAACACTTATCTTGGATTGTCCAAATCTGTTGCTTAGATTTTGAACGCCTCTAATGATTCAGGCGCAAATAGTTCTAATGGATTTAATTTAGTCTTGGACAGACCTTGTTCGAGGTGGTAGCGGGTAAAAGTCTCAAGTGTTTTTAGATTTTTCTCCAAGCCGTATGGCCACCAATCATCGCCGAACTCCCTACGGGTTGCATCCACATGGGCAGGTAGCCAAGGTAACATAGTTTTGAGAGCTGCAGTTTCTGCAAAGTCTGCGTAAACGATACGCTGTGCCTCGTAAAAGGCCTTGGTTAAGGACTGAGCAATCCAGCGATTGGCCTCGTAGACTTCCCGCTTGATAACGATGGTATGCATGATTGGAAAAATCTGTGTTTCCCTGTAGTAATTGAGCTCTACTTCCGGGTAGTTCTCAAACAGACGCTTCACACGGCCATCTGATTTTAAAAAGGATGAGGGCATGCGCGCGGTATAAAGCGCGTCCAACTCACCGTCGTATAGCATTTGAGATAGTGTTTGGTGTGCCTGGATGGGTTGGACTATGATGTTAGGCGGCAACTCTAGCTTAAGTTTCTCGATGCGACCGATCTCCTCTTCGCCCCCAAAGAGGTAGGGCTGTGCGTCAACTGGGACTCCGTAATGATCGGACAAGATACCCCGAATCCAAACTGGAGCAGTCATCTGATACTCAGGGCTAGCTATTCTTTTGCCTATCAAATCTTTAGGCTCTTTGATACCGCTTGCTGCATTGATATAAATACATGAGTGTCTGAAATAACGAGACGGAAAAACCGGAATAGCGATGAACGGTTTATTCGGTTTATTCATTGATACACAATATGACGATAAAGACATCTCTGCAACATCAAACTCTTGATATCTCGCCATCCTAAAAAAAGTTTCCTCTACGGGTAGATTGAGATAATTAAGGTCTATACCATCGCACTTAACGCTACCATCGAGCAATGGGCGTGTCCGGTCATAATTCCAACAGGCAAAACTAAGCTTTAATTGCGACATGAATGTCCTTTTGTTTTTGAAAAACGCTTTAAACTATTTAACGAACAGATATTTTAGTAGGCTAAATAGTGTTTAGACCAACTGGCGAGCACTTCAGTTTAATGGTTTATGGGTAAAATCAGACGTTAGTTGCTTTTGACGACTATGGTGCCCTCATGCAGTGGGTATCCTGCTTCAATTGAGTTAGGTTTGCAAGAACTGCATTTTTTAACAAATTGATAACCCCCTCTTAATTTATGAATATTCCACAGCATCAACTAACGATGACAGTGCTTATGACGCCGGACACTGCAAACTTTACAGGAAATGTGCACGGCGGTGCAATCTTAAAGCTACTGGATGAGGTGGCCTATGCCTGCGCAAGTCGTTACGCTGCGAGGTACGTTGTCACGATGAGTGTAGACCAAGTTATTTTCAGGCAACCCATTCACGTAGGGGAGATGGTGACGTTCCTGGCCTCAGTTAACCATACCGGTAAAACGTCAATGGAGATTGGAATTCGTGTGGTAGCAGAGAACATACGAACACAGGAAAAACGACATGTAAATAGTTGTTACTTCACTATGGTGGCCGTAGACGATTCACGCAAACCCACTCCTGTAAATGAGTTCGTTCCTCAGACTCCAGATGAGATAAGAAGGCACGGCGCTGCTCAAGTTAGGAAAAATCTTAGAATTCAAGCACAAAATCAATTGAAAGCAGTGAGCTAGTTAAGCTGATTCATCTCTTTTTTTAAAGGACTAATAAGTTGAAAGCACCAAGTCGTCTACAAACCCTTGTTGAGGAGGGCATCATTGATGACGTAATACGTCAATTGATGAGTGGCAAAGAGGCCATGGTCTATGTTGTGCGCTGTGGAGATGATGTACGTTGCGCCAAGGTTTTCAAGGAAGCAACTCAGCGAAGTTTCAGACAGGCGGTTGACTACACTGAGAATAGAAGAGTGAAGAACTCTCGGCAAGCCCGTGCTATGGCAAAGGGTACTAAGTTTGGACGTGAGTCTCAGGAGGCGGCTTGGCAAAGTGCAGAGGTTGACGCTCTTTACAGACTCGCTCATGCTGGAGTACGAGTGCCCAAGCCCTACAATTTTTTTGAAGGCGTGCTTCTTATGGAGCTGATTACGGATGCCAACGGAGACGCTGCACCGCGCCTTAATGATTCAAAATTTAGCCCTGAGCAAGCGCTTTGGGCTCACGCAATGTTGATAGAGGAAGTTGTCAAAATGCTGTGCGCTGGTATTGTGCATGCTGACTTATCTGAATTCAATATTTTGATGGCTGCAGATGGGCCTGTAATTATTGATTTGCCTCAGGCGGTTGACGCAGCAGGTAATAACCATGCACAGCGGATGTTGATGAGAGATGTGAATAATTTAAGAATCTTTTTTGGTCAATTTGCTCCATCTCTTTTGTCCACTCAGTTTGGCGCGGAGATTTGGGACTTGTACCAAAGGGGTGAACTAACACCAGAGACGCCTCTTACCGGTCGATTCAAAACGGTTGAGCGAAAGGCTGACCTTACAAGTGTATTCAGAGAAATCAATGATGCTAAATCCACTGAGGATGCTAGGCGAGAGCGTTTAAAAGCACACTATGCTAGCAAACGCGTTTAAAGCCTGATCGTACGAAGACTCTAGTTTAGGACGTGGACTAACTTTAAAGATGTTAAACGATCTAGAAAAATCGCTTACAAAAGCATCCAATTTGCTTACAAGCGGTGATGTTCACAACGCCTTTCAGTTGTTTAAAGAGTTGTTCGAAGACTACCCCAGCGATGAGCGAGTTTTCGCAGGGCTTACCAAATCCATGTGTGTAAAGGGCGATTCAGGCGCAGCCCTTAAGCTAGTTGATGAGTTCCTACAAAAGCACCCCAAGTCTCAGACTTATGCTGAACTTTATTTCATAAAAGGTTTTGCATTCGAAGTCAGAGCGAATTGGCAAGAAGCCGTTAAGTGTTATGAAACATGTATCTATTTTGATCCTAAGCACTTCGAGGCTTTGTACAACCAGGGTAATATATTTTTAGAGCTCGGCAGAGACAGCGAAGCCATGACCCGTTATGAGCTAGCTATTCAGTTAAACCCCACTCACTCTATGCTTTTAAATAACGCTGGCATAGCAAGCGTTAAATTGAATCGCTTAGAGTCTGCTGTTGATTTTTTTGAGCTTGCTGTGAAATCTACTCCTAATTTTTTAGAGGGAATGTCAAACAAAGCGTGGACTTTACTCGGCATCGGCAGAGCACAGAATGCTTTGGTAGAGTTTTTAAAACTTAAAGAGGCCGCAAGCACGCAAAACCTTCAGTCGACTGTTGTAGACGCTTTAAAGGGGAGTGGTCTAGCTCAAACTGAGCTTAATAAAAATGCGGATGCACTTATCAGTTTTAATCTAGCTATTGACTTGGACCCCAACAACCCAGAACTTTTAAACAACAGGGGTAACATCTATAAATATCTCTACCAATGGGACAGTGCTATTGCGGATTTCAGGAATGCTATTGGGTTAAAGCCTGATTACCCTCAGGCCATCTCCAACCTGGGAAATGTTTACAAAGAGATGGGCCGTTTCAAGGAAGCCTTAATACATTATCAATCTGCGATTGACTTACAACCTGGTTTTGCTACAGCTCATTTGAATAAGGCCTTATTACTCTTAGGGCAGGGAGGTTTTGAAAATGGGTTTGAAGAGTATGAGTGGAGGTGGGCAACCCCAGAATACGCCTCCCAAGTGCTTCAAACTTCTAAACCTATGTGGGAGCCCTTTGTGAACCTCCAAGGTACCCAGTTCGAGCAGGAGAAAGAACAAGGACAAAAATATGCAC
This sequence comes from uncultured Burkholderiales bacterium, assembly GCA_903876885.1. GTDB lineage: Bacteria > Pseudomonadota > Gammaproteobacteria > Burkholderiales > Burkholderiaceae_C > Limnohabitans. The sequence continues at coordinate 97,482 of CAIRBP010000004.1, read as the reverse complement.
CCAGCCAGGGGTATGAACGTGTTTTAGTTTGGAATGAGCAAGGGGTGGGAGATGATATTTATTTTGTTCGATTTTTACCCTTAATCAAACCCTGCGTAAAAGATTTAATTGTCAGGGTAGATGCCCGGCTTGTTAAGCTTTTCCGCGAATCATATCCGACTATTAAATTTATCTCTGAGTCTGAATCCATAAGTGATTCCGATTTTGATGCGCACATACCGCTAGGAAGTTTGGCTAGGTGGGGACGATTGAATCAAATGCTTGACGGGGTAAAGAGTCCACGCTTAGCTCATGCTTTGTCTCAACCGTACCTTCACCCTAAAGGCATAAGGAATAAAACACGAAACGAATTCGTTATAGGCATTTCCTGGAAAAGTTTACACCCCCAAAGTGGAGCTAAAAGAAGTCTTCCACTTTGTGAATTAATCAATCATTTGAGCTTGGATGAATCTTCGCTCGATACTCTAAATACAGACCGACTGCTTCCTTTGAGCCAGGACGGTGGTCCGCCAAACACCATAAGTTGGGTTAGCTTGCAATACTCAGACGTACGCGACGAGATCAAAAATACCCTGGAACGAACAGGTATCAGCGTTGGAGAAATTAAAGACCTGAATGCTGAACAGGACTTGTACGGATTAGCTCAATTAATATCCGGTTGTGATTTGGTCATTAGTATTGACAACACTACCGCTCATCTCGCAGCAGCACTAGGAGTTAAAACCTGGGTTGTAGTACCCCTTACGTCTGATTGGCGCTGGCAAGTGGTTGAGGACTCGCAGTACGGCTATTCAAGTGCCAAAATTTATAGACAAACTTCCTTTAATGAGTGGGCGGAGCCGCTTGATCGAATGGCCCTGGACTTAAGGGGTATGTTGTGTTTAATAGGCAAGTGAAATAGGGTAGTGAAATAGGGAAGTGAAATAGGGGTGAGCGAAGTCCTCTGGTTACTCTTTAACTTTAGAGTTTAGTTATTAGGAATGGGTGTTCGGTCTACATTCAAAGTCATTGAAACTAAATCATAGTATCCATTGACGGCGATTAAATCGACAACGCCTTTTTCTCCAAAGATACTCAAAGTTTGTTTGTAGGTTTTATCACTCACGAAATGTGTTTGATGTAATTCTGTAGAGAAATCGTACACGGCCTCCTCATCTGGTGACATGTTTGAAGGTCTTTTATTATTTTTTAATGCCTCCGCGATTTCGGGATTAAGCCCCGCCTTTAATGCAAGCCTGTGATGCGCAAACCACTCATACTGTGCCCCCCAGTGCTGGGCGGTAATTAGAATTGCAAATTCATTTAGTTTTGTCGGCAAAGAGCTACCAAAACGAATTTGAGATCCTAGTTTTTGGATAATATCGCCCATCTCTGGACTACGAAGCCAAACGTTAAAAGGGCTTCCAAGAGGGGTATTGGGCTGAGTGGCAGTGCTTCCAGTGCTTGATCTGGGCCCACTGCGAATGGATTGGGCAAGGGTGGCTTGCTCTGCTGAGAGCTCTTCCGCCTTTAGGAGCTTAAATCGTCTCAAATCTTCTTGGGCCAGAGCGTGTTGGATCGTGAGAAAACTTGCAAAAAAGCAAAGTAAGTGGGCCAGGAAAGGGGTAGCCCATAAATTTCTCTTGTAAGTGTAATTAATGCACTTTTGGTCAGGGTTTGTCTTAGTTTCATCATTAAACATCGCTACTCCTTGCTATCATTGGCAACAGTTTACTTGGAGATCATCGCATGCCTAAAGCTTATTGGGTCAGTACTTACCGCTCTATCACAAACCCTGACGCCCTAGCGGCTTACGGGAAGTTGGCCAGCCCAGCATTGACTGCGATGGGTGGGAAGTTCCTGGCCCGAGGCATTCCAGCCTTTGCAAAAGAAGAAGGATTATTACAGCGCACTGTTTTAATTGAGTTTGAAAGCGTTGCCCACGCTGAGGCGGCTTACGCTAGCCCAGGTTATCAAGAGGCCTTAAAGGCTCTTGGGACCGGTAACGTTGTTCGAGATATACGAATTATTGAGGGCGCCTAGTCTTTTTTAGCCCTAAAACCTAATCTTTTAGGCTAAATTAACTCTCTAACCCTTTCATACGACAACAGTTTTTTGAATAACTCTGAATATTTCGTATAATTATCGCAATCATTAAGTGAGGCTTTAGTATGGCTGATATGGATCCCGTTAAAAATAATTTGTTTATTGGTGAAGGTGTTGTGTTTACAGGCTCAATCGCTGCGCCTGGTAAAGTAACCATTCACGGCAAGGTCAGCGGTGAACTCGTTGCCGATGACCTACAAATCGGTCGTGCTGGGCATGTCTCCGGAAAAGTCAAAGCTCGAGAGATGGACGTCTACGGTGAATTGCACGAAGAAATCTCTTGTCAGCATCACTTACTGATTCACAGTACCGGTAAAGTCTCAGGAAACTTAGATTATTCAGAACTGGAAATTGAGCGTGGCGGTCAATTTAGAGGTGCTATGAATCAACGGGTCAAGTGATCTGAAAATTAAATAAATCTACCCATAAGCTTCATCGCTTATACCAACAAGAAAAAAGCCACAAACTCTTTGGAGTATGTGGCTTTTTCATTTATTCCGCAATTAGTCTTTACAAATTTTCAAGCTTGCTTTGACTTCAGAGCTTGCATTACTTTCTGCGGTGTAATGGGTACAGAACGCATCCTGATACCTGCGGCATCAAAAATTGCATTTGCAATTGCTGACGGAACTACAGCTGCCGCTGGTTCACCTGCACCCCAAGGTTTTTCATTGGGTCGATCAATCAGATCAATTTCAATGGAAGGCACTTGCGGGAATTTGATGATCGGATAAGTACTCCAGTCTAGGCTGGTAATTGCTGAGCGGGTAAATTTAACTTCCTCCAAAAGTGTTCTACTAACGGTTTGGATGATATTTCCATCGATTTGGTTCCTTAAGCCATCAGGATTGATGATCTGACCGCAATCATGTGCAACGTAGAACTTGCTAACTTTGACAACTCCGGTCTTGGTGTTGAGCTCAATATCAGCAACAACTGCGATATAGGTTCTAACCAGCTCATACTTAATGTACGAAACTCCGCGACCCTTTACAACGTCACCCACTCGGTTGGTTTTGGAGTGAGACGGCGAACTCTTCCAATTAGCCAACTTCATTACGCGTTGAATACATTCAGCTCCTCTTGGATCATCAAGGTATTTCAACCTAAATTCAAAAGGATCGGCATTAGCTTGAACCGCTAGCTCATCTAGGAAACATTCGTTGCCATAAGTATTTTGCATTCTTCCAGGGGTGCGTATCCATCCTGGTCTGAAAGGAGTGTTCTCTACATAGTGAGCGGAGGCTCTAATATTGGGCAGCTTGTATTGAATAGCAAGTGAATTTTGAATATTACCCGGGTGAGGCACTTCTCTTGGTAGTTCTGCAAGGTCTGCTGCTAAGAGAGTTACCGATATTTGTTTAGGTCTCTCTGCCATGAATGCATCGGACTCCCAGGCCAACACCTTACCTTCCTTGTCTAAAGAAGCCTTGAAATCATAAAGCGAAGGAGGGCCCTTTGGATCCCACCCGTGCTCATCAGCTCTGGACCATTGAACTCGAACGGGTTTACCAACGTGTTTAGAGATCAACACGGCATCCGCTGCAGCGTCTTCGTGTCCATTACGTCCGTAGCAACCCGCACCGTCAATGTAGATGCAGCGTACTTGATCGTCAGATAGCTTTAGCATCTGAGCTAGTTGCTTGCGCAAGAGGTGAGTTTGTTGGGAGGCGTTCCAACACGTAACGACTCCGTTCTCCCAAGCTGCTACGGCACAGGAAGGACCAATCGATCCATGGGTATGTACGGCAAAATCGTAAGTGGCTTGGATGGTGTTGGCACCCTCAAGATTAACTTGTGCAACGTCACCTACCTTTTGAAGTTGATCGACACTTGCTACTTTAGAGTTGCGAACGTAGTTCCATAATTCTTTTTGCTCAGGTAAGCCAGCCCACTCAGACCATTTGGTCTTAAGCTTTTTGCTGCCTTTAATGGCTGCCCACTCATCGGTGCAGACTACTGCAAGGAAATTACCGTCTCTGACAATTTGAACGAATCCAGGTATGGTTTTAACTTGTGAATCATCAAATGATATTAGGTTCGCGTGGACAGCGGGAGGACGAACCACACGGGCATGTAGCATGCCTGGCAATTTAAAGTCATGTATGTATGTAAATTCTCCTGTGAGTTTTGCCGGGATATCCAGCCTTGGAACCGACTTGCCGACTACGCTGTAGGTGGAAGGATTTTTTAAAGTAGCCTTAGGATCAGATTTCAAGCTAAGGGGTTGTTGCCCAACTAAGGCCACATAGCTGATGGACTTGTCTTGTACGCGGCATTCACCGTCCTTGGTCTGGATTTCTTGGGGTGTTAGGTTCCACTGTTTAGCAGCTTGTGATTTAAGTGCCTCGCGAGCAGTTGCACAAGCCTGTCTAATTTGCATTCCACCTATTTGAATGGATAAGCTACCGAAGGTTGGACCTTGGTCGGGAGTGAGTAAGGTATCTCCTTGTATTACGTTAATTTTTGCGAGTGGAACATCAAGTTCCTCTGCAGCGATTTGACTCATAGCAGTACGTACGCCCGTACCAAGATCTACTTTGCCTGAAAAAATAGTTACAGTCCCATCGGAATTAACAGCTACAAAGCCCTCAACCTCATCAAGAGCTACTGATTTGGGTTTGCCTAGGCCGGCGGTGTTTTGTGCAACTGCACTCTCAATGAAGGGTGAGAACGTGAAGCTAACTACTAATGAGCTTACGCCGCGCAAAATATTGCGTCGCGAAACCGATGTCTCAGAAACTGAAGACAAAGTGGATTTGGTGCTTGTAATAATATTCATTTTTAACTCCCTTAGACCAGTTGAGCTGACGCTCTTTGCACTGCACGAACAATCCGTTGATGCGTTCCGCATCGGCACAAATTGTTTCCTAGGGCCTCTTTGATTTGACTCTCTGTGGGTTTTTTGTTTTTATTTAAAAGCGCTTTAGCCTGCATAACCATACCGTTAATGCAGTATCCACACTGAGCGGCTTGCTCATCTATGAAGGCTTGTTGGATTACATCTGGCTTTGACGAGTTCCCCAGACCCTCTAGAGTAGTGATTGTTGTACCCTTCGCTGCGGATACCGGGAAAACACAGGAGCGCACAGCCTCTCCGTTGACGTGCACTGTGCAGCTTCCGCACTGTCCAAGTCCACAACCAAATCGCGGGCCCTTCAAGTTGAGTTCATTGCGAAGTGCGTAAAGAAGAGGCATTTCGGGATCGCTAAAAGAGATGGATACCTCAGCGCCGTTAACCTTTAATTTGATTGATTGAGCCATAATTAATTTTCCATAAACTGGGAGTTGATAATGCGGATTGAAAAAAGCCCCAAAACTATTTCAGTCCAGGGGCTTTTGTTCAGGTGTACTTTAGATCAGGAGTGAACAGCTTCAGCTTTTGTGGTTTGTTTTGGGGTGATACGCTCAACAGCCTGCTCAAATAAGCGAACAGTTCTGTCTACGTGTTGAAGCTTCTCTAATCCAAAAAGTCCAAGTCTAAAGCTCATAAAGTCACTGCCCTCATCACATTGAAGGGGAACTCCAGCGGCAGTTTGCAGACCTTCTGCTAAGAATTTTTTACTAGACTGAATCTCTGGATCTGTTGTATAGCTTACAACTACACCAGGAGCTTGAAACTCTTTGCTGGCAACACTTTTGAAGCCATGTTTTTCAAGTGTTGCACGAATCTTAAGTCCCATTTCAATTTGCGCGTCTTTGAGTTTCTTGAAGCCAAGCGCCTGAGACTCTTCCATCACTGCGCAAAGGCGAACAAGTGCATCAGTTGGCATGGTGCTGTGATAAGCGTGAGCACCGGATTCATAAGTCTCCATGATTTGGAGCCATTTCTTTAGATCACAGGCAAAGCTGGTACTGGTAGTTTGATCGATTGCCTTTCTTGCGTGCTCACTGAGCACAATCATTGCACAGCAAGGCGAGCTGCTCCAGCCTTTTTGTGGAGCGGAGATTAGAACATCAACGCCTGTTTCTTTGGTATCAACCCACATGGCACCTGAGGCGATACAGTCAAGAACGAATAGGCCTCCGTAGCTGTGAACAGCTTGCGTTAATTCTTTGATGTAGTCGTCAGGAAGAATCATCCCGCAAGATGTCTCCACATGAGGAGCAAAAACGACATCAGGTTTTTCGCTAAGAATCGTTTTCACGGCCTCAGCGACAGGCACTGGACTAAAAGGTTCTTGAGAGCCGGGTTTGTTTCTGCGGGCTTTGAGTACAGTGCATGAAGCTGGGATGTTGCCCATTTCGAATATTTGAGTCCAACGGTAGCTGAACCATCCGTTGCGAATTACCAAGCAACGCTTGTTGGTTGCAAATTGTCTCGCAACGGCTTCCATTCCAAAGGTCCCACTTCCGGGGACTAGTACGCTGGAGTGAGCGTTGTAGACAGTTTTGAGGATTTGAGAAATTTTCTTCATTACCCCTTGAAAGCTCTTGGACATGTGGTTCAATGAGCGGTCCGTATAAACTACGGAATATTCCAGTAATCCATCTGGGTCAACTTGTGGCAGTAATCCTGGCATGCGAGGCTCCAATAAAATAGGGTGTTCGATTGCCCTAGCGGAATTGACTTTTTTATGGACAAAACTTAGGACAGGTCATTTTCTGATTACAGATGCAGGGCTTCAAGCACGGGACCCTACTACGACCTTTGATTATCCCACTTTAGTGAATAATTTGTGTCAAAAATCAGGGTAATCCTTTACCAGCAAGGGTAATCATTTGTGACTATTCAGGAAATTGCGAATTAAACAGATTACAAGTAATGATTTATTTATACTAAAATAGTATTAACATTCTGCAAGTGCATTCTGAATTTTCTTGCAAAGTCTTTTGCTCCAGCGAAAATTCTAAGTTCTTGGCTCGCCGTTTCTTTCTGTTTAAAGCCTCAATTGAGAGCGCAATTTCCGGGCAATCACTGTTGATTGGTGCTCAAAATGCTTAAAGTCATAAATCTTTCATTGTTACCTACGACAATCTTCGGATGAGATTATTTGTATTCGTCTTCCTGCAAGCATTTTTAGCGCTAAACCTATTTGCGCAATCTGTAGAGGACATTCAGGACACGGAGAATGTGTCCGCTAAATACCAAATAACATTGAACCGGCAGGAACACTCCGGTTTTAATTCTCTTCAGCCAAGTGGAGTGAATAGCTTAACTTCTGGTCGCGATGTCTTGTATACAACTAGTGCTACTGCGCATTGGGGGTATAGGCCTTGGGAGGGAGGAGAGCTCTATTTTGACCCTGAAGTTGTAACCGGAGTCCCTTTTACTGGAGCTTTGGTAGGGCTGGGTGCCTTCACTAACGGGGAGATCACTAGAGCGGCCGGAACTGCTCCTAGTTTTTACAGGCAACGCCTTTTCCTAAGGGAGACTTGGGGGCAGGGCGGTGAAAAAGAGCGCGTTGACAGCGATTTTAATCAGATGGCTGGATTTGTTGATCACAACAGAGTGGTCCTAACTGCGGGTAACTTCTCTACTCTAGATGTATTTGATAATAACTCGTACGCGAAAGATCCAAGAACTCAGTTTCAGAACTGGGGTAACTGGACTTACGCTTCTTATGATTATGCGGCGGATGCCCGCGGTTACGGTTGGGGTTTTGCTGCCGAGTGGTATAGGGATGACTGGGTATACCGCATCGGAAGAATGTCAACCCCCGTTACGCCTAACGTTGAAGCAGTTGATCTCAAGCTCCTAAAGCATTACGGTGACCAATTTGAAATTGAGCATTCATACAGACTTGCCGATAAAAACGGTGTGTTTCGCGTTTTGTTCTATCACGATAGGGCGGTAATGGCGAGCTTTAACGACGCTACAAATTATTTGGCTGCTAACAATTATCCGATCCAAACGGGTCCAGACGCATTAATTAAGGTCAGGGGATCAGAGAAGGACAAATACGGAATCGGCGTAAACGTTGAGCAATCATTAGATCCCAGTGTGGGATTTTTCCTCCGAGCCATGAAGTCTGACGGCAGAACTGAGACACTAGCTTTCACTGAAGCTGACTCATCTCTATCCACTGGATTACTTATAAACGGTACGAAATGGCAAAGAGCTGACGACACAGTCGGTATGTCTTTAATGATTGACTGGATCTCTGCCGAGCGGCTTAGATTCTTGCAGGCAGGAGGGGTATCATTTTTTATAGGTGATGGTTATAAAAATTTCAGATCTGCACCAGAGCAAATTTTAGAAACTTTTTATAGCTATAGCTTTGCCAGAAACAATTGGTTAACGCTTGATTGGCAATTTATTCAAAACCCTGCCTACAATGCTCAAAGGGGGCCACTCAATGTTTTTGGCGCAAGATATCACGTCGAGTTCTAATCTTTCTGTTTAAAGCGGTGGGTTCTAAGTTGGCTGCTTTGAAAAGGATTTGTAGTTATGATTTCGCGGGTGTTTGCGTTATTTATTTTGATACTGTTTGTTAACTTTTCGTTTGCACTAGAACCAATTGATACAGATGGTCCAGATTTCGTAGAGTCCTCAGAGGTAGTGCCCTTAGGCTACTTTCAATATGAATTTGATGTGGGCTCAAACAAAAGTTCACGCAGTGGTTCAACCCTAGCGGAGTTCAACTCACCCCTATTAATTAGGTACGGCTTTTCTGAGAATTGGGAACTTCGGATTGCAAGCGATGGATATATCCACCGTGATAAAGAAGACGGTTTTGGAAATACTTCATTTGGTTTAAAGTATCACAGTCTTGATAAAGACCCAAACAGAGCCTTGCCCTCAATTTCATGGATTGCGCATTTTCAAACCCCGATTGCATCACCTGCTTTTAAAAATAACGCAATCTTGCCCTCATTTCGTTCAGTTTTAACTTGGGAGTTACCTAGCGATTTGGCTCTGGGTCTAATGCCGGGAATTGCATCACAAATTAACGAAGCTAACCAGACCTATACTGCCGGTATATTTGGTGCAGTTTTAAACAAAAGACTCTCTTCAAACGCTAGAGTTTTTGTTGAACTATCTATTCCGACCCTATCCAAGTCAAGTGAAAATGGAGTAGTTCAAAGTGCAGATATAGGATCTGCATATTTGGTTAATAATGATTTGCAGGCTGGGTTTAGAGCTGGTTATGGGTTGAACTCCAATTCCCCTAAAAATTATTTTTTATTTGAAATTGACCAAAGATTTAATTGATTTTTTAAATTTTTAAATTTATTGAGTTTTGAAATCTAACCTACACTAATCCCTGTTCTAAATTCCGTTTTCTTTCCAATGCAATGAGATTTTTTACGCATTTTTAAAATCTTTTATAGCATTAACACTTTTCAGATTAACACATCATGGCATTGCGCTCCACTATTTACAAAGTAGATCTTCATATCTCCGATACAGAAAGAAATTACTACAACAGCCATGCCTTAACCGTCGCACAACACCCATCTGAAACCGCTGAGAGGATGATGGTTCGCTTAGTATTGTTTGCGCTCTACGCCGAGGAGGATCTAGTCTTTACAAAAGGACTTTCTGATATCGATGAGCCAGATATTTGGGTTAAAGATTTAACCGGTCAAATCAAATTGTGGCTAGAAGTTGGACAACCCGATGAGAAGCGAATTTTGAAAGCTTCATCCAAAAGCGAGCAAGTCGTTATTTGTGCCTACTCGGGCCAGGCTTCAAAATTATGGTGGAGCGGGATTCAAAACAAAGTTGAGCGAGCAAAGAACGTACGTGTGATTTGCTTGCCACAGCAAGCTTCAAAGGCGCTTGGAGGTTGGGTAGAGCGCGGTATGCAACTTCACGTCAATCTTCAAGAGGGGGAAGTCTTGGTATCTTGCGACAAGGGTCAAGAAAGCTTCAGCGTAGAGGAATTTAGGGCAAGTCGAACTTATTAACCGGCGCGTCATCTAAGTTACCCCAAAAGTACTATTATTAATTTTTTTAATAAAGTTTGCTTTGTAAAGCTGTTTGCATATTTAAATGCAGACAGTAATGGATTTTCGCTAGTGAGAATATGTAAATTTAGTGGTTTAATTCCACCTACTTAGATTACGAGTAGTCTGACAGATTAAGTTTAGGGGTAGGGTGCAGATTTGCTTTATTGAATTTACTAACTCGAATTTTTATAAAACGATTTCTTTTTTTGAGGTTAAAAAATGATTGAACTGAATATTAATGGTCAAAATCAAATGGTCGATGTAGAGCCCGATATGCCTTTGCTATGGGTTTTACGTGATGCTCTTGGGATGACCGGGACTAAATTTGGATGTGGTATTGCTCAGTGCGGAGCATGTACAGTTCATTTAAACGGACAGCCTGTACGTTCATGCTCTTATCCCGTGTCTGCAGCGGTAGGTCAAAAGATCGTTACGATCGAGGGACTATCAACTGACTCTACTCACCCTGTGCAAGAGGCTTGGCTTGAGTTGGACGTTCCCCAGTGTGGTTACTGCCAGTCGGGTCAAATAATGGCTGCTTCAGCCTTACTGGCAAAAATTCCAAAACCCACTGATAAAGATATTGATGAAGCTATGACTAATATTTGTCGCTGTGGAACATATCAGCGTATTAGAGCGGCGATTCATCACGCAGCTGAAACGGGTAAAGGAATCGGATCAGTTATCCATTACATGGCCGATGGTGTTGACTCTAAAAGTGTTGACTCTGAAATGATTTCAAACGCTTAATGGGAGAAAAGCAATGACCACAATTACAAAATCTCATTTAGAACAAAACTCACAGCCGATTTCCTTGGAAAAATCTATCAAGCTGTCACGGCGCTCCTTCGTAGTTGGCACTGCAGCAGTTGCCGGTGGTGGACTCTCCGTGGGGTTTCACGTTCCTGCCTTAGCCCAGACCGCGCAAGCCGCTTTAATGCAAGAGGTAAACGCTTGGGTCCTCATTAAATCTGATGACTCTGTCGTGATTCGTGTTGTCCGCGCCGAAATGGGGCAAGGTACTCACACGGGGCTGGCTCAACTCGTAGCTGAGGAACTTGACTGTGACTGGGCACGTGTTAGCGTCCAGCAAATGACTGCAGGTCAAAACTTAGCAAGAAACAGAGTTTGGAAAAATATGGCAACGGGGGGAAGTCGTGGTATTCGTGAGTCTCAAGAGTATGTGAGACAAGGCGGTGCGGCTGCAAAGATTCTTTTGGTGCAAGCCGCTGGTAATCAACTTGGTGTCCCAGTCGGTGAGTTAGTCGTAACCAAGGGTGTCATTCAACACGGTGCAACGGGTCGTCAACTCTCCTACGGACAAGTGGCTGATCAAGCAGCAAAACTGCCCGCCCCAGATGTAAAAACCATTGTTCTAAAGTCTCCCAAGGATTGGAAACTTGCTGGAAAGCCTCTCAAGCGACTTGACACTGCTTTAAAGGTAAACGGGCGTTTGAAATATGCTGTCGATGTGAAATTGCCCGGGATGGTTTACGCCGCAATCAAGGCTTGCCCTGTGTTTGAGGGTAAATTGAAGAGCTTTGATGATTCTGCTGTTAAATCAATGCGCGGCGTAAAGGCGGTGTTGCGGGTAGACGATAACGCAGTGGCAGTAGTCGCTGATAACTGGTGGCGCGCCAAACAGGCCTTGAATGCACTCCCTATCGTTTGGGATGAAGGCGTTCATGCAAAAGTCTCCAGCGATACTATTAGAGCGACTTTGGAGGAGGGTCTAACCTCAACTCAAAACGTATTTGCTGATACCAACTTGGGTGATGCTGATTCTGCAATCGCTCAAGCCTACACCAAGGTTGAGGCCACTTACATCACCCCTTTTGTAAGCCACGCTTGTATGGAGCCTATGAACTGTACAGCCTTAATTACAGCTGATAAAGCAGAGGTTTGGGTGCCTTCACAAAACGCTGAGGCTGCGTTAGCAGAATTGGCCAAATCGACAGGATTGGACATCACAAAATGTGAGGTTTACAACATGTCCCTAGGTACTGGTTTTGGACGCCGAGGAGGTTTCCAAGATTACGTGAGACAAGCGGCTTTGCTAGGTAAGCAAATGCTTGGTACTCCCGTTAAACTTTTATGGAGTAGAGAAGAAGATATTGGTCACGATTTTTACCGACCCATAGGGCATTGCAAAATGTCTGCTGGCTTGGATAAGGCCGGTAACTTGGTTGGGATGCATGTGCGCGTGTCGGGTCATTCAATTAATGCCTACGCCGCGCCACACAACATTATTGACGGCAAAGACCGTCGTCAACTTCAAGGCTTTTGGCCAGAGCCACATGATGCACAGTTTGGGTACACCATTCCTAATTTGAAGATCGAGTACGCAATGCGAAATTCACACGTGCCAGTTGGTCCGTGGAGAGGGGTCAATACAAATCAAAACGGAGTTTACAGCGAATGCTTTATGGAGGAGATCGTACATGCGGCTGGACGCGACTCTTTAGAGTTTAGACGCGCTCTGTTAAAAGACCACCCTAAACATTTGGGTGTCTTAAACGCAGTCGCCGAAAAAGCTGGATGGAGCAAACCCGCAGCTCCGGGAAGGTTCAAAGGAATAGCACAGTTTATGGGTTACGGTAGTTACACAGCAGCAGTTGCTGAGGTAAGCGTTAAGGGCAATGAGGTACGCATCCACAAACTAGTGCTCGCAACTAACTGTGGTCACGCTGTGAATCAACGCATGATTGCAGCTCAAGTCGAGGGCTCAGTGGCGTATGCTTTAGATACTTTGCAAAGTGAGGTAACGATTAAGAATGGTCGTGTTGAGCAGGGCAACTTTGATACCTATCCGATTGCCCGTTTAAGACAAATGCCGCAGATTGAGACAGTAATCGCTCCGACCTTTGATTTCTGGGGCGGAGTGGGTGAGCCAACAATTTGTGTTGTAGCACCTGCGATTTTGAACGCTATTTATAAAGCTCGTGGAAAGCCAATTAGAACTTTGCCTTTGAAATACTCTGGACTTAAGATTGTTTAAGTTTGGAGATTGATCAAAATTTTTTAAGTAACTTTAACAAGTCTTAAAACATAGATAACAGGTGTTTTAAATGGGCACCTCAGTGGGCAGCATATAGGCCTTTAGATGACTCGCTCAAATTGAGCGAGTCATGTTTTCTCCTTTGATTTCAAAGCGTATTCTTGAATATTTAAGTGCGGTGTATTGATGATCAATATCTTGCGAAGTTTTTTGGAGTTTTTAAGCGCTGGATTTTATGCTTTAGTATTTTCTTGCGTTTATTTGATGACTACTGTAAGTTGCGCTCAAAGCGTAACTAAAGTATCTGAAAAATCAGAAGTAAGCACTCCTCTAATATCTTTCGAGGTAGTCGGGGATTCAGTTCCTAATCCACTTGGAGGTCGTGTAGGGGTTGCACAGCGGGGTGAGAAAATTATTCAAACCCGAGACGGTCAATGTACTCTTTGTCACGCTATTCCCGGTTTTAAAGGTCAAGTCGGTAATTTAGGCCCATTACTAGAGGGCGTCGGTACCAGACTAACAAGTGGGCAAATTAGGTTAAGGATCATCAACTCCTCACTTCTCAATACGCAGACCATCATGCCGAGTTATTACAAAGTACAGGGACTCGAAAATGTTGATCCCAAATGGCGTGGGATACCGTTAATGAATGAACAACAAATTGAAGATGTCGTCACTTATTTAGTGTCGTTAAAAGAGACTCAGAAATGAATCTCGTAAATAAACAATTAAGGGGCAATGTACTTTGTTTAAATTAAAGGCTAAACGCAATACTTTGCGAGGATTTGGCTTGGGTGCGCTGCGTGTATTCTTAAATCCCCTAAAGCTAAATTTAGGTTTAAGTTCCTTTGTTGCACTCGGGGCTGCGAAGGCGCAAACCACTGGCGATGCATTTTCCGTTTTGTATAAAGAAATTACAGGGGGTATAAAACCTCGCCTAGGAGGTATCGTGCTTGAGACGCCAAGACTTGCTGATAATGGTCATTCTGCTGCATTTAGGGTCTATGTTGATAGTCCAATGACCTCAACAAATTTTGTAAAAAGTATTTTTATCTTGTCGGACCGAAATCCAAGACCCTTTATCGCACGGTTTGATCTGACCCCCCTGAATGCAAGAGCCGAAATATCTACTCGTGTCAGGCTAAACGGCTCACAAAATGTTCACGCTCTTGCTGTGACCTCTAAGGGTGAATGGTTAAGCGCGCAAGTTCCAGTTGAAGTCACTGAGTCTGCTTGTTTGGACGCTTCGTAATCATGGCTGCAAGAATTATTATTCCTCCTAATATAAAAAGTGGAGAGCCTTTTGAGATTCGGATACTTATTCAACACCCCATGGAGACAGGTTACCGTTTAGACATGATGGGAACCCTTATTGCAAAGAACGTCATTAAAAATATGAGAGTGACTCTCGGGCAGGATCTTATATTTAACGCATCATTAGGCACTGGGGTCGCCGCTAACCCAAGTTTACAGTTTTGGATGAAGGCGACTCAAACTGGACTTCTTAAGCTTTGGTGGGAAGATGATTTAGGTGCTGTGGGGCAGGCCGAGAAGCTCATAGAAGTTATCTAATAAAACAATGGAAAGATTGCTAAGAACTTTAATATTGATCCAACTTTGTTGGTCAATGGCTATGTCTTATGCTAATGATTTCGAACGCGTTGTGCCCAAAGAAGCGCTGCGCTCTGGTGCGACCTTTGTGAGTGAGGATCTTCGCACTTTGCAAAAAAGTGATGATTTAAATCCCGCATTCTTATGGGTCATACAAGGCGAAGCTTTATGGAAAAAAACTGAGGCTCTTCCCTCCGGGGTCCCGAGCGAATCTTGTGCGAGTTGTCACGGTCAGAGTAACCTCTCTATGAGGGGGGTATCAACGCACTATCCTCAGATAGACAAAATATCGGGCGAACTTATCAACTTAGAAGGACGCATTAATCTTTGCAGAACACGCCATCAGCATCTCCCGCCTTTGGTCCTAGAGTCCGATGAAATGCTGGGAATAACGGCCTATGTGGCAATGGCTTCAAGGGGGCTACCTATGAACGTCCAAATCGATTCAACCAATTTAGAGTATTTCCGCAAAGGTCGAAACCTATACTACACAAGGATGGGTCAAATCAATTTGGCGTGCACCCATTGTCACGAACAAAACTGGGGGAGAAAACTTCAAGGCGAGACGATCAGTCAAGGTCACATCAACGATTTCCCGGCTTATCGATTGGAGTGGCAACGCATGGGCTCTTTGCACCGTAGGCTTAGAGCTTGTTTGAGCGGGGTGAGGGCTTATATGTTCCCTCTTGGGTCAAGCGAACTAACGGATCTCGAACTTTTTCTCGCGTGGCGCTCAACTGATTCCAAAATCACAGTCGAGAGTCCTGGGGTAAGACGCTAGTCCAATCCTGCTTAAATAAGAGCAAAATCGGATAAAGCTTTATTAACCAGGCCGTTTGAAAAATTCAAATGTTTATTGCAACTACTCGGATCAATATAAATTTTTAAACTTCGTAAGGAGATTTTTATGTTCGCAAATTCAAACCCACATTTCTTCAAACGCACCGCAATTTGTGCATTTTTACTGGGTTGTTCAACCATTGCACTTTCCCAGCAAGCTAAGTTGGTTAGAGTTCCTCTTCAAACTCACGATCTATCTACACCGGATAAAGTTGTAGTGCAAGCGAGAGCGGAGTTTCCTGAGACCGCTGCTGCGGGGCGACATACGCATCCGGGTGAGGAGATTGGCTACATCTTAGAGGGGCAACTCGAGCTTAGAGTGGACGGACAACCCCCTCGGATTTTAAAGGCCGGAGATGTGTTTTTTATTCCCCCAGGCGTCATTCATGACGGTATCAATACTGGATCGGGCACAACTAAGGTCTTGGCGACCTATGTTGTTGAAAAAGGCAAACCCGTAGCTACTTTAGTTCCTAACTGAGGCCTCCACGATGCAAGCTGCTTGGTATACAAAAAATGGTCCAGCTAAGGACACTTTAATAGTCGGCGAAATCGCTACACCTACGCCTGGACCTGGTCAGGTGAGGGTAAAACTCAAAACCTCTGGAGTTAATCCCTCTGACGTCAAGTCTCGAATCTCCAGGCCCTTAAATGCCCCCTTCATCATCCCTCATAGTGATGGGGCTGGAATAATTGATGAAGTTGGGGAGGGTGTTAATAAAAACCGTAAGGGCGAGCGAGTTTGGATCTGGAATGCGCAGTGGGCTCGTCCCCACGGTACAGCATGTGAATTCATTGTCCTTGATCAGAGTCAGGCTTGTCCCTTACCTGAGAGTACGACCTTTGCTGAGGGGGCGTGTTTGGGTATTCCAGCGCTGACTGCGTTGCAGGCTCTTAATTTGTGTGGAAACTTAAAGGGTAAGACCGTTTTGATCACTGGGGCTGCTTCGAGTGTGGGGCACTACGCTGCTCAGATGTGTATTCTTGCCGGTGCTAAAGTAATTGGAACTGTTGGTAATGCTGAGAAAGCTCAACATGCCAAAAATATTGGTGTCAGTGATTGCATTTTTTACAAAACCGAATCAGTTCCAGATCGAGTTAAAGCGCTCACAAATGGAGCAGGTGTGAACGCAATCATTGATATGGATTTCTCCACATCTAGTCAATGGCTATCACAGGGCGTACTTGCGCCGCACGGTGTGTTTACGTGCTATGGATCCAACAACCCAGGAGACGTTACAGTTTCCTTTAGACCTTTACTTTTCCAATCAATCTCATTTAAGTTTTTTCTTGTCTACGATTTAACTGCTGAGGACCGCAGAATAACGCTTGCTCAGATGCACCAAATGCTAGTCAATGGGAGTCTTAAGCATACTGTTGCCAAAGCGTATGGGTTGAAAGATATTGCACAGGCACACTTAGCGGTTGAGGAGGGGCGGTTTATGGGTAACGTAGTTTTAGAGCTTTAAACTTTAATGAGTCAAAAGCAATGAATACTAGGGTTATCACTAAAATTCAAAATTAACTTCGGTTCAATTTTGGTAAATAATCGATTGTTTGGCTTACTTGCCTTAAAACTCGCATCAGTTGAAATTATCAACGGATGCGTTTTGAGTCATGAGTCATATTCTTTAACACTAACTATTTTTTAATCATGCGTTTTTTAAGTTTTGATAGCAAAGGCACTTCAACGGTTGGTGTCGTTTTAGACCCCAAGTCTGATCAGTTTGTTGATCTCTCTATGCTAGGAAGCTCTCTTCCTCACGAACTCGGTGCCCTAATTGCCACTCCAAATGGGTTGCAAAGTGCCTTCGTCGCAGCAAAGTCCGCCCCAGCAAGCGCAATAAAGTCGATTAAAAGTGTGCATTTATTGCCTCTAATTGCCAACCCCAGCAAAATCGTATGTATGGGACTTAACTACGCAGATCACGCCAAAGAAGGTGGTAATGCGAGACCAGAATTTCCAAGTTTTTTCTTACGTGGTCCGTCCTCAATGGTTGGACATAACCAACCCATCATCAGGCCTAAAGCATCAAGTAAGCTCGACTATGAGGCAGAACTAGCCTTGGTAATTGGCTCAAAGGCTCATCATTTGACGCCTGAGAACGCACTTTCTTGTATTGCTGGATATTCTTGTTTTAACGACGGAAGTGTTCGCGACTTTCAAAGAAAATCTTCACAATGGACACTCGGTAAAAACTTTGATCAGACTGGTGGCTTTGGTCCTTGGCTTGTGACTCCGGATGAGCTCCCTAGCGCTGCAGATGGTCTGAGAATTCAGTCGCGTTTGAACGGTCAGATCATGCAAGACGGCAATACTAAAGATTTCTTGTGGGGAGTTATTGAGTCACTCTGCATTATTTCTGAATGCATGACCTTAGTTCCCGGTGATGTGATCATTACGGGCACACCGGCGGGAGTGGGTTATGCTCGCACGCCCCCGGTTTGGATGGCGCCAGGCGATGTTTGCGAAATCGACATCGAGGGCGTTGGTGTTTTGGTCAACACGATTGCAGACGAAAAATAATGGGGCTCCTTCCTGGCCTTGCGGTTGTGGGGTCAGGGGGACAGTAACTGTTACTGCTTACACAATAGTTTAAACAGCAATCATAAAATCGCCGCTTATTTTTAACTCCAAACCTACTCTAACTTGTTCACTCTCTAGTTCGTTGAATATCTAACAAAAGGACTTAATATGCAAAACCCAAGTCGTCGTGATCATTTAAAAACGTTAGGTGGTATGTTTGCAGGCGGGCTCGCGTCCTCTGTTTCTTTAGACTCTGGTGCTCAGGCACCAACTGCAGTCATTCCTCCCGAGGGCATTGGTTACAAAATAAATCACATATCTTATTCAGATTTAGGGGGTCGTCCTGACAGCGTTCAAGTAATGAAGAATAAGGGGCATATTTATGTAGGCCACATGCACAGTGATGGTGTGACTATTTTGGACGCTGCAAATCCAAAGGATTTGAAACCTGTTAATTTCTTTACAGCTGGTAAATATACTCGCACACACCACTTACAAGTTGCAGAGAATTTACTTTTACTTGCGAACGGAGCCAACATTGTTGCTATGCAGTCTTACAACGACATGCGTGGTTACTTTGAAAACAACCCTGCAGATAGTCTGACCAATCGCAAGAAATTTAGATCAGGCTTATCCATCCATGACATCTCTAATCCGACTGAGATGAGAGAAATTGCTTTTCTTGAGATGCCGGGAATTGGCATTAACCGTCTTTGGTGGGTCGGTGGAAGGTATGCTTACATTGCTGCACACTTGGACGGCTTTACGGATACTATTTTGGTCACCGTTGATTTGCAAAATATTACTAAACCTGAAATCGTGTCAAAGTGGTGGATGCCTGGCCAAAACCGTGCGGCCGGCGAGGTATCGACGATGCCAAAAGGCAAGCGGATGGCGCTCCATCATATGATTACAGCAGGCAACAGGGGCTATGGGGCTTGGCGTGACGGGGGGTTCACTATTCACGATTTAAGTGACCCCACTGCGCCCAAACTACTCTCTCACATCAACTGGGCACCTCCATTCCCAGGCGGCACTCATACTCCGTTGCCTTTACCAAAGCGTGGTCTTTGTGTAGTGGCCGACGAGGCCAATGCTGAGAAATGTGCAAAGGGTATATTCCACACCTTTGTCTTGGATGTGCGAGTCTCCGAAAATCCTGTGCCGATTTCGACTCTACCCACTCCCAAAGACAGAGATTATTGTGGTCTTGGAACGTTTGGTCCACATAACCTTCATGAAAATAGGCCTGGATCTTTCCAAAGTGAAGAAACAATCTTTGCTACCTACAATAACGCCGGAGTCAGGGTGTTTGATATCTCAAATGCTTTTGAACCCAAAGAACTCGCTTATTGGGTACCACCACTGCCCAAGAAGATGATGGATCCAAGACCCAATATCGCTTTTGCTGCCAAAACTTGCGATGCCTACGTCACGCCTGAGGGTTTGATGTACGTCACTGACTGGAACGGCGGACTTCATGTTTTAGAGTACAAGGGTTGAGGAATATTAGGTTTTAAATGTTTTTTAGGAATTGAAATAATGTCACTTCGAATAAATGATACTGCTCCCGATTTTGAAGCCCAAACAACTCAGGGCAAGATTAACTTTCACAACTGGATAGGTGAGAGTTGGGCGATTCTTTTCTCTCACCCCAAAGACTTTACGCCTGTTTGCACAACTGAGCTTGGTTACATGGCTAAGATCGAGACAGAGTTTACAAAACGCAATTGCAAGTTGATCGGTCTGAGTTTGGATCCTGTTGACCGTCACGGAAGTTGGGCAAAAGACATCGAGGAGACCCAAGGGTCAGCTGTGAAATATCCAATGATTGGGGACACAGACCTCAATGTTGCGAAACTCTACAACATGCTTCCCGCAGATGAGAAGGGCGACTCAGAGGTCAGAACAGCCGCTAACAGTGCAACAGTTAGATCCGTCTTTGTTATTGGTCCCGATAAAAAGATCAAACTCATGATGACTTACCCCATGACCACCGGGCGTAATTTTGATGAAATACTGCGGGCTCTTGACTCGATGCAGTTAACTGCTAAACACAAGGTGGCAACTCCGGTTAATTGGAAAAATGGTGAAGATGTAATTATTGCGGGCTCTGTGTCAGATGAGGATGCCAAGACTCTCTTCCCTGGAGGATGGAACGCTGTGAAACCGTATTTACGAATAGTTAAACAGCCTAAATGAAAGTAACCTGCTAAAACCGCTTTTTTGCTCCTCCTGTCACCTAATTAGTGCCTGGCCCTAGTTAACTTTAGTTAAAACTAGGGGGGGGAGGTTAAGGTTAGGACGGGAATATAATTGCCAACATCACTGGTTTACTAACTGGTCAGAGTTCTAACTTTTAATGCAAAAGGCGGTTATGTACGACGTCGAATCAATTACCCAACTACTTGAGCCTATTTTCCCCGGACTCTTCGGTGTCAAAGTAACGGAGGTGGGCATTGAAAAAGTGTTAGGTGAATTGGAGCTAAGAGAGGACTTCTTCTCTGTGGGCGAAGTCATTCACGCGGGCGTTTATATGACCTTTGCAGATACATTGTGTGTGGTCGGTACACTTATGAATAACCCAAGTAGCACACAAGTAGTGACCAAAGATTCAAGCACTAAATTCATGGCATCTGCTGAAGTTGGTTCAGTACTTAAGGCAGAGGCTAGGGCGTTTCACAGAGGTAAATCGACAATGGTTTGGCAAGTTAGCATTCAAAATGATGCGGGTAAACTTTGCTCAATCGTGACTCAAACGATGCAAGTTCTTGACCCTGTCGAGCCTGAGGTTCCTCTACCTCCAATTACGCCTCCAGTCGCTCTTACTCCTCCGCCACCTCCACCACCAAAACCTGTAGCAGCACCTGAGCCTGCAACCGAGGGTGAACCAGATAAATCACCTGCTTAACTTAATATACCTAAGCAAATGAAGTGAGACTCATTTGCTTTGTGCTTAGGTTAGCTGTTGCAAATTCATTTATATTGCCTCATTCCGCCCCCTGCAAAGCCGGGTTTTACGGTACGACTGATAAACTAAAATGTCAAAATACATTACCGGCGTTGTTGCCGCCTCTGCAACCCCCATTCATGATGACTTTACCCCTGATACTGTGCGGTTGGTAAAGCATTTAAGATATTTACTTGATCACGGGTGTGACGGTATCAATTTACTGGGTACAACGGGCGAGGCGGCCTCCTTCAGCACAGAGCAGCGCATAAAAATTATGCAGGCGGTTAAGGATGCGGGTTTGCCCATGTCACGCATCATGGTGGGCACGGGAGTATCCTCGCTTGCTGAAACCCTTACGTTGACGACTGCTGCAGATCAGTTGGGTTTTAACGGAGCGTTGATCGTTCCGCCGTTTTACTACAAGGGTATTGACCCCGCTGGACTATTGTCCTATGTCCATCAACTGATTCAGTTGCTTGGTACTGCGACAATCCCAATTTATCTTTACCACATTCCTCAAAATACTGGCGTTCCTTGGCCGATTGAGGTTGTTTCGAAATTGGCAAAACAATATAGCGACAAAGTGGTGGGTATTAAAGACAGCGCCGGCGATATTGCTTATTCCAAGGCGGTTGTGAAGGAAGTACCGGGGTTTCAGGTGTTTCCAAGCTCTGAGGCAACTTTATATGAGTCCAGCACTAACGGATTTGCAGGATGCATCTCTGCAACCACAAATCTAACAGCTGCGGACTCTCAGATCGCATGGTCCAAGCAGGGTACACCGAGGGGTGAGTCATCGGTTCAACGGGCGACTGAGCACAGAACGATCTTAGCTCAGGAGTCTTTAGTCGCGAGCGTTAAAGCGGCCCTATCGGTCCTCTACTCTGACTCGGGTTGGATGCGAACAATGCCTCCTATGACGCCTCGCAACTCTGATCAAACCAACAAGCTAACAGTTGATCTAGTCGCAGCAGGTTGGAGCGCTGAGCCGGTTCAAATATGATTGATTTAATTGCTGAGATACATGAACAATTGGATCGCTTCTCTAATGCTTGAGGACCTAGTATTTGATGATTCAAAGTGGGTTTAATCAGAAGGCCAAAAAACTAACTGAATCATCCTAAGCCACTGAATTTTTCTACGTATTACCTCTAGGTTCAAGTGCGCACTGAGTCTGTTAGCCTTGGCGCTAACTACTATTACGCTGGAGTGCGCTCATGTTGCTAAAAAAATTCACCCTGATACTGTCAATGTGCTTGAGTTTATGTGTCTCTGCATATTCCCAAAATATATCCATTGCTACGGGTGGCACAGGTGGTGTTTATTACCCGATGGGTGGCGCAATGGCATCGATTTTCTCTAAGTACATTCCAGGGTTTCAGGCGACTGCTGAAGTAACGGGTGGTTCTGTTGATAATTTAAAGCTAATTGGAAGCGGTAAGCCTTACATTGGATTTACGATGACCGACGCGGGCTTAGACGCATTTACTGGCATTGAGAAATTCAAAAATAATAAAGTACCTTTAAGTACATTAATGATCCTGTATCCCAACAGGATGCATGTGGTAACTGTGGAGGGGACGGGCGTTAATTCGATGAAAGATATGAAGGGCAAGCGCGTATCTACTGGGTCTCCAGGGAGCGCCACAGAAGTAATGGCGTTTCGTTTGCTTGAGGCTGCAGGTATTGACAAGGATAAGGACATTAAACGAGAGCGCCTGGGAGCCGCTGAGTCCGTTAATGCAATTAAAGACGGGAAAATTGATGCCTTCTTTTGGGTAGGAGGATTACCTACTGCGGCTGTAACAGATTTGGCAAACACACCAGGTACAAAAGTTAAATTGATCGACCATGCAGAATTGGTTGATGCGATGAATGCTAAATACGGAAAGTTATATATCTCGGATGTAATATCAAAATCTGTCTACCGCGGTATGAATGCTGATAACAAACAAGCAACTGTTATGAATATTCTCGTGTGTCACGAAAATATGGATGAGAAAACCGCTTACAACATTGTTAAAACTGTGTTTGAACATAAAGCTGATTTGGTGGCAGCTCATAAGGAAGCTGAAAATTTAAATCTAGCTGATCAAAAACAAGTTGCAACACCAATCCCATTTCATCCTGGAGCACTACGTTACTTTAAAGAAAAAGGGATAAAGGTTAATTGATGAACACAAAACCTGAGCAACATGCACTCGCTGAGTCGATCAATATTGATGAACTAGAGCAGGTTAGTGAAGAGTCTTTAGCAAAGGCTGAGAGCTACATTGAGGAAGAGGAGGGCGCAGCTAATAAATTCTCAGGATGGCGCGCCGTGATGATTACTGTCATGTGCATAGGTATGTCGTTGTTTCATTTATACGCGGCTTACTCTATTGTTCCGACCCAGATCATGCGTCCCGTGCACGTGGCGATGGTTTTGTTTTTATGCTTTCTTTTATTTCCCATCAGTTCCAAATTTAGGCACAGGATTATGTGGTGGGACTGGATTGCAGCAGCACTGTCTGTTGTGATAGTGCTTTACATGATTCAAGGTGGTGATGATTTCTCAGACCGTAATACCATGCCAGAGGGCTTGGATATTTTCTTTGGTCTGTGCTTGATTTTCCTAGTAATGGAGGCCATGCGCCGAACCAATGGTTTGGTTATGCCCATTATCACTTCACTGTTTATCTTGTACGCCTTAGTTGGTCCTTATCTTCCAGCGCCTTGGACTCACAAGGGCTATGATGTTGGACGTTTAGTGGGTGTCATGTATATGACCTTGGAGGGGATTTTCGGAGTTGCGATAGATGTATCTTCCTCTTTGATCATACTGTTCACAATTTTTGGCGCATTTTTGCAGTATTCAGGCGCGGGTAAGTTTTATATTGACTTCTCCTTTTCGGCCATGGGCGGTAAAGCAACCGGTGCTGGGCGCACCGTAGTTCTTTCCTCTTTTTTGCTGGGCGGCCCCTCAGGCTCTGGAGTTGCTACGACAGTTACTCTGGGGGCTGTGGCATACCCCATGCTTGCAAAGGTAGGATATGAGAAAAATGCGGCAGGTGGGCTTTTGGCTGCTGGTGGGCTAGGGGCCATTATTTCTCCACCCGTCTTAGGTGCTGCGGCATTTTTAATTGCTGAATTTTTGAACATCTCTTACTTAGATGTTCTTTTGATGGCGACCATTCCAACTTGTTTGTTCTATCTTGCCTTATTTTTGATGGTCGAGATTGACGCACGTAAATACGGTTTTGCAGATAGCATTATTGAGGCTAGTGATTCTTTGTGGCGACTGACGTGTAGGTACTGGTATCACTTCCTGTCTTTAATCTCCATTATTTTCTTCATGATGTGGGGCTATTCGCCTGTGTTATCTGTCTTTTGGGCAACAGTTGTGTCGTTTTTCACTAGTATGATTCGCGAAGATACTTCCCTAATTTCCTATGACCTATTCAGGGGTATAGGCAACAAGTGGTTAGCCCTTTGGAAGTCCCCTTTAATAAAGGCCTTGGAGGGGGGCTCATTGGGAGTTTTAAACGTAGCGGCAACCTGCGCTGGAGCAGGGATCATTGTGGGTGTCGTGACTCTCACTGGACTTGGGTTAAAGTTCAGCACAATTGTGATTGATTATGCAGATGGATCACTGCTTTTAACTGCTATTTTTACAGCACTGGTGGTTTGGATTGTTGGTCTGGCTGTACCCGTTACAGCCTCATATATTATTTGTGCGGTCATAGCTGCGCCTGCGCTCATAAAATTAGGTGTTCCTGATTTTGCTGCGCATATGTTTATCTTTTACTATGCAGTGCTTAGTGAGGTCTCGCCCCCCACCGCACTTTCACCCTTTGCAGCAGCAGCCATTACTGGCGGCGATCCTTATAAAACCACATTGCAATGTTGGAAATATACGGTTCCTGCTTTTTTGCTTCCCTTCATGTTTGTACTTGATACCAACGGACAAGGACTTTTATTGATGGGCTCGACAAAGGCACTTGCAAATGCAAACTGGTTGTCCATTGCAGAGGTTACCGTAACCGCAGCCTTAGGAATCGCGGCTATAGCGGCCGGTTTTCAGGGCTGGGCTTGGCTTAAAACTACCTTACTGGAGCGAGTGCTTTTTGTGGTTTCAGGATTTGCTCTCGTTTACCCATCTACTTCAAGTGATGCAGTAGGCGTAGTTTTTATTTGTGTAGCACTAATTTCACAGTATCTACGAGCCCAAAAGCTTAAAGCTGCAGCCATTTAAAAGTGGTTGAAAATTAAGGAATTTCTGCACAACACTGAGCGAATTTAGGCGCAGGATTACAGAACTTTACACTTCCCCTAAAGTTCCCTTTTTCAGTGCATTTATACCGGGGATTTCGCGGCCAGGGTGCCTGAAATCTCTAATTAAATCAGAGACTTATCTGGACGCTATTTGTTGGCTAGGTTTGGCCTTGACGAGGCTTTTTATTCCTCTACAATGCGCAATCCTTAGCTTTAAAGCAGTTTATGTCTCTAAGTAATCCTGAGTATTCCCAATCTAAGCAGCTCCCCCCCGTAGATATTGAAAACACACATGGACACAGTAAGGGCGGTACGGCCGCGTTGATACTGGCCGCCATAGGTGTTGTGTTCGGCGATATTGGCACAAGCCCTTTATACGCGCTTAAAGCCTGTTTTGATCCTGCCAACGGCATACCTTTAAATCATGACTCAATCTTCGGCGTCATCTCAATGGTATTTTGGGCATTTGTTTTCGTAGTGTCACTAAAGTATGTGCTTTTTGTGATGCGCGCCAACAATCACGGTGAGGGCGGTATCTTGGCTCTCATGGCATTGGCGATAAGAACTACCAAAGTTGGAACCAAGCGAGCCATGACCCTAACAATCGTTGGTGTGTTGGGTGCATGTTTGTTCTACGGTGATGCGGTAATAACCCCCGCAATCTCCGTTCTATCAGCTTTGGAAGGTATGCAGGTCATCTCAGACGGATTGACCCCGTACATCTTGCCTTTGACAATCATAATTTTGATTGCTCTTTTTGTTTTTGAGAAAAAAGGAACTGCGATCGTTGGTGGTCTATTTGGTCCTATCATGGTGGTATGGTTTAGCGTTATTGGACTCATGGGGCTTTACCAAATCTTTAACGCACCAGAAATATTGCTCGCATTTAATCCGATCTATGCTTACGACTTCATGCGTCACGATTCAGCAATTGCCTTTGCTGTAACTGGCTCTATTTTTCTTGTGTTGACGGGTGCTGAAGCCTTGTATGCGGATATGGGTCACTTCGGTATTAAGCCTGTGCAGTTTGCCTGGTTCTTTCTAGTAATGCCTTGCTTGCTTTTAAACTATTTCGGGCAAGGGGCTATGTTTTTAACTAATCCTGAGTCGATTTCAAATCCCTTTTTCTTGATGGCTCCAGAAGGTTTTTCCCTGTTTTTGGTGATCTTGTCAACGGTGGCAACGGTGATTGCTTCTCAGGCCTGTATATCAGGCGCATACTCAATGACCAGTCAAGCTATATTGCTCGGATTTTTACCCCGTATGAGAGTGCTTTTTACCTCAGAGCGTGAAATTGGTCAGATCTATGTGCCTTTTATCAATTGGATGCTATGTCTAATCGTTGTTATCGTTGTATTGGCATTTAAAAAATCAGATAACTTAGCCGCTGCCTACGGAATTGCGGTCTCCACCACCATGCTGATGACTACTTTCTTAGCTGCGGTGGTGATGAAGGTGGTTTGGAAATGGAATCCACTACTCGTAACGCTCGTTATCAGTGTATTCATGGTTGTTGATTTCGGCTTCTTTGCCTCCAATCTTGCGAAAATTTTAGAGGGGGGTTGGTTTCCACTCGTCATCGGCGCAATTTGTTTCTTGCTTATGATGACTTGGTATCAAGGCCGTCAACTTCTTAGAAAACGCGCTGTCGATAGCGGGATTCAAATCGAAGACTTTTTAAGTTCTTTGATGCAACACCCACCAGCAAGGGTAGAGGGCACTGCGATCTTTTTAACTGCGCACATTGACTATGTTCCTGCAGCTTTACTGCACAATTTAAAACACAATAAAGTTCTACATGAGCGTGTGATATTTTTAAAGGTTAGTGTCTGGGACGTTCCAAGGGTAAGCGATGAAAAGCGTATCGCACTTAAGGATCTGGGAAATAACATGTTCTTAGTTCGTGCTGTGTATGGATTTAAGGAAACTCCTGATATTGGACACATCCTTAGATTACTCAACACCAATCACAATATTAACTGTGTTGTTGAAGAGTCATCTTTCTTCCTTGCACGTGACTCCGTTGTAGCGCACGAGATTCCTCAAATGTCCATGTGGAGAGAGCATTTATTCATCTCCATGATGCAAAACGCCTCTCGGGCGGCTGACTTCTTTAAGGTCGATCCTGGACGTGTGATTGAGCTTGGAACGATGGTGGAACTCTAATACAAATCCACACTGGAAAATAAAAAGCGCCTAGACAGAAGATCTGTTTGGCGCTTTTTGTTTATTAAGAATAGTGATTTATTTCTTTAGCCAGTCGCCTATGGCAGCCCATTGCTCCAAGTCTTTTACAACCTTACTTGGTGTCATGTCAAATAGACTTAACCCATGAGCCGCTAAGTGAACATAGTACTGTGTACTTCGCACATTCCCAATATGGTGAAAGGGGAGTGTTGCAAGAAATTCTGCTAATTTTGCAGCAGAGATAGTTCGCTCATCAACGCGCATACCGATAATCCCAATATCCAGTGATTTGGTTTGTTTCATCTCTAGCAAAATATTAATAAAATGCTGGGTTGCAAAAATATCAAATACGCTCGGCTGAATTGGGATGATCACTTTATCGACAACTTTGAGGGCTTTCTTTAGTTTTCTTTCATCGAAACCTGCCGGCGTATCAAGCACCCCGTAGTTAAATTTACCCAGTGAGTCTTTTGGTGCATCCTCGTCGTAATCCCATGCCGTAATTTGTGGTGCGGCAGGCGGTCTTAGGCTTAGCCAAAGTCTGGAAGATTGCTGGGGATCCAGATCCCCTAGGGCTACCTTTTTGCCAAGTGACGCAAAATATCCCGCTATATTGGTGGATATAGTTGATTTTCCAACGCCTCCCTTAGGGTTGGCGACCATGCAAATAGGCATAAGATACCCCTTGGGTTGTCCTTAGATATGAGAACTATTTTAATGACATTAAATCTAGAAATAAAGAGCAGACCCTTCTAATAATTAATATTTAATTATGGGAATGATCAATTTGTAAAGACTTGCCCTACGACTTTTGTATAAACCGCACAGAGTTGTCAATAAATAGTAAAGGAACTGTATCGACTGTGTAATAATTAGATTTGATTCACCGTGCCCGTTGCTCAGTATTTGATTTGCGGTTGGTGTTCTTGAGAGTTTTAATCAAAGCAAGTAAGAGGGAAAGACCAAACAAAAATTTGCTTTGATAAATCTTGTATAGATAGTTAGAAATTCAATAAAAATATTCAGAAAGACAGCATGGGTGATTACACGAATATGTCGGCATATTACGATGCCATAATGACCTCTGGTTATTACGATTACAAATCAATAGTAGACAACCTCTTAGAGCACGAGCCGTATCAACATGTTTTAGAAATTGGATGCGGAACTGGCCTCATATTGGAGGAGTTAGCCAAAAGAAAACACGTCACAAGTATTATGGGCGTGGATTTGACTCAGTCAATGCTTGCTATTGCTCAGGAGCGTCTTGGGGGCTTCTCGAACCTAAAGCTGTCCAATCAAGATGTCACCAAACTCACCTTAGATAAGCAATACGACTTGGTTTTTTCTTATGGCGGCGTTTGGTACTTTGTGATTGATGGGGACAATGAACCGTTTTTAGTAAGTCATATTCCAGATGCTCATGCTAACGAACAAGGGTTTGAGCAACTCTCTAAATATGTAAGCCAATCAGGTACATTACTTCTTGGTATCCAAGGTCCTCATTTTGACTACGAAAAAGTAATTTCTAACGGAATGACTTATTCGCAAAAAATTGATCATTGCGAGGACGGTTTCATCAAGCACTATTACCTTGCAGACAAGGGGCATAACTTAATGGCTCAAACTGTTCAGTACAGAACCTATGATTTTGCTAGCGCCCAAAAACTACTTAAATCTCACGGTTTTGAGTACCAAAAAGAATCTCATCAAGACAAACTCTTCCTTAGATTTAAAAAAATATAAGTTTGTCTTAACCTTGTATTTATGGCTACAACTAGATGGAGATGTCCCCGTAAAGTTCATCTCTTTTTTTATGCCTTGGACTGACTCCTAATTTTTATTCGAGTAAGCAATGACTTCTACTTTGAAACCTAAAATTTTCTTTATCGGCGTTGGTAACATGGGTAACCCCATGGCGATGAATTTGATTAAAGCTGGGTATAGTGTTCATATCTTTGATCAAGAACGTGCAAAAGCTGAGAACCTACTAAAGAGTGGCGGTATTTGGGCTAACTCGCTAGCAGATGGTGCTAGAGGCGCTGACCTGGTCATGGCCTCCCTTCCCGGCCCCCCGCAAGTTCGAAGTGTAATGTTGGGCGAGCAAGGAGTGCTAGCCCACCTCAAGTCAGGTGCGACAGTGATAGATACATCGACAAGCGCAGTGGACTTGGTTCAAGAACTGGTTAAGGTAGGACTTCAAAATAAGGTTCATTACTTGGAGGCGCCTGTAACTAACGCAGTCGATTTTGCTGCGCTTGGCAAACTCTCTATTTTTGTTGGCGGTGATGAGCAAACCTTTAATTTTTACAAGCCAGTGCTTGAGGTCATCGGCGAGAAGATTTTCTATGTGGGTAAGCCTGGTAACGCCGCAACGGTTAAATTACTTACCAATTTACTTTGGTTCGTAAGCGCTGCAACGATTGGTGAAGCCTTGATGTTGGGGGGCAAGGCCGGGGTTCCTTTGAACACCGTTTGGGAGGCCATCAAATCAAGTGCCGGAAACTCATGGGTTGCGGAGCATGATGTTCCCTCAATTTTTGCAGGGCACTATGATCCAAGCTTCTCGCTGGATTTGTGCGTTAAAGATCTCACACTGGTCAACGAAATAGCAAACTCTCAGGGCTACTCTTTAACCATGGGTGGAGTAGCTAAATCGCTTTTTGAACAAGCGCAAGCGACCTACGGGGGAGGTGTGGGCGAATTACACGTTGCCAAACTGTTGGAGGACCGGGTAGGGATGCTTCTTCGCCCCCCCCACGGTATCGAACAACCTCATCCAACAAAAGGGCAAGCCCTTGGGGGAGCGGCCAAACCTGTGCAAGAAAAGTTGCTCAAAGAGTCTAAGACCGTCATGCCACAGGGTGTTGCTGAGAACTACAGGTACTGGGGTGATGATCAAACTGTTTTCGTTGATAGGGCGCAGGGGTGTTACATCACAGATGCCGATGGACGTAGTTTTGTCGACTTTCGGTTGGGTTATGGCCCCATCATTTTGGGTTACAGAGATAAGCGGGTCGATAGGGCCGTTATTGAACAAATCACTCAACGTGGAACACTTACTGGCTTTTCCACTTCATTAGATGCCAAGGTTGTTCATCAAATTAAAGCCCTGTGTCCCAATATCGAGAAGATGAGGTTTGCAAATTCCGGTACAGAGGCAGTAATGGGTGCAGTGCGCACTGCGCGCGGATTTACCAAGCGCAAGCGAATTGCAATTGTGGAGGGTGGATTTCACGGGCTCTATGATGAGATGATGTGGAAATCCGATGTTGAGAGTTGGGATCCCAAATCTAGTGCTGACCCAACAGTGATTCCATTTGGGGGTGGTATCCCAGAGAAAACAAGAGATTTGGTCGAGGTCATACCCCTTAACAGTGACGCCGCTTTAGAAAAACTCTTTAAAGAGTACAGCGATCAATTGGCCGCGGTGGTCCTAGAGCCTATAGTTGGCAACTGCGGCAGCATCTCTGCAAGCCCAGCATGGCTTGCTCGACTGAGGAGCCTGTGTACCGAGCACGGCACCATGCTAATTATTGATGAAGTTAAAACAGGCTTCAGAGTCGCTAAAGGCGGAGCTCAGTCGCTATACGGTATTTATGCGGACCTTACAACATACGCTAAAGCGATGGGTAATGGTTACCCAGTTGCAGCCTTTGGAGGGCGCGCTGTTGTGATGGACGCGGTAGGCTCTAATAAGGGGATGGTTGTCCACGGGGGTACCTACACTGGTAACTTAGTTGCACTGAGCGCGGCGCATGAGACGTTGAATATTTTGACCCATACCAACGCCTTAGCAACCGTGGACCGTGTTGGAACACAAATTCAAGAGCTTCTTGGTCGGGTCTTCACAAAGGCCGGAATCGAACACGCTTTTGCAGGACCACCGGCCATGTTCGGTATTCACTTCACACCAAGCGTTCCCACAAACTACAGGGATTGGCGTTTGACAAACAGCGCGTTGTATCAAAAATTTGCTTGGAAGTTGATTGACTTAGGTGTGATGCTAGAGCCCGATTCACGCGAACCATGGTTTATTTGTGAGGCTCATCAACAACTTGATTTAGGGTGGTTAGAGGATACTGCTCACAAAGCGATGCAGTCTGTACTTTAGAGGAGTTAAATCAGCTAAAACAGACCTACAATTTTCCCGTTCTCTTCGGTATTAATATGATCGGCTGCGGGCACCTTGGGCAGGCCTGGCATGGTTAAGATATCGCCGCAGACTGCAACAATAAATTCTGCACCTGCAGCCAGCCTAACCTCTCGGACACCCAGCACATGACCTGTTGGGGCGCCTCTAAGACTAGGATCAGTGGAGAAGGAGTATTGGGTTTTAGCTATACATACTGGCAGGTGCCCGTAGCCCTGAGCTTGGAGCTCATTTAACCTTTCAACTATCTTTTTATCAGCGCTAACCCCAGAGGCACCGTAAATTTTTGTTGCTATGGACTGTATTTTCCCCAAAAGCGTTTCATCATCTTGGTAGGCAAATTTAAACGTATTGGGCTGCTCGCACATCTTAACTACTGCGTGTGCTAGCTCCTCAGCTCCTTTGCCGCCTTGGGCAAAATGCTTGGCCAATATCACCTCAGCCCCGTGACGAGCTGCGGTTGCTTTTAAGAGATCAACCTCCTTTTGAGTATCTTCGGTACGGTGATTAATTGCAACCACGCAAGGCAATCCAAAATGATTTCTGATATTGTCGATGTGCTTTTCTAAATTGACCAAGCCAGCTTTTAGCGCATCTAAATTCTCTACTCCTAAATCCTTAACCTCTATACCGCCGTGGTATTTGAGCGCTCTAATCGTAGCAACTAGTACCACTGCGGAGGGCCTAAGCCCAGATTTACGGCACTTGATATCGATGAATTTCTCTGCCCCCAAGTCGGCTCCGAATCCTGCCTCAGTAACCACATAGTCCGCAAGTTTCAAAGCTGTTGTAGTTGCGATAACCGAATTACACCCGTGAGCGATATTAGCAAAAGGGCCTCCGTGAATAAGCGCTAAATTATTCTCAATGGTTTGGACAATGTTTGGGGCGAAAGCGTCCTTTAAGAGTGCCGTCATCGCACCCTCAGCATTTAAGTCACGTGCTAGAACTGGTTTTAGATCGCGTGTGTATCCAATTACTATATTTCCAAGCCTGGTTTTAAGATCAGCGAGGCTTTTACTTAAGCAGAAAATTGCCATAACCTCAGATGCAACGACAATATCAAATCCGTCCTCACGCACAAACCCATTACCCGGGCCACCTTGTCCGATGGTGATTTTTCTAAGTGCTCGATCATTCATATCAATGACCCGTTTCCACGTTACACGTCTGGTATCAATGTTTAGCGCGTTACCGTGATAGATATGATTATCAATAAGTGCGGCAAGTAAATTATTCGCCAGCGAGATGGCATTAAAGTCACCCGTAAAGTGAAGGTTGATGTCTTCCATGGGAACGACTTGGGCATAGCCCCCTCCGGCTGCTCCGCCTTTCATGCCAAAGACTGGGCCGAGTGAGGGTTCACGCAGGCATATCAAAGCTTTTTTGCCAATGTGATTGAGCCCGTCTCCAAGTCCTACTGTGGTTGTGGTCTTGCCCTCACCGGCGGGAGTAGGGGAGATGGCGGTCACCAGAACTAACTTGCCAAGCGGCTTGTCCTTTAGAGTGTCAATATACTCAAGAGAGAGTTTGGCTTTGTAGTGCCCATAAGGCTCTAACGCATCTTCAGGGATTACAGATTTTTCTTTAACTAATTCCAGAATGCGACGTTTTTTAGCGGCTTGTGCAATTTCTATATTACTTGGCATAGTCTGACTCGACAGATTGAATGTTTAAACTTTATGGATGGAGATTAAGCTATTAATGCATCAATACTTGAACGGCACCGTACAACCCGCCAAACCAAGCTCCAAACGTAGCGAGCATTGCAATCATAAAGCCTGGTCCGCGTTTAGCGGGATTGGAGCTATAGGCCTGGGCATACCAAACTCTACCCACTAGCCAAATTAATCCCGTACTTGCTGCCCCTTTGTCGCCCACGTAGAAGGCGTAAATCCACAGAGCTGGCAAAAACAATAAAACGCTCTCTATTGTGTTCATTTGAACTCTGTACACGCGCTCAAATTGTTCATTTCCCGTTACGGCAGGCGCCTTGATTTCATATTTTTGTCTCGCTCGTCCGACCATTAAGGCGTTAACAAACATATGTAAAACAACAAGCAACGTAATGAGGGAGGTGAGGGCGAATGTATTCAAAATAGTCTCTGTCTAAATGTTGTTCGATAAAAGAAATTTATACGGGGAAAATACACCGGTTTGCAGCTATTTCAGCAAACCATCATTGTAATGTCCAAAATTCCTACTCTATACTGTGCAATGTTCACCGAGTTGGGGTTAGCACCTATCCAAGTTCGGTTGTTAAATTAGCAAAGTCCTTTTATCTTGAAATAGAGGGTGAGATAAATTCAGAGATTTCGCATTAACTTGTTACTTTATTCAGTCAATTTAAAATTTCATTGAAATGAATTCTTTTGTCGGTCAATCCTCAAAAAAAATCGGCCAACTGTTTCAGCAGTCAAATCAACTCCACATTAAAGGCCAATTGGAGAGCGCTCGGGAGGGGTATTTACAAGTCATTAAAGCCCAGCCTAAGCATTTTGATGCGCTGCATTTACTTGGAGTTTTGTATTGTCAACTCAAAGACTACGGCTGCGCAATTGATTATGTGTCCCGTGCTCTGCAATTAACTTCTAATCCCGTGTTTTATTACTCCCTTGGTGTGGCTTACCAAGAGTCGGGTCAATTAGACGCAGCCGAACGGAGTTATTTGAGCGCCCTCAAAGGGCGCCCTAAATATCCGGAGGCTTTGTACAACTTGGGGAATATAAAGCGCGCAAAAAAAAATAACCAAGAAGCGCTTGTCTACTTTGATCAAGCCTTGTTGCTCAAAGCAGATTATGCAGATGCTTACTACAACCGTGGTAACGCCCTTAAAGACCTTGGAGAATACGCTAGTGCTGTACAAAGCTTTGAGAGCGCTACGGCATTGAACAAAGCTTTCGCCCCTGCCTACCTTAACAAAGGGTTAGCTCAAAAGGAAATGGGGCACTATGAATTGGCGCTTGAGTCCTATACCAACGCACTGCGCGTTAATCCAGGCTACAGTGATGCATACTCAAACATGGGCATCTTATATACCGAGCTCAAATTATGGGCTCAGGCGATGCAAAGTTTCAATGAGGCACTTAATCTAAACCCCAACCACGCTCAAGCCTTATGGAATAAATCTTTACTGCTTCTTTTGCACGGAAATTTCAAAGACGGCTTTGCACTCTACGGTGCTCGTTGGAGAGAAGAGGTCATGATCTCCCCAGTACTGAGCAGTACAAATCCTTGGATTACGAGCTCTATGTTCGGATCTCCTAACTCAGCTGAGCCTGAAAATTCCACGGGTGTAGTTCACCAACCGATTTGCCAGCGTTTGCTGATCTGGGCTGAGCAGGGTGTAGGAGATGAGGTCATGTTCGCAGCCTTACTCCCAAGAGCCTGCGTCTTGGCCTCCAAGATACTTGTTCAAGTTGATGAAAGGTTGATCCCGCTTTTTAGACGCAGTTTTCCCGACTATGAATTCCTCCCCAAAGGGCAGGTCATTGCTGAGAGTAACTACGATCAGCACATGCCAATGGGGCAACTGGCTGAGATTTTTTGTCAGAATCAAGACGCTTTTAAAACGATTCCTGCGGGTTACTTGCTGAGTGATACAACTAGACGAAGTCAAATAAAAGAGCAAATACCTCTTAAACAAAAACCGACCATTGGGATAAGTTGGCGCAGTAAAAATGACAAGAAAGGACGAGACCGTAGCATCTCAGCACTCGATTTAGTTGGCGCTCTTTGCCTTAACAGTTCGGGAGGTTTTGCATTAGACCGTTTTAATTTTATTAATCTTCAATACGGAGCCACCCAAGAAGAGCTTCAAATCGTTCGCGAAACGCTCGGTATTGAAGTGCTTTCTTATGCCGATATCGATAACTTTTCAGATATCGATGGACTTGCAACGCTCATTGATGCTTGCGACGCTGTCGTGTCAATTGATAATTCAACTGTTCATTTAGCAGGAGCTCTAAATAGGGCGACTTATGTCCTTCTTCCCTTTAGTGCTGATTGGCGTTGGGGGCTCAGCTCAGAGCGCTCTTATTGGTATAAGAGTCTATTTTTGTACCGCCAGAGTAACCCTGGTGAATGGGCAAGCCCCTTATTTGCACTACAAGCAGATCTACTCAAAAATTACGGTTGAGTCAGTGCTCTTAAAGTATTTAATTTTTTCTGCTCAAACACCCAGGAGCTTATGTATACGAGTTGATGAACTTGTATATTCAAGCGGGCCGCTTTGCCTGCCCGTTAAATGAGAGGCAATAGCGAATGCGGCAAGCGTTGCTTCATGGAAGCCGCTGAGGATGAGTTTTTTCTTGCCTGGGTAGGTGTTGATATCTCCAACCGCAAAAACTCCGGGAATAGATGTGCAAAAGGTCTCCGGGCTCACAGTCAGGCTCCTTCTTTGCATGGCTAGCTCCCACTCAGTGATCGGTCCTAGCTTGGGGGATAAACCAAGGGACTCAATCAAGTAGTCGCATTTAATGCGTGATTCAAGACCATCAGTGCCCGTCAAAATTACATGTGATAGTGATGAATTGTTAGTCTGGACAGCCGTAATCTGAGCAACTTTAAAGTCGAGCTCACCCGTTTTAAGGGCATGTTCAAATCCTGTACGAAGTAGTTCTTGTCCAGAGCTGTCTAATTCCTCTAATTCGAGTTTGTCGCGGCGGTAAACCAGAGTGACTGAACCTCTTGAAGGTGCGTTATTTACTGCTTTAATGCTCTCTAGTGCTTTAAGAGCTGTGGTGACAGCGTGTTCATTGTTGCCGTATATGACGATATCTTTCCCAGGTAAATCCGCGTTTTCGGGCAAGCTGTTGAAGACTTGAGATTTATTCGCTCTAAACTCTTTTAGCTCAGCAAGGGGGAGTTCTTTGTGCACAAACGCGCCAACTCCGGCAGCTATCACAACGCATTTAGCCTTAAAAGTAACACCCTTTTGCGTCGTAACTTCAAATCCATCCTCTAGTGGTTTGAGGGACTGCACATAACTCCCAAGGTGCACTGGGGTCTTAAAGGGTGCTATCTGATTTTGTAATTGCTCAACTAATTGTTGGCCCGTTATTTTTTTAATGCCAGGAATATCGTAGATATATTTATCTGGATAGAGTGCACTGCACTGACCGCCAATTTGGTCGTGTGCGTCAAGCACATGTGCGCTAATTTCTTGCAGCCCAAGTTGAAAGACCTGAAAAAGTCCAACGGGTCCTGCCCCAATGATGAGTACTTCTGTTTGAATGGGGCTCAACGAACCAACTCGGGGAGTTTGTTGGTTTTATCTTTCCATTCATCAGCATCAGCAAGTGGTGCTTTGCGTTTGGTGATACTGGGCCAACCAATGCGGGACAAATCTGCATTGAGTTGAGTCATATGTTCTTGGTCGCTGGGGACATCTTCTTCTGCGTAAATAGCATTGACAGGACACTCAGGAATGCAGACTGCGCAGTCGATACATTCATCGGGATCGATGGTCAAGAAGTTAGGACCCTCTCTGAAACAATCGACGGGGCAGACATCAACACAATCGGTATATTTGCAGCGGATACAAGCTTCAGTTACTACGTGGGTCATAACAGTTTAAAAAAGAGGTAAATACGAATTGAAATTGGAATTGAATTTAAAAATTCGCTTGGCAAATGACTCAGTACTCAAAAAGTGCACTCAAGTACTGGTTTATTTGCTAAAACGTTATTTTAATTCAAAACTTAGCTTTAAGTGTATGTAAGGTTGGACAAAGAAGTACTACAGCAAGGAGGGGCTTTAGTCGATCAAAACTGCGGCAGATGTCCTGTGGCTGGCTGTGTCAACGAGTATCATTGCCCCCAAATTTCTAGACTCACTGAATTTTAGTGACGGAATTTCTTGTTGCAACATCAGTACGACTCGACCAATTTCATTTGGAGCAAGCTCACTGGCTTCGGTTTGCTCAAGCGTATTGATATCGATTTTGTAAGCGATTTTTTGCACTTTACACTTAACCCATTTGTGGGCGTGAAGGGCGTGGTACATTCTTCCGGCGACCAACGGTTCATCATCCATCCATGCAATGACAGCATTAACTTCGCGCGAACCTTCAATAGGGTGATCAGCATCAATTAACGCGTCACCTCTAGAAATATCCACCTCCCTGTCCAAAATAATACCGGCGCTTTGTCCCTCACTAATTTGGCCCGGAGCGCGCACTGTATTGAGAACCTGGGAGATTACTGCTGTTTGTGTGCCAGGGAAAACCTTAACTTTTTGCCCCACTTTAGCAGTTCCGGTAGAGACTTTGCCCCAAAATATTCGTCTGCCGTGAGCTGTAGTCGAGGAGTCGTGAAATTTCTCAACCCACTGAACGCTTTGCGCAAAATGAGCGTGAATGTCAACCGGTGTATTACTCAAACTCTCAAGTACATCAATGAGTGAGGGCCCGTTGTAATTGCACCATCCTTCAAATGAATTAACAACATTCCAACCCTTTAAAGCAGATATAGGTACCAAAGCTTTGGCTGTGATTTGTACTTGTTTGGCAAACTGTTCAATTGCGGCACTGATATTTTTATAGGCAAGTGTTTGAGCCTCTTGATCGCTCAAGCTATCGCTTTTGATAGCATCTAGTTTGTTGATCGTAAATATTACATGAGGTACCCTCAGTAGCTTAAGCAAGAGGCTATGACGCCGCGTTTGGCGAAGCAGTTCAAGCGCGGGGTTTTGCCAATCAAGTTTTGTAGCATCTATTAACACTACCGCAGCGTCCGCGCTAGAGGCAGCAGTAACCATGTTGCGGGTGTACTGTTCATGCCCTGGGGTATCGCCGATGATGAATTTCCTGCGCTCAGTGGAGAAATATCGATATGCCACATCAATAGTGATTCCTTGTTCGCGCTCAGCACTTAAGCCGTCGGTTAGCATCGCCAAGTCAATTTCGCCGTGACTCTCAATACCTGCAAGGTGATCTTGAAGCACTGCCTTTGAGTCAACTAAAAGCCTACCGATGAGGGTGCTTTTACCGTCATCAACTGACCCGCAGGTTATAAATTTAAGAGCGGCCAAGTGGCCCAAGTTTGGATTGTTCACAGTTGATACTTCCTGCATATTTAGGGTTGAGCTACTCATTAGAAGTAACCCTCCTTCTTTCTTTTCTCCATTGAGGCTTCGGAGGTTTTATCATCCATCCGCGTTGCGCCACGTTCGCTTACATCAGCGGTGAGAGTTTCCAGCACAATGTCATGTGCATTAGCTGCAGAACTTTGAACAGGGCAGGTGCAGGTTATATCACCCAAGGTTCTAAACCTAACGCTACGGACCTGAACAGTTTCACCCGCCAGCGGGGGCGTCAGCTCTGTGATGGGAACCAAAAGACCTTTGCGCTCAACTACCTCTCGTTGGTGGGTGAAGTAGATGTTGGGTAGTTCAATGTTTTCTCGCTCAATATATTGCCAAACATCTAGTTCTGTCCAGTTAGAAATAGGAAACACCCTAAAGTGTTCGCCTGGATGCAACTTGGTATTGAACAAGTTCCATAACTCAGGGCGCTGTGCTTTAGGTTGCCACTGCCCGAAGCTATCTCTGTGTGAGAAGATGCGCTCTTTGGCTCGCGCTTTTTCCTCGTCCCTGCGTGCTCCGCCCATGAGTGCATCAAATTTAAACTCTTCAATTGCCTCTAAAAGCGTAACGGACTGATGGGCGTTGCGTGGTTCGTCTGGACGGGATAAGCGAACCGTTCCTCTTGCCATTGAATCTTCAACGCTACGAACAATTAATTCTGCACCAAGCTCTTGAGCCCTTTTATCCCTAAAGGCCGTTACCTCGGGAAAGTTATGCCCCGTATCGATCATCAACAGTGGGTAGGGGATACGTCCTATGCCAAATGCTTTTTCAGCACACTTGAGCATAACAAGTGAGTCCTTGCCACCTGAGAAAAGCAGGGTTGGGCGTTCAAATGAAGCCGCAACCTCACGCAGAATAAAAATAGTCTCCTCTTCCAATGCATTAAGTTGCGCATTGCTTAGAGGGTGAGTTAAGTCGGAGGAGCTTCGTGCGTTCATGGAATTAAATTCAATAAGAAGAGAATAAAAAAATAATATTAATAAGTTTAAAAATCGGATGCGGTCAAAACAAAATTGGAGTCATAGGGTTATTTTTGGTGCAATCCGCACTCTTTAGCTGATGCGTCTTCCCACCACCAACGCCCCGCCCTAAAGTCCTCTCCTAAGCTAATCGCGCGCGTGCAAGGTGCGCAACCAATGCTTGGATAGAACTGATCATGTAAAGGGTTGTAGTCCACTTTATTTTCAGCTAAAAAATGCCAAACATCTCCCCAAGTCCACTGCATCAGAGGGTTGAATTTTGTAATTGGGTTGCCAGACTGAAGGTCATCCTCAATCCACTGCATTTGTGATCGGTTGTTAGACTGCTCAGCGCGCAGTCCAGTGATCCAGGCCCTTTGACCTTTGAGGGCGCGTGCTAAAGGCTCTAACTTTCTTATGTTGCAGCATTCTTTTCTAAGCGTTTGAGATTTGTACATCGCGTCTTGTCCCTCGCGACGGATAAATTCAATGACCTGAGTTAACTCAGGCTTGTAAACAAGCACCTTAGAGTGCTGTGTTGCTCGGGACTGTACTCGCTCTAAAAGGGCTAGGGTCTGGGTGTGCAAAGCACCCGTATCAAGTACAAAGACATTAATGGGAAGGTCTATTTGGTGAATCAAAGTTGTGATTACCATATCCTCCGCACCAAGACTTGATGCTTGAACGCAGGGGCTGAAATCACGAGCGGCTTGAGTCAACAAATCTTTCGTTTTAATGAGCTTATCGGCGTACGTCTGGCTTGGTTGGTTGTTAACTTCAGTAGCTTTGGGGGAGGGCTTTTGCAACATAAGGTAGTGCTGTGTTGAGGCTATACAAATGGGCCGAGAGGAAGTGAGGGGGTTAGCGGGTTAGCGGGTTAGCGGGCAAAAGCTGGGGTTGCGTTTATGACATCGCCTTGGTAGAAGCCTTTGAAATGAGTTAGCAACCTTTTTCCGTGCTCAATGTCTTGATCTGCTCTTAACTCTGCGCTGGTAAAGCCTGTACGAGCGATCTGAATGAGCTGATCAATCAACACATCACCCGTTGCACAAAGATCGCCCTTAAAGCCCCTTCGGTTTCTAAGCATAACGGCTTGGCTGAACGCACGGCCATCCGTAAATTTTGGAAAACTCAGGCGAATTTTGCTAACTCCCTCAAGTGAGATTTCCAAGGGATCAACATCGTTGGTAAGCTCCAAAACTCCAGGCTCAACTACGGTTGATTTTTCAGCAGGTGCGTGAAATAAATTTAGTTTCATAAATAAAAACCAGAAAATCGTAAATACTTAATAACGTTAAGGAAAATATCAGCCACCATCAACTACTTGGGGATTATTGCCTTGGAGTCGGTTTTTGGTAGCTTAGTTTGTAAGAGCTTCACCAGTTTTTCGGTCCGCGCGAGCAGCGTTTGCAACAACCTTAAAAGAATCAAAGCCAACTCTTTTTAGGGTGTCTATAAATGCCTCACCGGGCGTACGTAATGTCGTGTAGTGAGCCAGTACCTCCTCTATAACACCCACAACCTCCTCGGAGGAGAAGGAAGGCCCGACTACGCGTCCAGGCGTAGGCGAACCTCCAAGATCACTGCCGTCGCTACCGCCTAATGTGACTTGGTACCACTCCTGACCGTCCTTATCTACTCCCAAGACGCCAATATGCCCACTGTGGTGGTGGCCACAAGAGTTGATACACCCACTGATATGAAGATCGACTGGACCGATGTCCAAGATTTCATCAAGGTCAGTGAAACGCTGGGTAATTGAATCCGCA
This sequence comes from uncultured Burkholderiales bacterium, assembly GCA_903876885.1. GTDB lineage: Bacteria > Pseudomonadota > Gammaproteobacteria > Burkholderiales > Burkholderiaceae_C > Limnohabitans. Next base: position 56,161 of record CAIRBP010000004.1, on the reverse strand, counting down.
ACTGGAATGGATCTCGCATTTGCAAGTGCGCAGTAATCTCCTCCAGGGCAAGCAATCATGTCCGAAATCAATCCGATATTGGGTTGCGCGAAACCGGCCTCTTTGGCTTGGAGCCAAAGAGAATACAGGTCATTTTCGTGAACCCAAGGGAGCACTAAATTTTGAGCATGAGTGACCCGGACTTCTCCGCAGGAAAAAGACTCACATATTTTTGCCGCCTCCTCCAATTGTGATGCCGTTGCATCACCGGGCGCTTGACCAGGTCTTTTAAATGAGAGGGTCACGATCCTATAGTTAGGCAAGCGATGCGGAGCAGCGTTTTGAGTTAGCCACCTCGTAAAAGCAGCTTTGTGTTCAGCTGCAATAGATAGGGGTGGAACGGGTGAAACCGGTGAACGTGAGGGCGCTGCATTGATTGCACTAGTTTGATTTTTGACCTGCTCGGGAACTTCAAACATCGCACGCACTCTCTCTAGCTCGCGAGTAGTAATGGTGTGCGGAGCCTTATCCTCTATGTGAATACGCTCAAACTCCGCATCCACTTCACGTGTAAAGCGCTCTTGCTCAGCTTTAACCAAAATTTTGATTCTTGCTTTGTAGATGTTGTCGCGTCGGCCCCAGCGGTTAAAAACACGAACCACCGCCTCAATGTAGTTGATGATCTCGTTGGCTGGTAAGAATTCCCTTAGTACGGGGGCTATGAGCGGGGTGCGTCCCATACCTCCGCCAACCAGTACCCTAAATCCAAGTTCACCAGACTTATTTTTATACAGATGTAGCCCAACGTCATGCCAAGCAGTTGCTGCGCGGTCCTCATGGGATCCAGTTATTGCAATTTTGAATTTCCTTGGAAGGTACGCAAATTCAGGATGCAAAGTACTCCACTGTCTAAGAATCTCCGCATAAGGCCTGGGATCTGCAATTTCATCATGAGCAATACCTGCACGCTCATCGCTGGTAATGTTTCGAATGCAGTTGCCACTGGTTTGGATACCGTGCATATCAACACTAGCTAGCAGGTCCATCACATCTGCGCTTTTGTCCAGAGGAATCCAGTTGTATTGCACATTTTGGCGAGTTGTGAAATGCGCTACACCTTTGACAAGTTTAGGTGCAGGGCTTGAGCCGATTTTGTCTTGTTTGGACTGTGCTTCAAGTAGGAGTTCATCGGTTGGTTTATCAAAATCCCTGGCAATCACCGCGAGGACGCGTAACTGAGCGGCGCTGAGCTCTCCGTAGGGCACTGCAACCCTGAGCATGGGAGCGTAGCGCTGGACATACCAACCGTTTTGGAGTCTGAGAGGTTTAAATTCATCATCGGTTAATTTCCCGTTCTGAAAACGAGTTAACTGATCTCGGAACTGGAGGGCACGGTCGCGGATAAACTCGCGGTCAAAAGAGGTGTACTGATACATGATTTTTAATTAAGCACCAAGCGGCTACCCGCCCAGGTGAGAAGAATACAAAGGGCAAAACGGATCATTCTCTCGGGCGCTTTGGCAACAACCAAAGAGCCCATCCAGATACCTGGCACTGAGCCACATAAAAGGAAAGCAAGCATTTCCCAGTTCACTGTGCCCAATGAGGCGTGTCCTAGCCCCGCAACCAAGGTGAGTGGAACTGCATAAGCGATATCGCTCGCTACGATCCTTTGCAGGGGCAAGAGCGGGTACAAAATTAGTAATACAGTGACACCAATTGCACCCGCACCCACAGAAGTCAAAGTAACTAGGACGCCAATCAAAGCACCAAACACTATCGGGTAAGCAATGTGTTTAGGCTTTTGGTTCAGCTCTATATTATCCTCTGGCATTTGCGCTGGTAGTTTGGGACCTCGAATGACCTTGAAGAGGGTCGCAGCAGCAGTTAACAAAAGTGCTCCACCCAGTGTGACACTCATCAAATGTTGAACTGCCTTGGTCTCTGATCCTACGAAGTGCAAAACTGCAATCGTAATAAGAGAGGCAGGGATGCTGCCAGCACTCAAGGTGAGAACAACGCGCCAGGGCACCAATTTGCGACGGGTGAGGTGGATTAATCCGCCAAACTTTGTTCCAGCAGCAAAAAGTAAATCGGTTCCAACCGCTAATGCGGGCTGAATACCAAATCCAAAGATCAGAAGTGGCGTCATGAGCGATCCTCCGCCCACCCCAGTCAATCCCACAATCGATCCAACGGTAAAACCCGCTAATATGTATGCAATATTTTCCATGGGCTAACTATAACCATTTGATATATGAAATCAAAATATCGAATAGTTTTGGATATATGACTTTTAGGTATATTGAATAAAATTAATTCTTAAGATTTAATTTTTATCAAACTTTTCTCTAAATTCCGTTCTAAAGGGGAAGGTTCTTGGTGAATAGTGCAAGCTATTATTTCAGCACAAAGAGGTGCCAATACAAGTCCTTTGGATCCAAATCCCGTTAAGACACTCAAACCATCTAAGTTTTTGGGCTGACTGTCAATTTTGGGCTTAAACAAAGATCCGAAGTGTTGAGTCCAGGGCAATCGGTTACGCGTATTGCACCTGTATTGTCCCCAGGCATTAACGGCTTCAATGGTTGAGTTTTTTTTGTTGTTCTTGTTCAGTTTTAAATAATCATTAATTGCTTCAAAGGCGGGAGGGTATAACGCCTTTAACTTGAATAAATTCGATTGGTTACGTTTAACTATTTGAGCAGGTGAGGGCGGCAATTGATCGTTAGTTGAGCTGTCTGCGCCAAGACGCTCAAAAGTTGAGCCTGCATACCAACGCTTAGTTGCTGGATCGTTGGTGGGGCGGATCATAAAACTTCCTTCGCCGTTGACGGGAAATGAGGGTAACTCCGTGTAAGCTGAGCTGGGAAGCGATCCCCAGGTTAGCTGACCATAGGTGCTCTCTAAGTCAGTGGGCACTGAGCGTGATTGGTCCGTGTAATCCTGTAGTAAGGGCTCTAACAATTCAGAGGCACCCTTTGCATTGGCAACTATGACGTGGTCCCAGATTTTTAATGCCAGATCGTCATCATTTAAAAGGTCATGTGCAGGTGGAGCGCCAGAATTAGAAGCAGAGTTAGATTCAGAGTTAGATTCAGAGTCAAAAGTCTTGACCCCTTTTAATAGCCAGGAGTTTTGTGTCTCCGTAGAGCTAGTACATCGTCTGATCTGAGTAATCCGTGTGCTGCCACAGAACTTTATTCCCGATCGACTAAGGATTGCGTTGATTAGAGTGGAGGGAATTACCCAACCACTGCGTTTGTGCCAAACGTTAGGGTTTGCAGGCGTCGAGTGAGGTTGCGGGCTTTGCTGATTTCGTGCACTGGCTAACTCCGCTCCCTGTAATTCACACCAATCACTACCGGCTGGTGTTTGGAAGATCTCAAATGTTCTGGGATCAGAGATGCGTTTTTTTATAGGCTTGGGTTTTTCAGAAAAATCTGGGTCTGATTTTTCGTTCTTCTCCTCAACTTCCTTTGATCCCAAGCCCTTACTTGCCCTGATCTCCAAAACCCCCCGCATCTCCCAGTCCACGCCAACGCCAAACGGCAAAACCTCCTCCAGTAGGTGTTGTGTATGTCTTAGTCCTGTTCTTGAGAGTTTTGCTGCGACGTTATCGTCTGCGCTTAATTGTGTAGAGACAATACCTAGCGGAACACCTGAGGCGCTTTGTGCCGGTTTTGGTGCGCAGTCAAACACCGTAACGCTCCACCCTCTTTGGGCCATGGAGTAAGCTGCACATGCACCGGCTAAACCTGCACCGATGACAGCGCATTGGCCGCGTTTAGTTCTTTGAGTCAGATCAGAATTTGTTCTACTAACATTGGTTTGTATTAGGCCTGAATGTATTAAGTCTTTATTTACCTGCCGCGCCTGTGTTGTGAACACTGCCTCCAATCGGTGTCTTTTAGGGGGTAAGCCAGTTTTCTTTTGGCAATTGAAGCCGTGAATCTGAAGGCTCTTTAAAACCTGCGTTGCAACACACCAGGTTGCAAGCCTGGTGCCGGTATGCGCAAACTTGGCTATGTGTCCAAGCACTTTGTGAGTCCACATCTGAGGGTTGACTTGTGGATTAAACCCATCTAAGAAAACGGAGTCAGCGCGCATTTGAAGTTGATCTAAAGCGGACTGTATATCGCCCACGCACAAAACAAGTGTGATCGATCCGTGCTCAAACCTGAGCCTGTGAAATCCAGGTACCAAACCAAACCACTGAGCTTTTAGTTGCTCAGCTAAGGGGGACAACTCTGGCCAGGGTGCAACGCTTTGCAGTAGATCCTCGGGCAGGACTGGGTACTGTTCAATGGATACGAAAGTCAAACGATTTGGTCTTTCGCGCTCAGGGAGGCTGCGCCATAGTGCCCAAGTACTTAAAAAATTTAAGCCAAGACCGAAACCCGTTTCTAAAATATTCCAGTGCTCTTTGTAATTCCAAAGGGGGGCGTCACCGGTTAATCCCGCCCCCTTAAGAAAAACCTCCCTAGACTGATTGAGTCCTAAGTCTTGGACCGAGTGTTCAGATCCTGAAGCTTCTTTGCAGGACAAAACACTTCTGTAATGATCCGAGAAGTGCCTGCTTAAAGGCGTGCCGTTTGTACTCCACTGCACGGGACTCTCGCCATGAGAGGGCGCGTTGTCAAACCTATTGGCTTTGAGGGCGGTGGAAGGCTCTTGTATCAAATTAAGCGCTTGGCGGGGGTACATATCCTTGTGCTGTATCCGCTCCCTCGCCAAAGAAATGCTTCTCCATTTGTCGGGCCAAATACTGTCGAGAGCGAAGATCAGCTAAGTTCAATCTGTTCTCATTTACTAACATGGTTTGCTGTTTTAGCCATTCCGCCCAAGCTTGCTTGCTAACGTTAGTCCAAATTTTTTTTCCAAGCTCCCCTGGATAGGGAGGTAGATCTAACCCTTCTGCCTCGTGTCCGAGTTTGATGCAATTTACCATGCGTGCCATAGACCTTATTCCTTAACTAGTAATATGAAATTTTTTAAAATATTTAGAACAATTTACCAATGATAAGCGAAGATAATAGTATTTTCGCTTATCCCTATAAAGTTAGGTTATTTCATGACCCTAGATTTGTTTTATAAACCTCGTTTTGCCAGTGCTCTAATCGCTGTGATTTGTATATCCCTACTGAGCTTTGGACTTTATCTGCAAGAGGTCTTAGGTCTTGAGCCTTGTCCTATGTGCATTGTTCAGCGATACGCTTTTATTTTGATTGCGATTTGTGCATTATTGAGTTGGGTGGCTAACCGCAGAAAAATATACCTGACCCTATCGGTTTTAGCTGAGTTTCTCTCAGCCTTTGGAGCTTTCGTTGCAGCCAGACAAAGTTGGTTGCAATGGTTCCCCCCAGAAACCATGAGTTGTGGAAGAGACTTATACGGCATGATAGAGAATTTTCCGCTAAAACGCGCAATCCCCATGATCTTTAAAGGCAATGGTGATTGCTCTGTGGTGGATTGGACTTTACTTGGCGGTTCAATCGCTAATTGGTCCTATCTGTGTTTCTTAGCGATATTTACCTATCTAGCAATTTTGCAAATTAAAGCCTACAAAATTGCTAATTGAAATTGATGAATTGAAATTCAATCTTTAGACTAATTTTTTTACCAGCACTATGCTCTTTCTGTCCCAGTTGTATTTTTTATTGCGCGCGGGAGGAAGCCATTCTGTATCCACGATAACAAAGCCGCGTTTAACAAACCAATGCTGAGTTCGGGTGGTAAGTACGAATATGCTCTCGAGCCCCATCGCTTTAGCTCTGGATTCAATGCGTTTTAATAGCTTCTCGCCGTCGCCCTGAGACTGTGACTGAGGAGAGACTGTAAGTGCTGCCATCTCAGCAGTTTTTTGGTCCGTATAGGGGTATAGCGCTGCGCAGCCAAAAATGACGCCGTCATGTTCAATAACTGTGTACTGCTCAATATCTCGTTCAATCTCGCTTCTGCCCCGCTTAACTAGAGTTCCGTCTCGCTCAAAGGGCTCGATTAATTGGAGCACGCCACCTACATCTTCGTGAGTAGCTTCACGAAGACTTTCTAATTTCTCGTCCACCACCATGGTTCCAATACCATCGTGCATGTAAATCTCTAACAAAAGGGCGCCGTCAACTGCAAAGGGGAGGATGTGGCTGCGCTCAACTCCGGATTTGCAAGCCTTTACACAGTGTTGCAGGTAAAAACCGATATCTTGAGGCTGAGCGGCAGGCGGGAGCTGACTGAGTAATTTTTCTGCTGCGTCAAGGGGCAACTCTGTATCGATAGGGTTATCTTCACTATCGGGTTTAAAGGGATCGATACGAATTCCAGGCACTTCGGAGACAAAAATTAATTTATCTGCTTGCAAGGCGATAGACACCGATGTGGCAACTTCCTCCATGGATAGGTTAAAGGCCTCTCCTGTTGGAGAGAAGCCAAAGGGGGACATGAGAACAAGAGAGCCTGCAGCTAGGGTTTGAGTGATTCCTTTAACGTCAACTTTACGAACAAGACCTGAGTTCATAAAGTCTACGCCGTCCAAAATTCCTACAGGACGAGCGGTCAAAAAGTTTCCTGAAATAACCCTCATAGTTGCACCGGCCATAGGTGTGTTGGGTAAGCCTTGGCTGAACGCGGCCTCTATTTCGTAGCGCAGTTGTCCCGCTGCCTCCTGTGCACAATCTAGAGCCACTTCGTCAGTGATTCGCATGCCGTGAGAGTATTTGGGAACATGACCTTTTGCAATTAATTGCTCATTCACTTGAGGTCTAAATCCATGAACTAACACCAAATTAACGCCCATACTGTGAATGAGAGCCAGATCCTGGACGAGATTGGGGAGTTTCCCCGCTGCAATTGCTTCGCCCGCGACTGCGACGACAAAAGTCTTGCCCCTGTGCATGTGGATATATGGGGCAACAGCGCGAAACCAGGGTACAAAGGTAAAGTTAAATACGTTTGACATTGTCAATTTGTTGCGAAGAGTTTGAAGTGGAGGCTGCGCGGTGCGACTAGCCTGAGATAATGGAGAGTTTTAAACGCAGACCTATTCTGTGAATTGTCACTCATCTTTGGCCCAATCTTGCAAGTCTCAACTCCTTTGACTATCGAATTTCCAGAATCTTTGCCCGTCTCGTTGCGCAGAGGGGAAATTATGCAAGCAATCGAACGCCATCAGGTTGTGATTGTTTGCGGGGAGACAGGGTCTGGGAAGACTACTCAACTTCCCAAGATGGCGTTAGCCCTTGGCCGAGCGGCGCCGAAAAGTAGTGTTCATCCCGCAAAATCCAACCCCAATCAGTCCGCACTTGGGGCTGGCTCTGATCAGAGTGCTCAAAGCGCTGGTAAACCTAACCGTGCGAGCCACCTACTAATTGGTCACACTCAGCCCAGGCGAATCGCAGCAACCTCTGTTGCTAAGCGTATCGCTGATGAGCTTAAAACGTCATTGGGAGAGTTGGTTGGCTATAAGGTCAGGTTTCAAGATAAGTTGAGTTCGACAACGCGCGTGAAGTTGATGACGGACGGGATACTTCTTGCTGAGTCTCAAAACGATCCACTGCTTAGGGCATATGACACCATCATCATTGATGAGGCTCATGAGAGGAGCTTGAACATCGATTTTTTACTCGGGCATTTGAAACAAATTTTGCCCAAACGACCTGACCTAAAGATCATCGTAACTTCAGCGACTATAGACGCAAACCGGTTTGCTCAACATTTCTCCTCCAAAGACGGCCCTGCTCCAGTGCTTATGGTCTCGGGCAGAACGTTCCCTGTTGAGATGCGGTACCGACCGTATGAGGAGGCTAGGGATTACGGTTGGTTGGAGGCTTTAGCAGACGCAGTAGATGAGTTATGGATCTCTAAAGCGTCAAGCCCTCCTAAGCAAAACTCTGCAGCTCCAACGCTTGAAGCCGCGCAAGATGAAGTCTCACAAAATGAGGACTCAATAAATGAAGACTCATCAAATGAAGGCTCATCAAATGCAGGCTCAATAAAAGAGGCCTCACAAGAGACTTTATCGTCCAAGTTATTAGATGTTTCTCAAAGTGCCTCACAGACCCTCCCGCCTATGGGGGATATTTTAGTGTTCCTCCCCGGGGAGCGCGAAATCCGTGACGCACTAGGGCATTTAAATGCGCATCTTGCAACGCGTGCTTTAACCCGGCAATGCGAGGTCGTACCTTTATTTGCTCGGTTAACCCAGGCGGAGCAAGAGCGAGTGTTTCAGACTGGGGGAGCGCCTCGAATCGTCTTGTCAACCAATGTAGCCGAGACCTCCTTGACTGTTCCAGGTATTCGGTACGTAATCGATATCGGGACCGCACGCGTTAAACGCTACAGTTACCGTAGCAAAGTTGAGCAACTCTTGGTTGAGCCCATCTCCCAAGCTGCTGCGAATCAAAGGGCTGGGCGGTGTGGTCGTGTTGCGAACGGTATATGTATAAGGTTATATGGTTTAGAGGACTTTAACGCAAGACCCAAATTTACAGATCCTGAAATTCTTAGAAGCTCACTTGCTAGCGTTATTCTTAGAATGAAGTCTTTAAAGTTTGGGCAAGTCGAGGAGTTTCCCTTTCTTGAGGCCCCAAAGCCAAAAGCGATTTCGGATGGCTATCAGTTACTCGGAGAGCTGGGCGCTGTCAACGATCAGTTGGAGTTGACGCGAATCGGTACAGAGCTAGCCAGGCTACCACTTGATCCCCGAATAGGCAGGATGATTTTGGAGGCGCGCTCTAAAGGAGCGCTTGCTGAGGTGTTGGTGGTTGCATCGGCATTGAGCGTTCAAGATGTCCGAGATCGCCCGCTGGAGCAGCAAGGCTCTGCGGACGCTGCGCATTTAAAGTTTAGAGATGAGAAAAGCGAGTTCAATGGTTACTTAAAGATATGGAAATGGGTCAATGAGCAGCGGGGTACTGAGCATGACGCGAACGGTAAAAGCACCCATAAACTCACCAACCGACAATACGAGCAATTACTCAAACAAAATTTCTTGAGCATCAGAAGACTCAGAGAGTGGCGAGATGTTTATACACAGCTTTTATTGTTAGTTAAAGAACAAAAATGGAAGCTCAACACAGATCCACCAAGTTATGAGCAACTGCATCAGTCCCTTCTAAGTGGGCTGATGGGGAACATCGGATTTAAGGGCGATGAGCAAGAGTATTATTTGGGCGCCAGAGGAATTAAATTTTATAGGCATCCCGGCGTTCATTTAAGTAAGAAAGCGCATCGCTGGGTTGTGTGTGCGGAGTTGGTTGAGACTACTCGTCTTTATGGGCGAGGGATGGCCTCTATTGATCCTTTGTGGCTTGAGGATTTGGGAGCGCATCTTTTAAAGAAACAACTCCTGGATCCCAAGTTTGATCAGCGTAAAGCAGAAGTGGTTGCATACGAGCGAGCAACGCTTTACGGCCTACTTGTGTACAGTGGGCGCAAAGTACCCTACGCACGCGTGGATATTCAAGGTGCTCGTGAGATCTTTATTCGCCAGGGGTTAGTCGATGCTCAGTGGTTAGGGAATCTTCCATTTTTGACGGCGAATCAGAAAATGATTCGAATTGTTGAAGAGTTAGAGCACAAATCAAGACGCCAAGACGTACTAGTCGATGAAGCCTTGATTTTTGCTTTTTATGATCAAAAAATACCAGCCAATGTCTTTAACGGCACGACTTTAGAGCGTTGGTATAAGAAAGAGTCCGAAACCTCAGGAGAGCTTCCTTTGATGCTCAAGCGTGATGAGCTCATGCGTCACGAAGCCCAAGGCATTACAACTGAGTCATTCCCCAAGTTAATTAAACTCGGCGGAGTCGATTGCACAGCCTCTTACCTACACGAGCCAGGCGCAACGAGGGACGGTATTACTGTAAACATACCTTTGTTTGTGCTCAATCAAGTCAGCGAGGAACGGGTTGAGTGGTTGGTCCCTGGAATGCTCAAGGAGAAAATTCTTGCGCTTTTAAAGAGCTTGCACCAAAAGCCAAGGGCAAGGTTAGTACCCCTTCCAGAGTCCGCACATCGCTTTGCCCAGGAACTAAGCGTACCAGAGCTTTTTGGCCATGGCTCATTGATTGATGTTTTAATGAAGCGTGTTATTGCACAGACCCAAGTTGATCTTAAAAGGGGTGACTTTAAACTTGAGACCTTGTCCGCGCATCATTTTATGAATTTCATAATTGAGGGAGAGGGGGGGCGTCGTATTGCGATGGGTAGGAATTTGGGAGCCTTAAAGGCTGAATTAGGCTCCCAAGCTAGGGGCGCGTTTCAAGCACTGGCAAGCCTCAAGTTTCAAGACCCAGCGCGAATGGCTCTGCATCAAGTGCAAAGCAGTGATTCACCGAACGGTTCGGCTGCTGGTGTTGCTGCACGTACTGATGTTGCTGCACGTACTGATCAAAATAAGCTGCAACCATCCAATAAGTCCCAGCCACCCTCAGCGGCTCATTCCCCCTCGAATGGATTTGAAGGCTCTTATACGCAGTGGAGTTTTGGTGAGTTACCTGAGCTCTTGGAGATTAACCGGGGAGAGCAGACGTTGATAGGGTTTCCAGCACTAATCGATGAGGGCTCTAGTGTGAGAGTTGAAGTGTTTGATGAGCCAAGCGTAGCGCAGCAAAAACACCGCGCTGGCCTTAGAAGGTTATTTGCTTTGCAAATTAAGGATTCAATCAAATACTTGGAGAAAAACAATACAGAGCTTTCATCCTCACTGGTGATGAACTTTATTCAGGCACTTAAGAACTTAGAGGCAGTTTCTAAAGCAGAGTCCTCCAAAGGTACACCCAGTCCCGGTTCTAACTCAAGTCCGATTGGCATTGAGACTTTAAAGCCCCAGATCATTGATCTCGCTTTGGAGCGTACTTTTATGATGGAGCCTTGGCCCCTTAATGAGCAAGCATTTGCAGAGCGTTTAGCGCAGGGGCGCACTCGTTTAACGCTGGTATCCAATGAGATTGCGCGCTTAGTGCAAACAGTTTTGACTGAGTTCTCAAGCGCCGCGCGTAAGCTCAAAGACACGCAGACAGTACCCGCTACTCAGGCCGATATAGCTATTCAATTACAGCGCCTTATGCATAAGAACTTTCTTCTTGAGACGCCCTATACTCAGTTACAACAAGTGCCCAGATACTTGAAGGCTGTGTTTTTAAGGTTAGATAAATGGCGAGCAGACCCAGCCAGAGACCAAGACCGTATGAAGCAGATGAGCGCGCTAGAACAAAATTTTTGGCGTGAATGGGCAACGCGTAAAGGCGTCCCTGATTCGCGCTTGGCAGAGTTTAGGTGGTTGCTGGAGGAGTTACGGGTAAGTCTTTTCGCGCAGGAGCTCAAAACTCCTCAGCCCGTTAGCGTAAAACGGCTTGAGAAGGCCTGGTCTCAGATGCAACATTAAATTCAGTTGTCTAAGCCTTTAAAGCGATCAACTTTAAAGTTTTGCTAGCCTGTCTAGTGCTGTATGTAGCGTTTCTTCTTTTTTGGCAAAACAAAAGCGAATCGTCTTTTGATCAAATGCGTCAGCGTAAAAAGCAGATAAAGGTATCGCTGCAACCCCAATCTCTGAGGTGAGCCAAGTACAAAAATCGGACTCACTTAGATGGCGTTCTGGCACTTTCAAATCTTCAATGCTCGCACATTGAAAGTAAGTGCCCTGGGAAGGTAAGAGTTTAAAGTGAGTGTCAGCGAGACCCTGTCTGAATAGATCTCGTTTCTTTTGATAAAAATTGGGTAATTCTAAGTACGGAGCTGAGTCCTTCATGTACTCAGCTAGCGCATGTTGCACAGGAGTGTTAACAGTGAAAACGTTGAATTGATGAATTTTGCGGAACTCTGCGCTTAAAGAAGGTGGTGCAGCGCAATATGCAACTTTCCAGCCTGTTACGTGGTAAGTTTTCCCAAAACTCGAAATGATGAATGCGCGCTCGGCTAAGCCAGGGTAACTCGCCGCACTCAAATGCTTGAGGGGAGCGTAGACCATGTGCTCATAAACCTCATCGCTGATCAAAAGAATCTGTGTGGGGGCGAGTATTGCCTCTAACTTTCTCATCTCCTCATCACTCCAAACTGTAGCGCTAGGGTTGTGGGGTGAATTAACGATGATGGCGCGTGTGCGCGGTGTGATGGCAGCGCTTATTTTGTCAAAGTCAGGCCTAAAAGTTCCCGGTGTTAGTGGAACACGAACCGTAACACCACCAGACATTTCGATGTTAGGTATGTAGCTGTCATAGCAAGGTTCCAAGACAATTACTTCATCACCAGCCTTCACCACGGCAAGAATAGCGTTTAAGATGGCCTGCGTGGCACCGGCGGTGACTGTGATCTCTGAGTTTGGATCGTATGAGGTTGCGTATAGTTTTTTTATTTTGTCTGCAATTGCCTGTCTGAGCTCGAGCACACCTAACATGGAGGGGTACTGGTTAAGCCCTTGTTTCATCGAGTTCGTCACCGCGTCGACGAGTTTTGGATCGCAGTGAAAGTCTGGGAAACCTTGACCAAGATTGACGGCATTATTTTTCTGCGCTAAGGCAGACATGACCGTAAAAATAGTTGTACCCACATTGGGAAGTTTGGTTGCGAGTTCAGGTGTCATTTTGGAAAAGTATCTTCTCTAATGTTTACTACATGGGGCTTAAGCGCTTGCGTAAAGCGCTTTGTTGATGGATTCTTTGTTAAGTGTGGGATTTAACAAAACAGCAAATTCAATTACAAAATTACGCAGATAGGACCCTCTCTTAAAAGCTAGCCTGGCGATATTATTACCAAAGAGGGAGCCACCTGGTCGGACTACTAAATCTTGATCGCTGCTTTCCTTAACTGCCATTTCGGCAACGATACCAACACCAAGTCCCAAACGGACGTAGGTTTTGATGACATCGGAGTCAATGGCCTCAAGTGCGATGTGAGGGCTTAAGTGTTTAGCAGCAAAGGCCTGGTCAATCCTTGTACGCCCAGTAAAGGAGGGATGGTAAGTGATGATCGGATATGCGGCCAAGTCCTCAAGCTTGATATCGGCTATGCCTAGTAGGGGGTGATTGGGCGGGATCACAAGTACGTGTTGCCACTCATAGCAAGGTAGCGTTACTAGCTCTGGATAATCAACGAGGGATTCGGTTGCTATGCCGATTTCGGCCGTTTCTTCGTTGACCATTTTTGCAACTTGACCCGGCGAACCCTGGTGCAAGCTTACGTTAATGTTAGGGTATTTTTTTCGAAGGCTAGCAACTGGCATAGGAAGTACATAACGAGCCTGCGTGTGGGTGGTTGCTATGGAGAGCGTGCCACTATCTTCTGCGCTGTACTGATCGCCAATATTTTTTAGGTTATTGACTTCGCGCATAATAATTTCAATGCTTTTTAATACGTGCTCACCCGGTTCAGTAACTCGTTTTAAACGTTTACCGTGCCTGCCGAATATTTCAATTCCAAGCTCTTCCTCTAATTCCAAGATAGCTTTGGACACACCTGGCTGAGAGGTGTGCAGTACTCGCGCTACCTCTGTTAGATTCAGATCGCGTCTTACTGCCTCTTGAATGAACTTAAATTGGTGCAAATTCATGCCAATTATTATAGCTCTTGAGCATAAAGAATCTAAGCTTTAGATTTTTAAGTTATGAAGGGGGTATCAGTCTTGATTCATTAATTAAAGTTACAAGGCTGGAATTAAGGGCGTAGAGCTATTTGAGCAACTAAGTCGATGATTCGTAAGTCCTCACCGATCGATTGAGCGCAAGAGAGTTGAATAGACGGATGGTCTTCTTTAAGCTGAGAAATCAAATGAGGGAGGTCCTCCCTTGCGTGTTTACCGACACCCAGAAAAAGGGGTGTTATGTGAAGCTCTGTGCATCCAAGATCGCTTAATTCTTGAGCGACTTGGGGCAGGGACGGCTCGGTCAACTCCAAATAAGCACAACGTACCTCCTGGTCGGGGCTTATTTCTCTTATCCGCGCAGCGATAGCTTTGATAGGACCATGCCATAAAGGATCTCTGGAGCCGTGTGCAAATAAAACAATTGCTCTCATTGTCGTATCACCAACCAACCAAAAGCCATAAGCGAGAAAAGCGTGTAGAGCATGCCCGGCGCTGCCGCTGCAAACCAAGGCACCCATTGCTGTATGTTTCCAATATAGCCAAAAACATTGTTTAATAAAAAGAAACTTATACCAATCATTACTCCAAAAAATACGTAGCTGGTGATGTTTCCGCTTCTAAAGTGAAGATAAGCAAAGGGCAACGCCAACACCATCATCACCAAACAACTGATCGGGTAAAAGACTTTTTTCCAAAACTCAATTTCATAGCGCTGGGAGGATTGGGAGTTCAAGTTTAGATGTTGAATGTAGCGGAAAAGATCTAAGGTTCCCATTCTGTCTGGCTTTAACAGGGCCACAGAGACCATCTCTTGGGTAATACTGTTGGGCCAGCGGAACTGTTCCAGTTGAAGCCTTTGAGCGGGTAATACGGGGTGTGCGAGGTTTGTCAGTGCTGCCGCCTTCAGGGTCTCTAAGTTATTTTCAATCGCAGCATGAGAGGCATTGCTCAAAGGGTTGTTTGACAGGGGCACCGCTTGGGTTTGTTTTGATAGACCGGGTGCTGCAAGCTTAGACGGTGCAGGCGGTGTGATTTTGAGAGGCCCATTCCCCGTAGTGATAAGGTCTGGATCTTCAACACTTTGAGGAACAAACTCATCTCTTTGAACTTTGCTGAGCAACCATGCCTCCTCATTTTTGGCAAACTCAGCGTGCTCTGCACGTGTGAGTGAGATTAATCTGCCTAAGTTATCAAATTCAAAAATTCGAATGTTATTCATTTGACCATCAGAGTTTAAATATCCAACGTTCACGGCTTCGTTGGTAAACTGCTGTCGCTCCTTTAACCACGCACCTGTCCGCCCAACTGTAATTTGCCCCATAAAACGGGATTTGAGCAATTGACCGTAACGATCGCATTCTGGAGATAGATAGTCCCCTACAAGAAAAGTGATGACTGCAAAAATAACGCCAAGACCAATTAAGCTTCTAAGCGCGAGTACCGGACCTAGCCCACTGGTCCTTAGAATCGTAAACTCTGAGGTCTGGGCCATTCTGGAGAGAACATAGATACTGCCTATGAGGACCGTAATTGGAAAGAGTTCATACAAATGGCTCGGTACCATTAAACTGACGTAAATGAGTGCATGAGAAATTTGGTATCCCCCAGGTTGAGCGCTTCTAACCCACTGCAACTCATCTACAAAATCGAAGAAGAAAAAGAGACCTAAAAATCCTAGTGTGATGAATGCTACCGCTGCTATCACTTCACTGTATATCCATCTTCGCCAAGTATTCATGATTTACCAACAGTACTGTTGCGGGATTTGATGAGGCTTGGATTTACAAAGCCAACCAAATGAGCGCGAATATTAAAGATACGCCAGTTATTGTGCTTACGCATTAACCAAAGCGTAGCAATGGTGAGAATGGCCAAATGGAACAAAAGCATCACATAAGGGGAGCCTTTACCCGATTCCCCGTAATTTTTCCCAATATTTAGCAAGTTAAAGTAGGCGATGAATGTGAATAGTGCCAACATGAGAGGGGCACTCTTTCCCCCCCTTGGGTTCACGCTCGCCAAGGCGAGGGAGATCACAATTAAGTTAAATGCTGTAAAGGTAAGACCAAGACGCCAGGTCAATTCAGATGTGTTTTGGGAGCTCGGGTTAAGTAACAAATACCAAGAATCAAGGGTCCTGGGGAGGGGGGTGCCAATATTAGGATCGGACTTACCAATTTGTGCTCCGTATTCACTAAATTCGCTAATTTTTAATGTTGAATGGTCCTGGCTGTAGACCAATTGTTGTCCGTTGTTTAGGATCAAAAACTTCTCGCCCGAGGATTTGTTTTCAATATGACCATGCAGTGCGGTAGTCATCGTTTGCTTGTCACCTTCTTGTGTAGCAATAAAAACGTTATTTCCCTGCCCCTTAACCGTTGAAGCTTTGTCGATGAAAAAGACTCTTTGTCCATTAGCGGATTCTTGAAATTGGCCAGGAGTTACCCGCTCCAGATCTCCCCGTTTCTCGAACCGGTCAACTAATTCTTGGATATGCTGATTAGACCAGGGCCAAGCAAATAGAGATAAACCAGCGATGAGCACCAGGGTCGGAACAGCAAAGCCAATCATAGGTTTAAAAAATGCACCAAGCCCCTGTCCGCAACTAAGCCAGATGACCATCTCACTGTCTCTGTAAATCCGTGATAAAGTGCCTACACAGGCTATGAAAAGGCTTAGTGCTAGTAAGATAGAGAGGTTGCCGAGAATTGTGAACGCAAGGACTAGACTAACCTCAGATGGGTTGACACTTCCCTTTGATGCTTGTCCAAGAGTACGTATCAACATAATAGTCACCACGATTGTGATTAATATGACGACCGTAGCGCCAAAACTGCGCGACAATTCTCTTCTGATGGATGATTGAAACAACATGCTTGTTAAGGATTTACCGTATTATGAACTTTGACTTAAAAACACTTTCTCACTCCGGCGCGTTAACTCACAAATCCGATTTGCTTGTGGTTTTGCAAAAGAGCACAGCGCAAAAGCAATCCCCTCAAAAGTCCACCTCAATTAGTGTATTGTCGCAATATTTGAGCGAGATTCAAAAAGAAGAGGGTTTTGACCCAAAACCAGGCAAAACTTTGTTGATTTTGAAGCCACAACCTCTTCAGTCCAAGCGCTTGATGGTTTTGGGCGTAGGTGAGGGCAGACCCTCTGATATCCGCAAAAGCGTTTTGTCAGCATTCAAGTCGATTAAATCCTTGGGCTATAAAGAAATTACACTTTTGTTAGATGAATCCATATCTGAAAAGGAGCGGGCACTCAAATTATCCGTTCTAGCTGTCTCCGATGCCTTGTATCTCTACACCAAAACCAAGCCAAGTGCTAAACCAGATAAAGATAGCAAATCAAAATCAACTCCCTTGCTTGGAACTGATTTGAGCGTCACGTTTGCCATGGCGGAGGCTAAAACGGCTTCAGTCAAAAACGCATTTACGCAGGCCCTGGCACTAAGCGAGGGTATTGAGCTTGCCAAAGAGTGGGGTAACAGACCCGCTAATCATGCAACTCCGACGCATTTAGGCAACGTGGCTATAAATTTAGGCAAACATCCTGACATCAAGGTCAACGTAATGGGCCCCAAGGAAGTTGAAAAACTGGGTATGGGCTCGTTTTTATCCGTAGCCCAGGGATCAGCAGAGCCTCTTCGCTTTATAACGCTCGAATACAGGGGCGCTCGCGCTAAGTCCTCAGACCCCGTAGTCTTGGTTGGCAAAGGCATCACATTTGATACGGGAGGAATATCCATCAAGCCCGGTGCGGGTATGGATGAGATGAAGTTTGATATGTGCGGTGCAGCAAGCGTCCTCGGGGTCTTTAAATCCTTATCCGTACTAAGGCCTAGTGACTTACATGTGGTTGGATTAATTCCCACTTGTGAAAATATGCCCGATGGACATGCAATCAAACCTGGTGATGTGGTCACAAGTATGAGTGGACAGACTATAGAGATACTAAACACTGATGCCGAGGGAAGACTAATCCTTTGTGATGCGCTGACGTATGCTAAGAGGTTTAAACCCAAGGCCGTCATTGACATTGCTACTCTAACTGGTGCCTGTGTTATTGCGCTGGGTCATTTAAGGAGTGGCCTTTTCTCAAATAACGACGAATTAGCTAATGCCCTGGAAAAAGCAGGCGAAGCGTCATTGGATACGTGTTGGAGAATGCCCCTAGATGATGAGTATGCAGAGGCCTTAAAGTCCAACTTTGCTGATGTAGCCAATGTGGGTGACCGAGCCGCAGGAAGTGTGACTGCAGCAAAGTTCTTGCAACGCTTCGCCAACGATTTTGCCTGGGCTCATCTGGATATCGCTGGCACTGCTTGGAATAGCGGTGCAGCCAAGGGTTCTACCGGCAGGCCTGTCGGGTTACTGATGGAGTATTTGTTAAGCCATTCGCATAGCCATTCGACACCGTCAAAGGCAGCACGACCCAGCGTTAAATCTGCGCGCAAGTAAAAACTCGCAGAAGATGGGTGTTTATACCTTGCAGTTGCGTTGCTAAAATCCGAACCGATGACTGAAATTACTTTTCACTTAAACGCCGCCAATAAGATGGATTATTGTTGTCGTTTACTGCGCAAAGCCTACAGCTCACAAGCGAATGTTGTAGTCAAAGGTCCTTCGGATTTGTTAAAACAACTGGATCTGGCACTTTGGAGTCTAACTTCAACTGACTTTATTCCTCATTGTCATAGTGATGCACAGCCTCATGTTCTGAGCGCCAGTCCAATCGTTTTGACTTCTTCGATAGAGTCATTGGATTTTCTGCCGCATCATCAAGTATTACTTAATTTGGATGAGGAAATAGCGACTGGATACGAGAAATTTGAACGAGTAATCGAAGTTGTTGGCGATCAAGACAGTGACAAAGCTAAAGCTAGGTTGCGTTGGAGGCATTACTCCCAAAGGGGCTACCCAATTTCTACACACGAGGTGAAGTAGCTAGTGACTAATATTAAAGTACCCGATCAATTAATACCTACTCTCAATGAAGTTGTCCCTTTAGAGGGCGCACGGTCTATTTCAGTTGAGGAGTTGCTAAATATCTCTAAATCTTTGATCGATGAAATCAAAAGTGATACGGGTGATATTTCAGCGCAAGGAATAAATGCTCTCCAAAAAACAGGACCACCTTCTCAAGCTAATGAATTAGCCGATGCTGTGCTTCAAATTGTTATGCAAAAGCTTGTCAAAATACTGCCAGATTTGATGCGTCAAGCAGTCGATGAAGTCCTAAGTCAAGAGAGTAATTTAAGTTCAGAGAAAGATAATTAATTGCGTATATTTTGCTTTTACTTTAACAGGGGTTGAAAATGAAAATGAAAATTAAGGGTCCTTCAAAGTCTACGCTAAGTGCCTGCGTACTTGCTGCATTTACTTGTTCATCTGTGTTATCGCAAGAAGTACAGGTAGTAAAAATTGGCCATGTTGCACCTTTAAGTGGAGCACAAGCTCATTACGGTAAAGACAACGAGAACGGCGTTCGTATGGCGATTGAGGACATCAATGCTCAAAATCTTGTCATTGGTGGAAAAAAAATTAAGTTTGAGATTCAAGCAGAAGACGATGCAGCCGACCCGAAGCAAGGTACAGCTGCAGCTCAAAAACTCTGTGACTCAAAGGTAGCAGGCGTTGTTGGTCACTTGAATTCTGGAACGACTATTCCTGCCTCTAAAATTTATAACGATTGCGGTATTCCGCACGTAACAGGAGCTGCAACTAATCCAGCGCTGACAAAGCCTGGCTATAAGACCACTTACCGAATTATTGCTAATGATGAAGCACTTGGTAAACAATTAGCAACGTACGCCGCAAACACCCTTCATATAAAGAAGGTCGCAGTAATTGATGACCGAACAGCTTATGGTCAAGGGGTAGCAGAGGTGTTTAAGAAGACGGCCCTATCTTTGAATATGCAGGTGGTCGATGAACAATACACCAACGATAAGGCTACTGATTTCATGTCCATTTTGACCGCTATTAAAGCGAAGACACCAGATGCTATTTTTTACGGAGGCATGGATCCCCAAGGCGGTCCTATGCTCAGACAAATGGAGCAACTTGGTTTGAGCAATGTGAAGTACTTTGGTGGCGACGGAATCTGCACAGCCGAGATTGCCAAGCTATCGGGTGGAGCAAAAACATTATCAAATGTGGTGTGTGCCGAGGGTGGTGCTGCATTATCTAAAATGCCCGGCGGCGTGGCTTGGAGAAAGCGCTATGATGCCAAGTATCCGGGGCAGTTCCAGGTCTATTCCCCATATACCTATGATGCAACGTTTGTTCTAGTCGATGCGATGAAGCGGGCCAATTCAGTAGACCCCAAGAACTACATACCAAAGCTCATAGAGACGCATATGAAAGGTATAACATCTGATATCGCCTTTGAGGCAAATGGTGAGATGAAAAATCCAGCCACTACACTTTACACATACAAAGACGGTCAAAAAACGCCGCTTTGATTCTTCAATCCCTTAATCTAGCCTGGTCTTAGCGCTTTGAGACCTGGCTAGATTTAGATACGGCGAATCATTAGTTTCGTGATAAAAGTGGAGGATAAGTGGTTAAGTTATTCTTTTTTCTCATCCGTGATAGAGGGTAAGTAAGTCATTGGCATCCAATTCTCATAAGGCTTACCTTTCTCCATTTGGTTAATACGCCAAGTACGGTCCTCATCGGCAATACATTCATAGTAGGCCGGCGTCTGCGATTTGTAACCAGCGGATTCGCATTTTACTCCAAATCGCTTTTCAGCCCATTCTTTGCGCTGTTCAACAGTGGTGCAAGCGCATAGCCCAAAAATCAAGGCAAGTAGAAAAATAGGAGCTATTTTGGGGCGCTGGGTCTTTTGGTTTTGCATGACTATTTCACTCAAAATTTAGAATAGAAAAATCATTCTAATAGCAATATTAATTCGGGGGATTTCCCAATCTTACTCCAATTATTTACAAATATTTTTAACTAAAACCTGGGAATAACTCAATACAAGTGGTTTAATAACCTTTTTCTTGGTATTACGAATTTCGGTATGAGAAATGCAACCCTAAATCAATTTTGTCTTTGGCTCGAAGATACGCAAATTAGTCAAATCATACAGATCTCAGAGTGGATCGTTCCGTTTACTCAAATTATTCATATATTCGCGGTATCTGCAACTTTGTCAGTAGTCCTTATGATTTCACTTCGTCTATTGGGATTATTTGCTTCTGAGCAACCATTTGCCTCAACTTTTAATAAGTGTTGGCCTATATTTAAAGTCGCTTTGGTTGTTCTATTTATTTCAGGTTGTATTTTAATAATTGGTGAGCCTTCACGTTCCTTGGCAAATGCGTCTTTTCAAATAAAGATGGTTTTTCTGCTATCCGCATTAATAACCCTGCATATCATTAAAAAGTCGTTAGTAAATCCACTTACTGACTGGAGGAGTGGATACGGGCAAGAGGGAGCGTTGCAGTTTAAGGGAAGAGTTCTCTCTGTAGCCTTACTTGTTTTTGTGACCTGCATAGTTTTTGCTGGTAGGTGGATTGCTTACACTTAAGCAGCAATTTACAAAAACTACTCATAATATTGGCTAGATGATAAAGAGGTATTCACTGTGTTTATGGAATTAGACGGACTTTTGAAATGGCTATTTGAAACCGCCTTAGCAAGTAGTATTCGGGAAAATGATTTGCTCTTTCCTTTGATCGAGAGTATTCACGTTTTAGCTGTAACGGTTTTTTTGGGTAGTATCGTCTGGGTAGACCTTCGAATTCTTGGGCTTGCGAACAATGACAGAGGACTTAGAAGGTTTGCCAAAGAACTTCTACCGATTACATGGTCTATGTTTGTTTTTGCAGTTTTAACTGGAGCAGCACTTTTTGCCTCTAATGCCGTTAATTATGCTCACAACCTTTACTTTCAATTAAAGATCCTGCTCCTGATCTTAGCCGGCATGAATATGATGGTTTTTCAGATGTGGTTTAGTGCTCGAGCAGAGGCGTATGATCCAGCCCACGCCGCCAGGCTTAACGCAGTGCAACAAGATGAGATGGGGAAAATACGTCATAAATTACATCAAATAAGTTTTTTCTGGTCAGGTAAATGGTCCGCTCTCTTGTCTGTATTAATTTGGATTACTGTGATTGCCCTTGGGCGGTGGATTGGGTTTTCAATCCAGCCAACATTTGCAGGCTGATAACCCTGGTTAACTTTACATTCAAATGTCATTTTTCTACGGGTAAGTGTCAGGTGAGGATAATTTCAACTGGTTTTAAAATTTAAATTCTTTAGAACTTGTGTTTGATTTTTTAATTTTGAGGCTTTTGAACTTTGAAATTACATCAACCTCTAAATTGGAGATGCGTTTGAAATTTTATTTTTGTGTAGACCATTTTCTAAAACAGGCTTTTCTGATTTTTTGCACTTCCGCTGCGATAGCCCTTTGTTTAATTACACCATCCTCAGCGGCCGAGAAACTGGTTATGAATCCGGCCCCTACAGCTAAAGATTGGTCTGATTTATCGAATCTGCCAGACTGGTCCGGTGTTTGGAATCCCAAAGTCTCTGATCAGGATTTACAAGTTAAAACAAATCCTCCGCCTTGGAACGCTAAGGCTGCAGCCCTAATCGAGCACCAATTTAAAGAGGACCGAGAGGGTCGTCCCTTTTTAGTATTTTGGGGGTGCTTACCAGAGGCCATGCCTTCTTGGATGCTGATCACTCATAATTCCATGGAGATATTATTTACCCCAGGTCGTGTCACTATGCTTGGGGAGTCAGATGGTAACCGCATTCGGCGAATTTACACAGATGGCCGTGATCACCCTGCAGATCCTGATCCTACCTTCCATGGACACTCGATTGGTCGGTGGGAGGGGGATACCTTAGTGGTGGATACAGTTGGTATCCTACCCCAGGCTTATCTCGCAATAACAGAGGCTGAGGGAGTGCCAAATAACGGCGATTTACACGTGATTGAGCGAATCCACCTTGCTGCAAAAGATATATTACATGACGACTTAGAAATTATTGCTCCTAATGTATTGACCAAGCCTTGGAAAACAACTCGAATTTTCTTTAGACAAAGAGCACGTAAATTCGATATTGTTGAAGGAACTTGTGAGGAGGGATATGTCGCGCCAAGAGTTACTAAAGACGGGTGGCAGATTTTTGAGAAAATAGAACACGATATTGGTGGTAACCGTATCCCACCTAAATAAATTTTTAAAGGAACTCAATTGAAATCATCTTTAAATTTTGGTAATGAATTTATACGTCTATTTATGACGAGCTTAATTTCGCTTACTGCAACTTTATTGATCCCTGAATCAACTGTTTATGCGCACCACTCCACGGCGATGTTTGACCATAGCAAGAGCGTGACGATAACGGGAGTTGTCAAAGAGGTGCAATGGACAAATCCCCACGTTGCGATTTTTATTAATGGCAGTGAGGGCAAGGAAGAGGCCTCTTTGTGGTTAATGGAGATGACCAGTCCCGGAAATCTAGTCCGTGATGGCTGGACTCGTAACGCAGTAAAAGCGGGTGATAAAGTATCCGTAAGCTTTAGCCCGCTGAGAGACCCATCTAAGGGCAAAGGCGGGGCCTTAAAAAAGCTTGTATTGTCAGAGACAGGTCAAGTATTCACAGCAAATATACGCGCTGCTGAAAGACCTAACATCGATGAAGTTCAAGATAAATAAACTGAATATAGCTAAATCAGTTTAAATAGCTTGTTCGGTTAAAGCGCAAGAAATAAAGCTGGGACTAATCCTGCAAGGGCTAACCCTAGAAGTAGTAGCAAACTTGTTTTTGCTGTTTCTTTGCTTGCCAGTGTGAAAGCATAAAAGCCCTTGGCTGCGTTGTTGCTAGATGTAGCTATCAATATTCCAACAGAGGCAACTGTGCCTGGCGTTAAGGTGGGAACGGATTGAGTTAGACCCATTATGAAGGGGTCAACATCTGCGACACCCATGATCAAACCAAGCGTATAAACGCCGTTGTTGCCAAGGTATTCGATTGCTAGGTTTGTGACGATCAGCATTACAACAAAGAGCATGGCGAAAACCAGCCCCGAACGAATTTCAAGTGGATTACGAGCTTTGGATTCATGTTGAACCTCTCCAATCCTTACTTCGCCAAGACGCGACCAAGCATAACCACCTACAAGGGATAGAAGTGCTAAGCCCAAGAAAGGTACCCATAGGATATGCATGATGACTGGATTGAATAAAGCTAATAAGACGATAACCCTTAGGTACATCATTCCGGAAGCCATCAAAATAACCCCTGAAATTAATTTGGGAGCATCTTCCTCTTGTGATTTCCTGGCCAATGCTATAGTTGTTACGGTTGATGAATACAGACCACCTAGTAGGGCTGTCAAAAGCAGCCCCTTAGCACCTTTGGAGAGTTTTTGTAGAACGTAACTGCCGTAAGAGACAGCGCTGACAGCCACGACAACCAACCAAATTTTAAAGGGATCTATTTGAAACCGGGTAAATGACTCATTTGGTAATAAAGGAAGTATGACAGCCAGTAACATCAAAAACTTCGCAAAAGTGAGGATTTCGCCTTCATCAATTCTCTTGGCTAATTGCTCTAGACCCTCCTTAAGTTCAAGAAGCAATACGTTTATGACTGTTAGTGTTGCCGCTATCCAAAACAAATCTTTGTAGATGCTAATGCCGATGACATATGTAGAAAGCGCCGCCATGTAGGTAGTGATTCCTGAATAACCCGAAGTATTGAGTTTGTGCCAAAAGGACATTAATAAAAAGAGCGCTATAACAGCAAGACCAACTGCTAGTAGGGCTAAATCTCCCTCAGACACTGCACCAATTGAAAATCCAATTAATCCAATGAGTGGATAGGTGCGAACACCTCCAAATGAGATATGGTCATCATTTTGTTTTTTGGCTTCACGTTCTAATCCAATGATGAACGTTAGAAAAAAAACAAAAAGTATCTGCATGCCTTGATGGGGAATCCATGAGAAATCATGCATATTAGTAGTCCTCTTGATTAATTAATTTTTATTCGAAACGATAGCTTAAACTTGTAAATATATTGTCCACACGTCGTTCAGTAACGAGTGGACTATTAACAATAGTAGAAGCTAGCCATTTTTGTCTCATAAAAGTGTTTAGTATCCAGTGCCCGCCGAGAGGGACTTCTATGATCAGGCCTGCAAAGGGGGAGATGCCGTCACTGGGCGAGTAAGAATTAATTCCAGAGATTTGCGACTCATTCGAAGATACACCGTAGAAATAGTTTAAGTACCGCTTGTCCTTGTAGTCAAAACCAAGAAGTGGGTAAATTTTGATGCTTGACGGTAAATCAACTTCAGCAGCGTATGTGAATTCAACTATTTTTCCTTTTGATTTAGTAACGTCTTCAAACGCATACAAAAAGAAAGCTCCAATTGGCGTTAGTTGAAATGTACCTAGCCCCAAAGGGATAGGAGAATCACGTTGGTTAATTTGGCTATAAGCCCCACCTTTAGGTTTAAAGCCCTCGGTTTCGTATCTAGTGACTATTTCTAAATTGCCATATGCAACAGGAACGGTTTTAATGCCAAAAGTATCAATCCTTGCAAAAAATCTACCGTAGTCAAAATATGCGTAGGGAAGCAAATCAACTGTATGAGTATTACCCTGAGTGAATGCATTTTGAGAATAAACGGATAATCCGATATCCCCAGATAAGCCACTGGGCGCTGAATCCTGGGTCGAGTCGGCACATGCCCAACAAGGTAATGAGCAAATACCAACAAAAAGTGTCAGTTTAAGAAGTAATTTCCGCATGCCGCAGAATATAGCACGCAACTGGAGCTAAATTTTGATATCTTGGAAGAGGAATTTAAAAGAAATTCATATGCTAAACCTCTGACTAATTCCAAAATTATCCGAATAGCGGATCGGCTTACAGGGTTAATCTTTGACTTTAACGGTAAATTTTGCACTGACCTCTTGCTTCGCATTGACCTCTAGGCTTAACTCACCGCCATGAATTTTTGCGATCTCCTTGCAAAGACTAAGACCAAGGCCGGTACCTTCGATCTTGCGAGTGTGGGACTCATCACCTCGGTAAAAGCGGTCAAATGCCTTGTCTGATAAATCCTTGGGCACATTAACCGAAGAATTTATTACTGCCATGGTCAATTCATGATTTACTAAAGTCAATTCAAAGTGGATCCATCCGTTCACAGTGTTGTATTTAAAAGCGTTTGAGTAAAGGTTGTAAATGAGTTGGTGAATAAGTTGGGGATCACATTTCCAATTTATTTTTTTCTGAATATTTGTAGAAATTCTAAGATCCGGATTGATTGTTTCTGCGTCACTAGCTAACTGTTCAAATACGTCAGTCAGATTGACTAATGAGGGGGTTATCTCCAGGCGACCTGCATCTGAGCGGGCAAGGATCAGCAATTTGTCGGTGATATTGATAAGTCGACCGATTTCCTCCGCCATAAGGATAAATTGAATTTGTTCGTTAGATCCGTCTTTTGAGGTTTTTACTCCCCGCTCTGCATATCCTCTGAGAATGGTCAGTGGAGTCTTAAGTTCGTGGGAGGCGTCGGAAGAAAATCTAGAGGCCTGTTCAAAACTAGTTTTAAGCCGGACCCTTAAATCATTAAATACGTCAATGAAAGGCTGAAATTCTGTATAAATTGCTGGAGAACTTGGAATTTCACTTAAATTTTTAATATCAGTATTGCTAATGTATTTTTTTGCTTTATTTATTATTTTTACAATATGGTTAGATAAATAGTAGCTAAAAATAACGAGTAAAGTGATCATGAATAGATAAATTCGACTCTGTACGTAGTCCCGGATCTCCCAAGTTTGTTCGAGAATCAAATTTATTTCAGATTCGTCAACAGCTAGATAATCATCGACTAAGTTATTTTTTTTATGAACTATTTTCCATGTAACTCCGTTAAACGAATGTTTACCAAATTTTATTGACTCTGATTTAACTGTTTCAGTTTGAGTCCAATCTATAGATGGATTTTTAAACTCCTCGCAAAGGTCGCTAGTTAAACGATGGGTGGTTGAGCATTTAACAAGAGAATTAAGCCTTGTGTTTGAGAAAAATTTTGTTTTTGATTCAGTTGAATTAAGGGTAAATGTGTCTTGACTTTCTACAAGATTCAAAAGTTCTAAATTAACTTTGTCTTGAATAAATTCATATGCAAGGTATTGTGCGTATAGTCTGTTTACAAATAAATAAATTACAAATAATATTAATATTTGTAGCATTACATGCAATTTGAATGACTTATTCATTAGTCACTCTTTTTGATTTTGTATCCAATACCTCTTATTGATTCGATTGGGAAATCGCTAAGATCATCTTTTTCTGTATTGACTAATTTGCGCCTGATCCTTTGAATACAAACGTCAACAATATTAGTTTGAGTATTAAAGTCTATTCCCCATACAAATTGCATGATTTGTTGCCTAGAAAAAACATTACCAGGTGAGCGCATTAAGTATTCTAAAAGCGTGAATTCGCGTTGACTAAGAATCATCGAGCGTTCGCGCCAGTTAACCCGACGCGTAATTTTGTCAAGAGTTAGCTCACCTACTGTTATTGCTTCAGTATTTGTATTTTGATTTCTATTGAGTAGTGCCTTGCAACGAGCTGTTAGTTCCTCCATGAAGAATGGCTTTGCCAAATAATCATCTGCTCCTAGTTTGAATCCGAGTAGTTTATCTGTGAGTTCGGATTTTGCTGTAAGCATGATCACGGGAGTTTTGATGCTACTATCACGCATACTTTGTAAAACTTCCGTACCAGGCTTTCCCGGAAGCATGATGTCTAACAATACTAAGTC
This sequence comes from uncultured Burkholderiales bacterium, assembly GCA_903876885.1. Taxonomy (GTDB): domain Bacteria; phylum Pseudomonadota; class Gammaproteobacteria; order Burkholderiales; family Burkholderiaceae_C; genus Limnohabitans. The sequence continues at coordinate 28,773 of CAIRBP010000004.1, read as the reverse complement.
ATAGGTTGAATTTAGAATTGCTTCAAGTCCACTTACGCCGTCACTCATGTGTGTAACTTCATAGCCTTCGCTTTGCAATCCGAGTATTACAAAATCAGCTATTTTTTTCTCATCTTCTACCAATAATAAGCTTGTCATGATGCTGTTGATTAAATTAATTTAAGTTCGATTCTAAGTTCTGGTTAAAAATCATTTTTCATTACTTTTAAGAAAATGACAGAATCGTCATTTTTTCTCATTTGATCCATTAGCTTCTAGGCCTCGGGACTTAGTTCGCTTGAGTGCCATCCCTTTAAAGAAATTCGAGTTAGCCAACTCATTAAAGTAAAAAGTAAAATACCGGCAAGGGTGATTAAAAGTAAGGCTGCAAACATTCGCGGAATGTTTAGTTGAAAACCAGCTTGAAGTATTTGATACGCGAGTCCTGAGCCGCTTCCACCGGTGCCGGCCACGAACTCAGCCACAACTGCGCCTATTAGTGCTAACCCACTTGAGATTCTCAGACCGCCAAAGAAGTAGGGCAGTGCGCTTGGAATACGAAGTCTTAACAATATTTGAAATCGAGTAGCTTTTTGTAGCTTAAAGTAGCTATAGAGATCGTTATCTATACTTTTTAACCCTAGTGTCGTATTGCTTATGATTGGAAAGAGCGCGACTAAGGTTGCACAAAAGACTAGAGAAAGAGTTGTGTCTTTAACCCAAATGATAATTAGGGGGGCAACTGCAACGATTGGAGTTACTTGGAGTAAGACTGCATATGGGAACAAGGCTTTTTCTAAAGTTCGACTTTGGATAAATATGAAGGATATAAAAACACCCATCAAGACTGCCAAACAAAATGATAAGAAAGTTATCTCAAGGGTAACTTTTAATGCAGAACCCAATAAATTCCAATCTGTAACTAGGGTTTTCAATACAAGTATGGGGCTAGGTAGTAAGTAAGGGGCGATGTCAAAGTAATTGACTAGCCCCTGCCATGTTGTCAGCATGGCTAGTCCCAGAAATAAAGGAATTAAAGTGCTTTGGATTATTTCAGAGCGGTGTAAGAATTTATCCATACATTAATTAAAATTTAAATTACTTGCATTTTGCAAACTGCGCTGCAAAACAAGCGCATATTGCATAAACTCTTGCGTCATCATAAAGTCCGGACTTCTCGGGTAAGGCTGATCAATTTTGATTTCCTCTGTAATTCTGCCTGGTCTAGCTGCCATCATAATGACTCTGTTAGATAGGTATACGGCTTCATGAATTGAATGAGTAACAAATATTATGGTTAAGTTTTGCTTTTGCCAAAGGTCTAATAAATCAGCGTCAAGTTTATGACGAGTGATCTCATCTAGTGCCCCAAAGGGTTCATCCATTAAAAGGATATTGGGTTGAGTAACCAAACCTCTTGCTATCGAAGCTCTCATCTGCATACCCCCAGATAGGGAGCGGGGGAGAGAGTTAGCAAAATCACTAAGCCCTACCTTATCAAGTACTTCATCTACTCTGGCGTTGCCAACATCTTTAGATATTCCAGCTAAATCTAAAGGAAGACGAACATTTGTCCTAAGATTTGCCCAGGGCATAAGTGTTGGTGACTGGAATACAAATGATAAACGGGGATTTGTACCGTGTCCACCTTCCAGCATACCTCGGCTATCTTTCAGTTGGATATCCCCAGTGGTAGGCGATATAAGCCCAGCAATCATTTTTAAAAGAGTGCTTTTGCCGCAACCTGAAGGGCCTAGAAGGCTTAAAAACTCACCTTGATTGACAACTAAATCAACAGGCAATAGTGCTTTAGTACCGTCGGAATAGGTTTTGCTGGCCAATCGTACTTCTACTGCTGCGCCTGATTCATTAGTGTTGGGGGAGTTAACCTTTTTCATTAAGTCGGTTGAGTATCTTGTGTTGGAAGTATTTAATTAAAGGTATGTGTAGTTTTTAAATTTAAGGAAGAATTCGTAAGTCTTTTACAAACTCAGTAGTGTAAGTATCAGATGCCTTCACTTTAGCTGGATCAATAATTTTGTAATTAACCATCATATCGAAACTGGCTTTTGCACGCTGATCGGTAATAACTCCAATTCCTAGTTTTGATGCGTCACCGCTTGTGATAATGCCTTTTTCTTTAAGCTTTGCAATACTATAGTTCAACTGGTCGTCCGTCATATCAGGATTTTCTTTTTTAATTAAGGTATTTCCAGCTGTTGGATTGATTAGGTAGCTTTTCCAGCCCTCAATCGAAGCCTTAACAAAAGAGGCTACAGCTTGCTTTCTGGAGGTGATTGTTTTGTCCAGGCAAGTAATAGTTGTGGAATATGCTGGATACCCCAAATCGCTTAGCAAGAATACATTGGCTTTTCCCCCAGCCTTTTGAATTGAATAGGGTTCGGAGGTTAAATACCCTTGTTGTGCTACATTTTTGTCTAATATGAAGGGTTGTATATTGAACGTATAGGGCTTGGTTTGCTCATCTCTGAGATCGAATGTCGTCTTCATCCAAGGCCAAAATCCCTGCCTGGCAAAAGGGACAATTAATAAGGTCTTGGTTTTTAGCTGATTTAAATTAGTAACGTCCTCGTGGGTGATGATTACTTGCGGATCTTTTTGAAATATGGCCGCTACATTAACAACTGGGACTCCTGCCTCTCTAACCTGAATCATTTGTAGATCGCTTCCTCCCATGACGCAATCAGCTTGCCCCGCAGCCATGAGTTGAATTACATTTACGCTCGGGCCCCCCATTTTGATGGTGACATCTAGGCCATTTTTTTTATAAAGACCTGTCGCAAGTGCTTGATAAAATCCCCCGTGTTCGGCCTCTGGAAACCAGTTAGTCATAAAGATAAACTTCTCAACTGCTCCTTTATCCTGCGCATTTGCAGGAAGCAAGCTAGAAATGGATATTGAAAGTATTAAAAATAGAGAATTTATCTTTGAGTATTTCTTAAGAGGCGAAGTGTTGATAATAGATTTCATAAAAGTGTGTTTTTTCTGAGAAAAGGGCGAAAAATCTTTCGATGAAGATAAAACTAACTAAAGGCTTAAAATGAGGCTGAAATGGCCTTTTTCCAAAGTTCCACTGATTATAAAACGGTACAGTTTGTAATTGGTTGTTACCCATATAGGTAACAAGTGATTTAGGTAATAGATCAAAGTCTTAAATTGAAGAGTTTTAATTGAATTTTAAATATCTCAGCTACCTACTTTTACCTTTTTTGCTTGTGTCTTGCACCAAAAGAGACCCCTCGCCTTATGTAACTTATCTTAGTATTTCTGAGTTAATGCAGTGGGTGATAGATCCTGCGGCAGACCGAATATGGGATTCTGTGGCTTGGTACAGCACCCTAAAAGGAGAGAAAATTGTTGCCCCCTCCACCCAGGAGCAGTGGGACGACCTTCGTAATAGTGCTGCAACTCTCATGGAGGCCTCAAATCTTTTAATGATTGATCAACGCGCCAAGGATTCCGGTGCCTGGAATGATTATGCCCACAACTTAGGTTCGGCAGCACAAAAGACGCTACTCGCTGCACAGGCTAAGAACGTTCAGGCGGTTTTTGATAACGGAACAATAATCGATGAAGCATGTGAAGCATGCCATCTGAAGTACGCTTATTTTGATAAAAAGAAGACCAGTAAGCCCTGAATAAAACATCACATATGAAAATGAAAAATAATCTAACTACTTTAGCCCTTTTGTTAGCACTACCTCTTGGATTGATCACGAGTAGCTTTGCCAAAGAGGAGGCTCCCCTAGAGAGTGCCAGTAAGTCCCTAGTCCCTAGCGGACAAAATAAGGAAGTTACGAAAGAGATGGGCTCTGGAAAAGAAGTTACAAAGGAGGTTGGTAAAGAGGAGGGCAAAGATACTCCAAGCACAGAAGTGTCCAAGCCTTTACCTATGTGCAAGGGCAGTTATAGCAAAGTTCGATGGACAGAGTGTAAAGGTGTAAAGCGCCAATACAACGGTCCTCATTTTATTGGGCAAACCTATGATGGTGAGTTCAAGGAAGGCAGACCGCATGGGCACGGAGATATGACTTATCACGACGGAACACGATTTGTTGGTGTTTTTGAAATGGGAGTGCGTGATGGGCCCGGAACAGAATATGCAAAAAACGGAGCCTTAATCAGAGAAGGCTTTTGGAGAGCAGGTGTTTTGGTTAAAACTTACAGAACCGGAGATGGAAAAGAAGGCTCTAAGGAATAATTTGAACTGCGAACCTAAAAGAAAGTATGTTGATTGTCCGGCTTAGTATCCTATTACTTTTCTTTTGCCCTTTCTTGAGTCGCGCTCAAGACGCGGACAGGATGTATCAAAATACTGAGCGGGATCGGCAAATTTACAATTCCATACAGCAAGACAATAAGGAGGCAATGCAAAGTATTTTGAATATTGCACTTGCAAGGGGTAAGCTTTGGAAGTGTCCACAAAATACTTATCTGTTCTATGACGGCTGGGTTTTTGTGGGTTCTAAGGAGGACGGCAGTGATATTGGACGTGTGCCCTACAACATTGTTGGAAGTTTTTACTCTTACCGTGAGTTCATGAAATTTACATTTCAAGGTCTTTCCTATGAAAATATTTTTGAACTTAATACTCGGACTAGCGAGCTCTTTTCATATAAGCCTACGCTCAACAAAATAGAGAAAGTAACCTGTAAATTTTTGCATTAACGATTTTGTTGAATTTACTTATACGCTAATTTATAAAAAAACGGCTAGATAAGTCTAGTATTAACGACTGGATATTAGATTCGAAAAATCATACTACTTACCTCATTGTCTGCTATGCTTTAGTCTGATGTTCAATATGTGCGCAGTTTAATCATAGGAAATTCTGTCCTTTAAAAAGAGGAAATTGATGGATACATTTTTTTCAATACTTAAAGATCGATTGCGCCCACATTTCTGTTTATTTCTTGTTTTAATTACCATACTAAATACTGGACGAACACAACCTATGGATCCTAAGATCATTCAACAACTTGCTCCAAACGGAGTTTTGAACGCAGCAATTTACACGGGTAATTTTTTACTCGTAACTGGTAAAAATGAAGACGGCGGCCCTGCTGGGGTATCCCCAGATATGGCGCTTGAGATTGCCAATAAGTTGGGCGTTAAATTGGTGCTGAAACCCTTCAAGAATCAAATGGAGGCCGTGGATGCAGCTGCTTCGGGAGATTGCGGTATTGTGCTTGTGGGCTCAGATCCCGCCCGTGCGCAACGAATTGATTTTGCTCCTGCATACGTTGAGATTGAGGCAACTTACATGGTCCCTAAGAACTCAAAACTCCAGAGCATCTCTCAGGTCGATAGTCCAGGAGTGCGGATTGCTGTTTTCGGCGTTGGTGCTTATGGATTATGGATGGAGCGTAATCTTAAAAATGCAGAATTAGTAAATGCAAACGGATTGGAGGCGTCTTTGGCGCTGTACATTGATAGCAAGCTTGACGCGCTCGCCGGTCTTAGGCCTGGTTTGATAACGGACCTCGAAAAATACCCTAATAACCGAATTTTAGACGGGCACTTTATGACTGTACAACAAGCGATAGCCACAAAGAAAGGGAATACTGAGGCATCTGTTTTTCTTAAACAATTTATCTCAGATTCAATCTCTTCTGGCCTAGTAGCCAATTTAATTTCTAAACACGGAGTAGAGGGGCGGCTGTCGGTAGCTCCAAATTTGCAGCTTAAACCCTAGCATCTCTTATAGTTTTAGAAAAACGAAATTGAAACTCCAAAATATTCCAGGAATGTTGAAATGAAAAAATTTATATCTTGTTTATCAATTGGGCTGTCCATTAGTTTGATGTACGCGCACTATTCACTCGCTCAAAATATCCAACAAGTTCCAACTACTCAGAGCGTTCGTTTGAGAGGTACTGTTCTTGAGGTAAGGGAAACATCAATAGTGTTCAAGGAAAGAAATGGCGAAGTGATCCCGATAACTCTAGATCAACAATTGAGTATCCAGGAGGTCTACCCAATTGAGATGGCAAAAATAGAGAAAAATTCATACATAGGAACCGCAGCCTTAACCGATAAGAACGGTCGATTGATTGCTTTAGAGGTGCATGTGTTCCCCGAATCTATGCGAGGAACGGGGGAGGGTCATAGACCCTGGGATAGTGTTCCAGGCAGCACTATGACAAATGCCGTAGTTGAGGAATTGATTAGCGTTGGCAATTCTAGAGAGATGCATTTAAGGTATAAAGATGGAGAGAAAATCGTATTTGTACCGGAAAGTGTGCCAGTAGTTAGTTATCGACCAGGTAATTCCGGATTGCTTGTGCCCGGAGCGAATGCAGTTGTAATCGCCGCCGAAAAGAATGGGCAACCAACTACTTCAAGAATAATGGTGGGACGCGACGGTTTCAAACCTCCAATGTAATTTTCTGTACTAAATTTAACTGGCAAATTATTGCCACTTACGGGTCTTTATTTGCCTTTGCTTTAATACAAGGGCATTCTTTGTGATTGTTACTGCAAAAATCAGAGCTCCGATTTGACCGCTACTTGATAATAAGCACGTAATTTGGATTTTGAGGGCTAGGGCATGCTTTATGCATGTGCTTTGGCACCAATCATCACCAACGCCAAAGAGTGTAATTATTATTATGAGTATCAGTTCGTTAAATACACAGTTACTTAGTCAAAATTCTACTTTAAGCTCTTTGTCCAGTAGCAATGCAAATCTTCAGTCATTAGGAACAGCGCTAGGTGGTGGAGACTTAGCGAGTGCGAAGAATATTTTTTCTGCTATATCTCAGAATTCATCCTCCTCAATGCCAGATGTGACTACACAAACTTTGATGGGGCAGCTTAGCGATGCTTTAAACGGAGGTAGCGTCTCGCAAGCTCAACAAATCACAACTGCATTACAGACATTACAAAACCAAGCTGTATCTAGTAATCCCTTGCTCTCTGATGCAAGCTCAGGATCTACGAACTCTGGGTTAAATAATTCGCTATTCAGTGCTCTGTCCATGACAGATTCGAACTCTGGAGGTGCTACATCTTTGGCTGGAATTGCCTCTGTATCCGCAGCAGGATTGGTTAGTCCAGCACAAGAGATTGCTCAAAACATGGACAATTTCTTGAGTAACTTACTTACCAAGTTGCAATCACAGGGAACAACTGCCTCAGGCAGTTCCTCTTCAAATTTGTCTGGTAAACAAAACCCTTATGGTCCAACTGCTTCTAATCAAATGTCTAGTGGATTACAAAATTTAATTGAACAATTGGCTAAAAATCCAACTGCTGCATCAGAATTAAATACAAGTGGGACTACTAGTACTTCGGTTCATCCGCCAACTGACCCCCAAGTATCAGAGTTACAAAGTAGTTATGACAAGCTAATTAGTTCTCAAGGAGGCTCAGGAGGGACTTCCTCTTTGATTTCATTTCTTCAGAATTTTGAAACAAATATGAAGAATATGCAATCAACTGGGGGTCTTTTGAATCTTCAAGCTTAATTAGGCTTTGTCCATCCATACCCTTTCAAAGAGTCCTTTGCTCTGGGGTACAGTTTCGCTTCTATAATTCACATAAGTCATTTTAAAATATTCCTCGGCAAGGCGATTTCATGCACAACCTAAAGTGCTTACTTTTATTGGTAAGCTGCGTATTCTGTTTCTCACAAATCTCACTGGCTCAAATTAGCCCTAAGCCGTCTGAGTCATCACAAGTAGTTTCAAGTAATGCTTCTTCAGGCACTGAGCCCGATTTATATGCAAATTCACCCGCACTTGATCTAAATCTATCTCAACTGGAGTACCCCTATCCAGTGCGTTACTTCGATACTGAACTCGGTGGTGTCGCCGTCAAAATGGCCTACATGGATGTCGCTCCAGTGGGTAAGGAAATAGGGACTGTTTTGTTGTTTCACGGCAAGAATTTTTCTAGTGATTATTGGGCCTCGACTATCAAAGATTTTGTAAATGCTGGATACCGCGTTGTTGCGCCAGATCAGATTGGATTTGGAAAGTCCTCCAAACCGCAGGTCCCTTATCACTTTGACGATTTGTGTGGAAACACCATTCAGTTGCTGAAGTTTTTGAATGTGAGAGAGGTTAACGTCATTGCCAACTCAATGGGTGGTATGGTGGGCGTTCGCTTTGTAAGGCTCTATCCGAGTGTTGTTCGCCGTTTAGTACTCGAAAATCCAATAGGTCTTGAGGATTACAGCAAAGCTATACCTCCCCAAAATAATGATCTTCTATTGAAACTTGAAATGGCTCAGACTGAGGCAAGTTACCGAAAGTTTATGCGCAGTTATTTTCCTAACTGGGACCCAAAGTATGACACTTTTGTAGAGAATTATGTTCGTGTTAAAAATGGACCTGATTACGAGCGCTTCTCAATGACTTCTGTGCGGACTTTTCAAATGATTGCAGAAAGACCAGTGGTATCAGATTTTCCTTTAATACAACCGCCCACTTTATTAGTTATTGGGCAACTGGACCATACCGTTTTTGGTCGTCGCTTTGCCCCTGCTGAGGCCATTAAGTCGATGGGAGATTTTGTTCAACTTGGTAAAGAGGTCGCATCAATCATCCCACGTGCAACTCTATTTCCTATACCAAACGCAGGACATGTTCCTCATTTAGAGGTTCATGAGTTATTTATGGAGAAAGTACTTGCGTTTCTAAAGTAGCTGTGAAAGCAAATAGGACCTAAGGAGTTTGGGCTCAAACCGATTAGAAGCGGTAACCTAATCCAACTAGTGCATTGTAATAACTGCCTCCTGCCGTTGCAGAATAGTTGGCTGTTAGGCTATTTTTAGCGAGAGTTATCGGAATGGCGTTGGCTTGAGTACTGTCGTTTTTATAGACTATGTTTATTTCAGTAAATGCAAAGAGCTGATTGTCAATAATTCTTTTGAAACCAAAACCAAAGTTAGTCCCGGTTAAATTTAAACTTTGAGTTGAGGTTGTGACACCTGAAGTGCTGGTCAGAGTAGTGTTCTTTTGAATAGTACCCCAAACGTAACCTAACTTCAAATAGGCTAAAGATTCAGTTGTAATCTCCCAAGCCGGCGTTAGGTTAAGAGCGGCATTTCCCTGATTTTTTAGCCCTCCACTAACAGTAGACGCTGTAGGGGTTGTTGCGATTGAAACTCCAAAATCATTAGTAGGTGATGCGAAAGGATGAGCATCCACCATAAGTCCTAGTAGAAAATTATTCTTTATCGTCTTAAAGTATCCTGCAGAGAGCTCGCCACTTAAATTGGTAGTATTATTTACCGAAGTAGACGTGGGAAAGGAGTAAGTTGATACAGTAAGAGGGGTAGTGGTTAAATTAAAGTTTGTTTTAGTAAATCCAATACCAGCTTGCTCATAAAAGCCTTCAAATTGGCTCTCAGCGTGAAGTGCAGACGAAGTCAATAAAAGTAAAACCAAACGTCCAATAGTTTTTATAAACGAGCGCAGTTTTATGTGAGCGATGGATTTAAATTTATACATCCTTTGTAGTATAGACTTATTTTCCAATCATTGTATTTAGGGATCAATTCAATATAAATTTATAAGGTCAGCTAATTTATATTACTAAAGTAATAGCTATCCTCTTTTGTAGTAGTCTACAAAGAAAGAGTCACTAAAGTGAAAGCGCATATTGAGCGGTGTCTGCAATATGCTGAGCATCAACTTCAAAGTAGTCTCTGAGGGCGGAGCGTGTGTCACTTCGTCCAAATCCGTCCGTACCTAAGGTGATATAACTGCGACCCTCAGGTAGATAGGCGCGAATGCTCTCAGGCACAGTTCTGACGTAATCACTTGCAGCAATGATTGGACCAGAACTCATAGTGAGTTGATCGTAGATGAAAGGCTTGCGTTTAACTGGGTTTCCTTTAATCGCCATCTTTTCAACCTCGAGTCCATCCCGTGCAAGTTCACTCCAACTGGTTATGCTAAATATGTCTGATTCAATTCCTTGTTCTTTTAGAATTTTTTGCGCCTTAACTACCTCGGTCATGATTGCTCCAGATCCAAGCAGAGTGACGCGTTTTGATTTGGTCTTTACTGCGCTTTCAGGATCAGAAAATTTGTAGCAACCTTTTATGATGTGGCCAGCATCAACCGCTCCCATGCTGGGCTGCTCGTAGTTCTCATTCATAAGAGTTACGTAATAAAAAACATCTAGCTGCATCTCCATCATCTCACGCATACCGTGATCAATGATGATAGACATCTCATAAGCGTATGCTGGATCATAAGCCTTACAGTTAGGTATAGTCGCTGCGATTAAATGGCTGGTCCCGTCTTGATGTTGTAAGCCTTCTCCGCCAAGCGTTGTCCTCCCTGATGTTGCACCAAGTAAGAATCCTCTTGAACGTTGGTCAGCAGCGGCCCAAATTGCATCACCAACTCTTTGGAAACCAAACATTGAGTAATAAATATAAAAAGGCAACATTGGCAAGCCGTGAACGCTATAACTTGTTGCTGCAGCAGTCCAGCTCGCTATTGCACCCGCTTCACTGATGCCCTCTTCTAAGATTTGGCCGTCCAAGGCTTCTCTATAACTGAGCACTGAGCCGATGTCCTCTGGCTCATAGCGTTGTCCCACGCTCGAGTAGATTCCAACTTGTTTAAATAAGTTGGCCATTCCAAAAGTTCTAGCCTCATCAGCTACGATGGGAACTATTCGTGGACCAATTGTTGACTCTTTTAACAAATTCCCTAATAACCGCACGAATGCCATAGTAGTAGACATCTCTTTACCGTTCGCTTCTAGTGCAAAGGTTGCATAGGAATCTATTTTTGGTATGTTAATCTTGGGTGCTTCGCTCTCTCTCTTTGGAATGTGTCCACCTAAAACGGTTCGCCTGTTTTGTAAGTACTGCATTTCGGGTGAATCTTCTGCCGGCCTGTAAAACTCCAAATCGATGACTTGTTGGTCAGTCATAGGCAGATTAAAGCGGTTCCTAAACTCAATGAGGGCGGTCTCATCAAGTTTCTTTTGACTATGTGTTGTCATCTTACCTTGCCCAGCGCTCCCCATACCGTAACCTTTTTTGGTGTGCGCTAAGATTACGACAGGTTGGCCAGAGTGCTTTGCCGCTGCTTCGTATGCAGCATAGATCTTGACTAAATCATGTCCTCCTCTTTTGAGTCTGTCGATTTGCTCATCAGTCATACCTTGTGCGAGTTGGGCAAGCTCCGGATTTTGTCCAAAAAAATGATCCCTGTTAAATCTTCCGTCCTTGGCGGCAAATGTCTGCATTTGACCGTCCACGGTATTTGAGAATGCTCGAATGAGTGCCGCGCTCACATCTCTTGCAAAGAGTCCATCCCAATCACTACCCCAAATTAGTTTGATGACTCTCCAACCCGCGCCGACAAATAGTTGCTCCAATTCATCAATGATTCGTCCATTTCCTCGAACGGGACCGTCAAGGCGTTGCAGGTTGCAATTGACGACCCATATTAAATTATCTAAGCGTTCTCTGGAAGCGAGCGTTAGAGCACTCATGCTCTCAGGCTCGTCCATCTCTCCATCACCAAATACTCCCCACACTTTTCTACCTGCGCAATCAAGAAGCTTTCTGTGCGTTAAATAGCGCATAAAACGCGCATGATAAATGGAGCTTATTGGACCAATACCCATAGAGCCAGTTGGAAATTGCCAAAAATCAGGCATCAACCAGGGGTGAGGGTAGGAGCTAAGTCCACGAGCTCCTCTTGTGTGGGCTGTAATCTCTTGTCTGTAGCTAGATAGGTCATTGGCGTTTAGTCGCCCCTCTAAATATGCCCTTGCATAAACACCTGGCGCACTATGGGGTTGAAAAAACACCAAATCTCCGCCTTGGGAGTTATTTCTTGCTTTAAAAAAATGGTTAAATCCAACCTCAAACAAATCAGCGGCACTTGCATAACTTGAGATGTGTCCGCCTAATTCCCCGTAGGCCGTATTTGCGCGTGCAACCATGGCTAATGCATTCCAACGCATCAATGACCCAAGCCTCTCCTCAATGGCCAGGTCTCCAGGAAAAGGGGGCTGCTCTTCGACGGGGATGCTGTTGATGTAATGTGTCACTAAGTTAGGCGACCATTTAACGCCTAGCTTGGAGGATACCGTATGGAGTACGTTAAGTAAGAAGTGCGCTCGCTCAGGTCCTTGGGTATGTACGAGGGAAGTAAACGCCTCCAACCATTCCTGGGTCTCGCCCGGGTCTGAGTCGGAATTGGCATCAACGGAACTTTGGGTAATGGAAATCGGTAAGTAAGGCATATTCATAGGCATTACTTTATATGAATTAATCTCGAATAATATGCTTTTTATGCCTCTTTTTAATATTTAAACCATATAAAATGCTGAAATTATTAAAAATAATGAAATATTATGAATATGGATTCCATTGATTTAAAAATACTTGAACAACTTCAAGAAGATAGTAGTTTGACCAACGTCGAACTCTCAAAGCGAGTTCATTTATCCGCATCTCCATGCCTAATGCGTGTCAAGGCTTTGGAGAGTCAGGGTGTTATAAAGCGTTATGTAGCTTTATCTGATCCACAAAAATTAGGTCTCGGATTAAACGTTTTCATATCAATAAGTTTGAAAGAACAATCTAAACGGGCACTATCCGATTTTGAAGAGAGTATTTGTAAGCATGATGAGGTTATGGAGTGTTACCTCATGACTGGAGATAGTGATTATTTAATTAGGGTAGCAGTTGCTGATATCGCAGCTCTTGAGCGGTTTATATTAGAGAGACTTACTCCGATTCCTGGCATAGAGAAAATCAGATCAAGCTTTGCGCTAAAGCAAGTTCGTTACAAAACTGCTTTACCCTTAAAATCTATAGTAACTTGAATAATCTGAGAAGTAGGCTTAGCAGTTAGAATTCAAAGAACCAATGAGTGGTTAATCAAACAAAGGGAATTCGGATGTTAGAAAAATTTGTAAAAATTCTTTCTAAAGATATGGCCATAGATTTGGGTACTGCAAATACTCTTATCTACGTGAGCGGTCAAGGTGTAATACTGGATGAACCCTCTGTGGTAGTTGTTAAAAACGAGGGTGGATTCAGGGCTAAGCGTTCAGTTTTGGCCGTGGGCGATGAAGCTAAGGCGATGATAGGTCGTGTTCCCGCAGGACTTGAGGCTATTCGTCCAATGAAAGACGGAGTCATTGCAGACTTTACAGTTACAGAACTGATGATTAAGTATTTCATCAAAAAGATACACAAAAACTCTTTTCTACGTCCTAGTCCCAGAATTGTTATATGTGTTCCTTGCGGGTCCACCCAAGTCGAACGCCGAGCCATTAGGGAGTCCGCTCTTGGTGCTGGTGCGTCACAAGTCTATCTGCTAGAGGAGCCGATCGCAGCGGCAATTGGTGCGGGCATAAACATCGCTGAGGCGGTGGGATCGATGGTAGTTGACATTGGAGGCGGAACTACCGAGATTGGGGTAATCTCTTTGGGTGGCATGGTCTACAAATCTGGAGTGAGGGTTGGTGGAGATAAATTCGATGAAGCAATCGTTACTTATGTCCGCCGTAATTACGGTATTTTGATTGGTGATCAAACCGCTGAAACTTTGAAAATCCAGATAGGAATGGCTTACCCAGGGCTAGAAGTTCTTGAGATGGAGGTAAATGGGCGAAACCTAAACCAAGGCATGCCACAAAGTTTCACCATCACATCCTCAGAGATCATGGAAGCTCTAACCGATCCAATTAACGAGCTCGTATCCGCAATCAAATTGGCTCTGGAAAATACACCTCCTGAATTGGGAGCAGATATATCTGATAGGGGTGTAATGTTGACTGGGGGAGGAGCTTTACTCAGAGGTCTTGACCGATTAATACAGGAAGAGACTGGATTGCCAGTATTGATCGCAGAAGATCCTTTGGGTTGTGTTGCAAGGGGTTGCGGTATGGTGCTAGATAATCTAGACGCTTCAATTGGTATATTTTCTAATGACTAATTAATTCGCAATCAGTTACCTGGCGTGATAGATACACAACCAATTTTCTAACCAATCTACTTCTCATAACCACATGTTTGCAAAACCTATTGTTACATTTGCACTTTTCATGGGTTTGTTTACGTCTTTGACGATAACTGGGACAATCACCTTGACTAAACAAGAATTTGGGGATCAGTTTCTTTTAAACTGGTTTCATCTATGGACTATTGCATACCCAGTTGCGGTCTGTTGTATAGTTATATATAGGCCCCTTGCAAGCAATCTAACTAAGAGATGTCTTGAATTGATGGGGCATGAGGGCTAGACTAATCGGGAATATATTGCATCAATTAATGAATTTACTTTTTAATGATGCGACCCTGCTCCTAGGTAAGCTGCTTTGACAGCGGGGTCATTCTTAAGGTGTTCTGCTTCCCCGTGAACTGAGATTTTGCCGTTTTCAAGAACGTACCCATAATCAGCAACGTTTAATGCTGCAGCAGCAAATTGCTCAACTAAAAGCATCGTTACTCCCTCACTCTTTAGTCGTTGAATGATTTTAAAAACCTCTTCAACTAAAATTGGGGCGAGTCCCATTGAGGGCTCATCAAGGAGGACAACCTCGGGGTTAAGCATGATGGCACGTGCCATGGCTAGCATCTGCTGCTCACCTCCGGATAGAGTTCCAGCTAATTGATCACGACGCTCCTGCAGTCTTGGAAAGAGTTCCATAGCGCGTTCTAAATCACCTTTTACATCTCCCTTAGGTCTGCTGCCAGTAAGTCTTGGGAATGCTCCAAGCAAGAGGTTATCGGTGACGCTCATTGTTGAGAAAACACGTCGACCCTCTGGAGAATGGGCAAGTCCAAGTTTTGCAATTTGATTGGACTCTAGACCTTGAATACTTTTGCCGTTTAGTGTTATGGTTCCCGCGCTGGGCTTAATCATTCCCGAAATAGCTCTCATGGTTGTAGTTTTACCTGCGCCGTTGGAGCCGATAAGTGTGACCACTTTTCCTTTTGGCACGTGAATCGATATGCCTTGAAGGACTGCGACCTTTCCATAGCCGGCTTGTAAGTTCTCGATGTTTAACATGCTAAGTGTGCTCTTTAATGATCTTTGAGGAAATTACTGCGCTTTCTTTTGATCTTATTATCTAGGCAGCAGACGCACCTAGATAAGCTTCGATCACCCTTGGGTCAGATTGAACATCAGCAGGCTTACCGTCCGCAATCTTTTGACCAAAGTCCAATACACTGACTCTATCGCAAATACTCATGACCATATCCATATGGTGTTCGATCAAGATAACCGTAATACCGTTTTCTTTGATTTTACGAATAATGTTTACAAGCTCTTTGATATCGGGAGCGGTTAGCCCTGCAGCTGGCTCATCAAGCAACAGTAGATGTGGGTCTAATGCAAGGGCTCTGGCTATTTCTAAAAGTCGTTGCCGTCCGTAGGGTAGATTTCGTGCTTCCTCATATGCTAAGTCGGCGAGACCTACAAACTGCAGTAAGCCAAAAGCTTTTTGAGTGGCAGTTTGCTCCTCATTAGAGTAGCGGGAGGTGTTCAGTGCAACATCAAGTAGGTTACTTTTAAATGTATGGTGTAGTCCCACCATCACATTTTGCAAAGCCGTCATTTCACCAAAGAGTTGTACGTTTTGGAAAGTTCGTGCAATACCTGTAAGAGCAATATCGGAAGATGTTCTACCGATAAGGGTTTTGCCCTCAAAGTCAATTTGACCACCAGTTGGGTGATAAATGCCAGTAAGAACATTCATCATGGTGCTCTTCCCAGAGCCATTAGGACCAATTAGTCCGTGAATGGTTCCGCGTTCAACCATTAAGCTTACTTCATTTATAGCTTTCAGTCCACCAAACTGCATTAAAACGTCTTTAGCAACTAATATGTCTTTAGCGCCAGACTCACTATTGGGGTGAGTAATTCCACTCATTGCCTGTATTGAATTACTTAGTTCAAGAGCTTGAGTTTTATGTGAACGTTTGAATGCTGTTTTTAGGAAACCAATAATACCGTCTTGCAAGTAATAAACCACAAAGAGAATCATCAAACCAAAAATGGATAATCTCCAATCTGTGATATTGGTTAAAACAAACGAAAAGGCTGCCAAGGAGCTTGTACCGATAACAGGGACTAGAGTTGATTTGAGGGAAGTTCGTTTTGTTGCGACACCAATTAAAGCTCCAACAAAAATCGCGAATGCAAGCACTGACGATACGATCTGAAATGTATTTAAATCATCTAGTAATTTCGGCAGTAAAACAATAATTGCAGCACCTAATATCGATCCAGATCTGGTTTTACGTCCGCCCATAATAGTTGCAAGTAAGAACAGAACAGTTAACTCAAAGTTATAAGTGTTCGGCGAGATATATTGCTCAGAGTAGGCATATAAAGAGCCCGCGAGGCCAGCAAAACCAGCGCTGATCACGAATGCAAACACTTTGTATTTGTAAACCGAAACGCCCATGCAGTCAGATGCAATTGGACTGCCCCTAAGCGCTTCGAATGCTCGACCTAGTTGAGACTTTAAAATTCTGTGAACCACTAAAAGTGAGATAGCTAAGAAAAAGCAAACGACCCAATAATAGGCTTGGTCGTCTAACTTGTAGCCCCCAATTGCCGGCTTGGGAATCTTGATCCCCATTGGCCCCTCGGTCATGAAGGTCATCTCATTAATCAGAATTTGAATAATAGTTCCAAAAGCTAATGTAACCATAGCTAGATACGGGCCGGACACCCTAAGGGCTGGCAGAGCTAATATCGCACCAAAGAGGGCGGTTATAGCAATTCCCATTGGTAAGATAAGCCAAAAGGGAGCTGAAAACTTTAGAAATAAAACCCCTACCGTGTAAGCGCCAATTCCAAATAAACCGGAGTGACCAAGGGATACTTGACCGGTATAGCCCACCACGATATCTAAACCAAATAACAAAATGGAATAGATCATGATCGTTTCGATCAAATGAATGTAGTATGGATTTTGGTTAATAAATGGCACCATGATTAGTGCCAAAAACCCAATAATTGCAACGAACCAACTATTTTTAGTAGACATGATTAGACCTTCTTGATTGCTGATTTACCAAATAAACCAGCAGGTTTTACGGCAAGAACAAGAAGTAATAAAACCAGACCCGGAACATCTTTATATCCTGTAGAAATATAAAAGCCAGTTGTAGTCTCAGCGATTCCTAAAATGATGCCACCAATAATGATACCCATTCCACTCGTTAAACCCCCAATGATTGCAACAGCAAATGCTTTGAGGCCTAGAACAGAGCCCATGGTTGCTCCTGTAAGTGTTAACGGGGCAATCAAAACGCCAGCAAAAGCCGCGCTCATCGAGGAAAGCGCATATGAGAACGTAATTACAAGTCCAGTGTTAATGCCCATAAGTTTTGCAGCGTCTCGGTCATTAAAGGTGGCTACTACGGCTTTCCCGTATATTGTTTTACGATTGAAAAACTCAACAGCTAGCATCATTAATATAGCGCCAGCAATAACCAATATCTCCATAGGTAGTACGTTTGCGCCTAAGAGTTTCATTGGAGCTTCGGGGAGAGGGGAGGGAAATCGCAAATCATCACGCCCCCAAATATTTTCAGCAACGTTTTTGAAAATAATTCCAAGCGCAATAGTTGACATAATCCAACCAAATTCACTTTTAATTTTAATAGCGGGTCGAACTCCGATGCGCTCAACAAAAGCACCTTGAATGAGGCCAAACAAACCAACAATAGGCAGTGCAAGCCAATAATCTATTTGCATAACGTCCACCAAAGTCAGCCCCACTAGGGCTCCAAGCATGAGTGCATCACCTTGCCCGAAATTTAATGTATCAGAGGTCGCAAATGTCAGTTGGTAGCCAAAGGCAATGACTGCATAGATCATCCCTAAAGCGATGCCGCTATAAATGAGTTGCAGTAAGATTTCCATAATATTGTTGAGTTTCTTAAGATATAAAAAAAGCACCAAAACCCTGTAAGAGGTTTGGTGCTATTTTAAAAGAAATGTCGAGCCAAAAAGCTCAAATCACATAGTGAATTTACTTTTTAGTTTGCTTTAACCTTAAGTCAGCACCTTTTTTGCGGTCCTCCTCATACGCATACACCACTTTGGCACCCTTTACCTCGCCAAACACAGGAATGTTGAGCGTAATTGCCTCGTGATCTTCTTTGTTGAAGGGCTTGTTGTAAACAGTTACAACACCCTCAACCTTCTCTTGCAAATTCTCAAGAGCATCTTTGATTTTTTTGCCATCAGTAGATCCTGCTTGCTTAATTGCTGCAGCGAGCAAGTAAATCGAGTCGTATGCTTGGGCGGCAGAAACAGGTGATTCAATACGTCCATTCTTGGGTTTTACGCTCTTTAAATAAGCTTCGATGAACGCTTTGCGCTTTTGTGTATTGGGATCTTGAATGAAGGTTTGTGGCATGCGTGCTCCCTCGCCACCAGGACCAGCATTGTCAATAAAGTTGGCCATTGAAAGCGTCCAACTTCCGATCATCGGCACTTTCCAACCTAGTTTTGTCATTCCGTTTGCAATTTGAGCTAATTCAGGACCAATGCCATAGGTCAAAATTGCTTCCGCGCCAGCTTCCTTAGCTTTCAAGAGTTGAGCTGTCATATCAACGTCTTTGATGTTGAATTTTTCAACTGCAACGGGTGTAATGTTTTTGGCTGCTAGAGCCTTTGTTAAATCGTCTTTGCCTAACTGCCCGTAATTGGTGGAGTCAGCAAGAATTGCAAGCTTAGTATATTTACGTCTAACAACCGCCTCTTCAACAATCATAGGTGCTTGAATGGAATCATTGGCTGAATTGCGAAAGATGTAATTATCTGGAAATTCTGGGGGCAAAAATTGTTTAGTCAAAATTGATCCAGTAGCCACGTTATTCATAACTGGAATTTTTGCTTCTTCGTATAGCCTTTGAGAGGCAAGCGCGACTCCAGTGTTAATAAATCCAACGGTTGCCACAACTTTCTCTTTGTTAATCAATTCTTCCGCAATTTGAACGCCACGTTCATTTTTTGCTTCATCATCACGCTCGACAGCAACCAATTTTTGACCAAGTACGCCGCCGTTTTTGTTAATTTCTTCAATTGCGATCTTTACACCCTCTCTCATACTAACGCCCATGGATGATGAGCCTCCGGTGTAGGGGCCAGTAACGCCAATTTTGATGTCATCGGCAGCGAAGCCAAGACTTGCTGAGAGCATCATGGCTATCATTGAGCTCTTTTTAAAACCTTTGATCATTAAAAATCTCCATAGATAAAGTTGTTAGGTTAATGCAATTTACATTTAACTAGTGTAAATTCACAATTCTTCATGTTTGTCATAGTAACTAATTCTGTTTTGACATCACTAATTGTTTACCCTAATTGAATGAATTAAGCGAGTTTGAATGCAGATTCTCAGATTTGGGGCTAATTGTGGTGATTTTTGTTAAGTCTTATACTGGAGGATTACTAAATTTTATGGAAAAAATCATGACAACCACTTTATCTAACGTTAGCATTCCGGCTTTTCAGAACGTTCTGGGAAATCTTGCGCACTTAATAGAAAAAGCTCAATTAGACTCAAAAACGAGGGGATTCGACTCCAAGGTGTTGGTCGATTTTAGACTTGCTCCAGATATGCTTCCCCTAAAAAATCAAATTTTGATTGCTTGTGATGCTGCAAAGTTATGCGTTGCGCGCATTTCTGGTTTAGAGGCTCCAAAATTTCCTGATTCTGAGAGTTCTTTAGAGGATCTGCAATCACGTATCCAAAAAACACTTGATTGGATCAAAAGCGTACCTACCAACGCCTTAGACGGTTTAGAGGAAAAGCAGATCACTTTTCCAGTTGGAAAGGAGGCTACCAAGACTATGAAAGCTTTGGATTATGTTAGCTTTTGGGCGCTTCCTAATGTGTATTTTCACGTCACTACGGCATACAACATCTTGCGCCACAACGGTGTTCAAATTGGTAAGCGTGATTATTTAGTTGGATCAAGAGATTTGGTCTAATTTAAGAAATTTTGTTCTTAATCTCTCTAACCCATTTAAATAATTACGATTAGATTGGATATGTTATTCGTACTATCCCTAGAGTGAATGCAATACTATTAGTGAAGTGGGTACACTAATCACAAGATGGTATTGCATTATTTATAGTCAGAGTAAATTTTAATTGCGCTAGGAGTTTTTGTTGACACAAGAAATTTTGCTTGATATTCAAGGCCTAACTAAAGAGTTCAAGGGTTTTGTTGCTGTCAGTGACGTTAATTTAAACGTCACTCGCGGATCTATTCATGCATTAATCGGTCCAAACGGTGCTGGTAAAACAACTCTATTTAATTTGCTTACCAACTTTTTGGTTCCCACCCGTGGCAACATTTTCTTTAAGGGTATCGATATAACCCATGAAAAACCTGCTCAAATTGCGAGGCGAGGGCTTGTCCGATCTTTTCAAATTTCAGCAGTTTTTCCTCATATGACTGTTTTAGAAAATGTTCGTGTCGCATTGCAACAAAAGCAAAATATCGGATTTAATTTTTGGCAATCTGAGAAGTCCTTGCACCATCTACATGGCCGTGCTATGGAGCTTTTAGAATCGGTAGATTTAAGCAGTTTTGCTAATGAGCTTGCAGTAAATCTGCCTTATGGTCGTAAGAGAGCGCTTGAGCTCGCAACCACATTAGCCCTCGAGCCAGAGCTAATGCTTCTTGATGAGCCTACACAAGGTATGGGGCATGAGGATGTGGACAGGGTCACCCAGCTTATTAAGAAAGTAGCTGTAGGGAGAACCGTATTGATGGTTGAACACAATATGAATGTTGTTTCCTCGATCGCTGACCGAATAACTGTGCTCCAAAGGGGAGTGGTAATTGCGGATGGCAATTACAACGATGTATCTAAAAATCCATTAGTCGTTGAGGCCTATATGGGCTCAACTGATCATGAGCTCGTAGGTGCTCATTAAGTTTTTGCTGCTCACCATAAAACAAAACTAATAAATTACAGAAATAACAATATGAATAGTGTCTCCTCCAATGAGTTGCTAAAGGTTGAGAACTTACAGGCTTGGTACGGCGAGTCTCACATTCTTCACGGCGTTAATCTTAGTGTTAACAAGGGTGAAGTTGTAACCCTTTTGGGCCGAAACGGCTCTGGTCGCACCACAACGCTTCGGGCAATCATGGGGCTGACTGGAACGAGAACTGGTTCTGTTAAAGTCAATGGTGTAGAGAGTATTTCTTTGAGCACACATCAAATAGCCAGGTTAGGGCTTGGATATTGCCCAGAGGAGCGAGGAATATTTTCCTCTCTCTCAACCTACGAGAACCTTATTTTGCCGCCGAAAATTAAAGGCTCGGATGGTGGGATGTCTGTGAATGAAATTTATGCCATGTTTAGCAATTTGAAAGAGCGTGCAGACAGTCCAGGCACACGCTTATCCGGAGGTGAGCAACAAATGCTTGCTGTTGCGCGAATATTAAGAACAGGTGCCAGGCTTTTGTTATTGGATGAGATATCCGAGGGTCTTGCCCCGGTTATTGTTCAAAAGCTTGGCGTAATGATTGCAACACTTAAACAAGCGGGATTTACGATTATTTTGGTTGAGCAAAACTTTAGATTTGCTGCGCCTTTGGCAGACCGCTTTTATGTTATGGAGCACGGACAAATTGTGCAACAGTTCAATCATGCAGAGTTGCCTTCAAAGATGTCGATGTTGCATGAATTTTTAGGCGTTTAGGTTGTCTAGTTCGTAATTGAATGACTCTAAACACATGGATTTTTTTGAAAAGCTAACACTACTGCAACCGGAGTTGAACATACATTTCCCCTAAACCCAAGATATGACTGCCGCCCAATGATCACTACCTCAAACTCTCATTCTGATAATTTCGAATTATGACTGATATTTTTGGAATTCCTATTCAGGTCATATTAGGACAACTTCTGCTTGGACTGGTAAACGGCTCTTTCTATGCGATGCTCAGCCTTGGTCTTGCCGTCATCTTTGGACTATTAGGTGTCGTTAACTTCGCTCATGGCGCCTTCTATATGCTTGGAGCCTACGCGACATGGGTGCTACTTGACGTGTTTGGATTTGGTTATTGGTGGGCTCTACTTTTGTCACCTCTGGCAGTTGGGGTACTTGGTCTTGTCTTAGAAAGACTTTTTCTTAGGCATCTGTATAAGATCGATCCTCTTTATGGTCTGCTATTGACTTTTGGACTCTCTTTGATTGCTGAGGGTGTACTAAGAGAGGTCTTTGGTGCTTCCGGTCAGACTTACCCTGTTCCGGAATTGTTGCAGGGGGCAATCGACGTAGGATTTATGAATCTCCCTATCTACAGAGTTTGGGTTATTCTGGCATCCCTGGCGATTTGCTTTTTGACTTGGTACCTTATAGAGCGTACCAGACTTGGTTCAACACTGCGAGCGGCTACTGAGAACCCTAGACTTGTTCAAGCTTTTGGTATCAACGTACCTTTGATTGTTATGTTTACCTATGCTGCAGGCGTCGCGTTGGCTGCGTTAGCTGGGGTGCTTTCCGCGCCAATCATTCAAGTCTCACCTCTAATGGGATCATCTCTTGTTATTGTAGTTTTCGCTGTAGTTGTGATTGGCGGTATGGGCTCCATCATGGGATCTATTCTTAGCGGTGTTGGCTTGGGTGTTATAGAGGGTTTTACCAAGGTTTTATATCCTGAGGCGTCAAATATCGTAGTCTTCCTAATTATGGCAATTGTGTTGTGCTGGCGTCCCGCTGGATTATTTGGTAAAGAGTAGAACATGAATATGACTCGAAATACTACTTTTTATACGGTTTTGCTTTTGTTGGCATTGCTTGCGCCTTGGATAGGGTTGTATCCCATCTTTTTGATGACTATTCTTTGCTACGCTATATTTGCGTGTGCCTTTAATTTGATGCTTGGCTATTCGGGTATGTTGTCCTTTGGACATTCAGCATATTTTGGAGTCTCCTCTTACGTAACTGCGTGGTTATTGACAGCAAACGCTTGGTCGACACCCGCAGCTTTATTGGTTGGTGCTTTATCGTCTACAGTATTAGGACTGATGATTGGATTGATCGCAATCAGGCGCTCTGGGATTTATTTTGCAATGATCACACTAGCCCTGTCGCAGTTGGTTTATTTTGTCTGTCTTCAAGCGCCCTTTACCGGTGGGGAGAACGGAATTCAAGGGGTACCTCGTGGGGATCTTTTTGGACTGTTGTCATTAGCTGATGATCTATCGATGTATTATTTCGTGCTTTTTGTATTTGTGATGGTTTACCTGTTTATTCAACGAGTGGTTCACTCACCCTTTGGTCAAGTATTAAAAGCAATCAGAGAGAATGAGCCTAGAGCCTCATCCCTTGGTTACTTTGCTGATCATCAAAAGATGCTTGTATTCATACTCTCTAGCACTCTAGCGGGACTTGCTGGTTCACTAAAAACCGTGGCACTGGGTTTTGCGACCCTCTCGGATGTTATCCAATCTACCTCGGGTGAGGTGATTCTGATGACAATGTTGGGTGGGGCTGGAACTTTTTTTGGTCCTGTGCTTGGCTCTGCTATCGTTGTTGCTCTTCAAAATCTATTGTCTGACCGAGTAGGATCTTGGGTGACTGTGATCATCGGAGCCATCTTCGTGATTTGCGTTATGGCCTTTAGACGAGGAATAGTTGGCGAATGGTTGGCGTTTCAGAGCAGAAGAAAATCGAATACTTGAATGCTCAGATTAGTAAATTCAGTTTCTCTAAAACATTTCAAGTTAACTTTTCAAAGGTAATTCAATAGTTATCTGAGTACCCCTCACCTCGGGGTAAATTTGAATGCTAAGATGCCCCCCTAGTAAAGCGCAAGTTTTTTGAGCAATCGGCAAGCCTAGTCCAACACCGTGGTGAGAGAGGTCTTTACCCCGCCAAAATGGTGTGAGCATTCTCTCTATATCCTCTGCAAAGACTTTGTCACCGTTGTCAAGAACATGCAACATTAGTTTGTGCTCTTGAAGGGTTGCCTTTAAATCAACCCGGTCCCCACCATAGTTCAACGCATTATCAATTAAATTCGCCAATATCTCTTGGACAAGAGTTGCATTGGTTTTTATCTTAAATGCATCCAATGAGCGAAGTGAAGCGTTAATATGAAACTCTTTGGAGCTATTTGCAAACACAGGTTTCCAGTGTGAAGTCAAGTCCTCAATAATAGGACCTAACTCAATTTCCTCCATCTGCACGGCATTACCCCCCTCGGATCTGGCAAGAGTGAGCAACTGTTTAACAAGTTGGGTAACCCGGGTGGATGCTGTGCTTAATTCGCTTAGCACCTCTTTGTTGGGGGGATCCTCTGGGCTGGCCTGGGAGGTTCTCAGTAAATCATCCACCAAGAGCTTAATTCCTGCTAAAGGAGTTCTGAGTTGATGAGCAGTATCGGAGATGAATCTTCTCTCATGTGCGACTGCGTCTTGCACTCTTTTAAGCAAATCGTTGATATGACTGATGAGCCCTTTTAATTCGACAGGTACTTGAGATAAAGGGATAGGGGATAAATCATTGATTCCTCGTCTTGCAACAGCGTCATTGATTGCATTTGCTGGAGCGAGACCATAACGAATGCCCGCAACCAATAGAGGAACAATAAACACGGCAAGTCCGATTGCTGGTAGAAAGATAGCTGCGGCTAACTCGTGTGAAATGTGGTTGCGTTTAGCTTGAGACTCGCCAACAACCACCCATACATGACCAGGACTGTCTTTATGCTCTAAACGGATTGCAACAACTCGAAGGTTTCCGATATCGTTATCGGAGTCAAAGAATAGCGGCGAACCCGCCTTTTGTTGATCCGCGTTAGGTGGAAGGGTGAGTACAGCATTACCTACTAGTTTTTTTCCGTCCTGGTTAATAACCATAAACCTGGAGGGAGAGAGAGAATCGAAAATTAAATAATCGGCTGTGTTTGGATCCGCTGCAAAAACTGCTCCTGATTGGTCCCAGTGTATTTGAGTCGCTAAAGCAAGTGCGTCGTCTTTCAATATACGGTCAAACGAGACCTGAGCAGAGCGACCTGCCAACCAAAACGCAACAAGCGTTGCAGCAAGGGCAGATGCTACCCAAAGCCAAATGAAGGTAAGTACGAGGTTTCGCCGAAGACTCTCTGCTTTAAATAGGTTCACTCAAGTCGCCTCCAGTGCATAACCTGTCCCCCTAACGGTCACGATGGATACCCCTGTGACCGCTAATTTGCGCCTGAGTTTTAGGATATATATCTCCACAGCATTGGCCGTAAAGTTGGTATCCCAACTCGACATCGCTGAGACTATTCTGCTCTTAGGTACCGCTTGACCAGAGGAGCCAAGAAGTAGTTCAAGCAGTGTGGCCTCTCTAGGGCTTACCAATATTCGTTGGTCTTTATGAAACAGCTCTCGACTCTCTGTATTGAATGCAACATCTCCCACCCGCAAAACTTGGGTTAATGTGCCAGTTCTTCGTCTGACAATAGCTCGGATTCTGGCAATTAGCTCCGGTGGTTCGAAGGGTTTTGTTAAATAATCGTCACCACCGCTATTCAATCCAAGAATACGATCCTGCAGTTCGTCTCGAGCAGTAAGAATCAAGACTGCATGTTTTAGGCCCTTAGATCGCCAATCTTTAAGAACTGCTATCCCATCGATTTTGGGGAGATTTAGATCTAGTACGGCAATATCATACGTCTCAGTCAGCGTAGCAGCTAACGCGAGTTCACCGTTGTCAACGGTGTCCACTTGCCACCCCTCTGCGAGCAAGGTACGTTTGAGTCCTAATCTAAGGGCTGAGTCATCTTCGACAATCAGTACGCGCATGTTATGGGAGTTTCACAAAAATTGTGTAAGATATTAGGATGAGAATCTTTAAGATAACACAAACTTCGGTCCTTGAGAGCGATGAGTTGCCTCAGGAAATACCTGTTGACGGCTACCTTTGGATGGCATTTGCAAGACGAGAATTCGAGGTGCTTCAACAATCCGTTCAAGCAACGCTTGAGAAGCTTTGCAACGTCCAGATTGTAGATCTTCATATCACTGATATGTTGAACAATCAACTACCATCTCACTTTGACTACACCTCTGAGTACGATCTATTGGTCTTTAGAAGACTTGCGTCAGGCCAGACCGAGACCGATCTAAGTGCGCCAGGCACTTTGCTACATGTTCCAACCCAACGAGGGGGACCAGCGGTCCTTCGAAAGATTGACACCAGTCCAGTAGCTTTTTTGGTCATGTCACGTATTTTGATTACTGTTCATCCAACTGATTGCTCGGTGAGGGACAGCTTCGCAACGAGGTTACTTAATTCAGTAAATACAGTGAACTCAGGTGCTACTTCTGTGGTCTCCCGTGTCCCCCATAGCCCATCGGATTTGATGTTACGCATTGTTAGCCAAATGGTCGATGGCTATTTGAATTTAAGACGCGAGTTGACTAAACAACTAGACCACTGGCAAAGTGAGTTACTTAACCCCAGAACCCGGTTTAAGAATTGGACCGCTTTATTGGATGCAAGGCTATCCCTGCATATGTTAGATGAGGTCAGCGAGGATCAGCGCTCAGCAATACAAGACTGGCTAGATTCCCTGGATACTCTTGCCAAAGAGGAAGAGAGTACACCCAAAGAGTTGGAATTATTGAAGCTTCGCAGCAGAGACGTACTCGAGCACATTGAGCGCGTCGTTCATCACGTTAGACGCCTGGAGCAAAGTGCAGAGACCGCAGTTGAGATGCATTTCAACGCTCAAAGTAACCGCACTAACGATATCATGCGAACCTTAACCGTACTCACCGCTATCTTTTTACCGCTTAACTTAATTACTGGGTTTTTCGGGATGAATTTCGAGAATTTTCCCTATATACACTCAGAAAACGGACTGCTTTGGACCATACTAATCATGCTCGTGATTAGCCTATTCTCGGTTTTTTTCTTTTGGCGAAGGCGTTATTTGGGGGATCACTAATTAAGTTGCCTGGCCAAGACTCCAGATCTGCGTGGAGCGAGCGCCGCTGCGGCAGTAGGCGAGAACAGGGGTATTGGCGTTGTCGATGGTTTTTGCAAACTCTTTAACCAAATCCTCAGTGAGTTGTCCGCTTGTAAACGGGATACTATGAAAAGCAAGTCCCAATTTTTCAGCCTCAGCTTTTATTGACGCAGAACTAGGTTGATCTGGACCGCCTTCGCCGTCAGGGCGATTGCAAATAATAGTTTTATACCCGAGCGCTGCGATTTCAGCTAAGTCTTCTAAGCCGATTTGTGGTGCAGTAGAGAAGGTGGGAGTGTGTTTAGTGATTGAAGCGCTCATAGGTTTTGGTATTGGTCTGTAGATTATTGAGGTTTGGTATTCAAGAACTGATTAGAGCCTTGAATTGTTTTCCAAAGCTCTGCCTCACTTGGACTTAAGAGGTCAGAGAGCCTTTGAATCGTTTCTGCTGGTTGCTGTTGGATCAGGATACCAAGTTGACGAATTCTTGATATCTTTTTGACGTAATGCTCAAGAGCTTGGTCGGTGTTGTTTGCAATCTCAAGGATAGGTTGGGGTATCAGATCCTCTGTCATTTTGAATTCGTACATAACTTTGTCTATGACACCCTTGAGTTGTTCCAAGGAGAGGTTAAGTCTTTTTCCCTCAGACAGTACAAACTCATCTTTTAGGTCTACGGGAAACCCAAGTTTCAGGCGACCATAAAGCGCTATAGCTAGATTATTTTTGTCGCTGTGCAACTCATCTGCAAACGAGGAGGCGAGCAAAGCTGAGGGTATTGCAAAAATACCGACACCGATTACAGCCATAAAGATGGTCATTACACGCCCAACAGGGGAGACCGGAGTTAAGTCTCCGTAACCGACAGAGCTAAGTGTGATAACTGCCCAGTAAATGGCACTTGGAATGTTTTCGTATTTGTCGGGTTGACTATCGTGCTCGAGAAGGTATGCCAAACTCGCAGCTAGAACCACCATTAACATCATCACGAAGAGGGCCGCCGCAAGAATGGGCGTTTCTCGGGTAAAAACACGTTTGAGTACTGCAGTCGAGTTATTTTGCTTTGTAATCTTCAGTAACCGCATGAGCCTGAAAACTCTGAGAAAACGAAGATCAAATAAATGATGCAAAAAGAGTTCAAGGAAGAACGGCAAAATAGCAAGCAAATCGATGATTGATGAAAATTTGAGACTGTGTTTGATACGTCCAGAAAACCATTTTTTTAGCCTTGGATCTTCAACACAGGAATAGAGCTTTATAAAGTACTCAACGCTAAATAATCCAACAGCAATTGAGTCAATAATAATGAAATGGGTGCTAAGCACATAATGAATCGATTCGACAGATTCAAAAACAACAGCAATCACAGAGATCACAACCCACCAAGCAATAACGCTCTCGAACATTTCATGAATGGCCCCGCCAAATTCACTTGGAAAGACAAGAGAATACATTTTTTGACGAAAGGTCCTAGCGGCATTCAATGTCATAAACTCCTGGTAGGCAGGAATTAGGACTCTAAATAGTTTGAGCATCCTTAACAGTCTGAGGAACCTCAAAACACGCAGATCGATAGGCAAGAAAGCTTGGAAATAAAAGGGCGCAACTGCCAAGAAATCAATGAGGGCGAAGGGACTAAATACGTAGGCTGCTCGAGCGAAGCGCTTGCTTTTGAACTCCTGATCCTCCGGCGCTAGATACAGCCTCGTAAGATACTCTATTGTGAAAACAATCACAGAGAAGACGTCAAATGCATGAAAAAATTGTTCATGTGCGGCAAAAACGACCGGAATACGCTCGACAACCAGAGCAAAGAGATTAAC
>CAIRBP010000003.1 GCA_903876885.1 uncultured Burkholderiales bacterium | reverse complement strand
TTGAGCACTAGGAGCACTAGGAGCACTAGCAACATTAGGATCAACCGCCGAAGTTTCGGCTGCAGCAGGCGCAGGGGCGACCGGTTGAGCAGCCTTTGCTGGCATGCTTGTCTTAGCAGATGCAGGTTTTTTGCCAGACACAAAATCTTGCAGGTCTTGAGCCTCCTTAGCAACTTCGTCTTTGTAAATCAAACCAAAAGCGCTTACTGTCAAAACTATAGCTATGATCAAAATACCTGCCACCTTAGTGCTCAACGAGCTATTGGTTTGTGGCTCTGCGTCCTGGCCTAGGCTTTGGTTACCTTTTCCAGGGGAATCCATTAATGGATCAAATTCGGGTTTATCACTCGGGGAGACACTTCCTATTGCAGAAGTCTTTGATTCCCCTGGTCCTGGAAATTTACCACTGGCAAGAGTTGCTGCAAAAGTCGCTGAGAAATCGGCAATCGCATCTGTAGTCAACTCTGAGCTAGGTTTAGGTGACTCATCCAAGGTCTCTATTTTGTTGGAACGCTTAGGTGTTTTAGCAGACGGGGGGTTCTCTGACTCTAAGATCCATTGAAGTAAGTTTTTTCCGAAAACAGCTAACTTCTCTTCATAAGGATCTTGTTGATTTACGACCAATACCAAATTGATGTTACTAGTAGGAAAACCATTAATCAGTCTGGCCAGCAGTTGCAACTCAAAATCTTGTATAGCGTGTGTGTCTGGAAAAATCATATAGCGCTTAGGTGAGCGCTTTTGGCTCTTATCCAGCGCTTCATCCACGGTCAATTCAGACAAAATATCGTTAAAGCGTTGGACCAACTTCTCTGAGTCTGCAGAGGACCACCACTCAACATGTTCCTCTCCTGCGTCTTTGAGATGGTCGTAAATTTGACGCCCGTAACTAGACAGCGCAACCTCATCGTCACCCACGATAGCCAGATTAAGACTACCTTCACGCAAAGATTTGAGCAAAATCTCAAATCTTAGTTTGTCAGCGGGGCTTTGGTAGAAATCTGTCATGTGTGCGGTCTAAGTGATATCGGTATGTATTATCTATTAAGACAAGCAAATGTTGGGCCTATGAACGCTAATATTGTCTCTAATTTTGAGCTGTGAGGTTTCTCTATATTGAAACTTTTTAGCATCAACTGAGAGCCAAATGTCATAGTCTAAGACTGAAACAAAAAGCCGTTTTCATCGTATTTCATATTATCGGGGATTCGAGGGCTCGGCCGCGGTAA
This sequence comes from uncultured Burkholderiales bacterium, assembly GCA_903876885.1. GTDB lineage: Bacteria > Pseudomonadota > Gammaproteobacteria > Burkholderiales > Burkholderiaceae_C > Limnohabitans. Next base: position 4,432 of record CAIRBP010000003.1, on the reverse strand, counting down.
TTTCCTTGTAGCTGCGTAAGATTGATTCAAACTAAAAACGTATGCGATCACCTGGGCTACAGCTTGATAAAGGGCCTCTGGGATAGATTGGTCCAACTGGGTTGTGAAGTAAAGTGCGCGGGCAAGCTCTGGCGCCTCGAAGATATGAATTTGCTCCTCCTCGGCGAGCTCTCTAATTCGCCTTGCAAGCTCATCCGTTCCCTTCGCAACCAAGGTCGGTGCTCCATCAGAATTGGGATCATAGACTAGGGCCACAGCAAAGTGCTGGGGATTGGTGATTACGACATCAGCATCCTTTACTTTGGCCATCATTTTGTTATTGGCCATTTGCCTTTGGCGGCGCCTGATTTGAGCTTTAACCTCTGGTCTACCCTCAGCATCCTTCATCTCATCTTTGATCTCTTGCTTGCTCATCTTCAAGCGCTGATTGATTTGGTAGCGTTGCAATGGCACATCTACAAATGCAATAAAGAGCAAACCCAAACTCATCCAAAAGCACGCATCAATGATGAGAGCACCCGCGTGCTTCACCGCTAATCCCAACTCCATTTGGTTGATGTTGGTGAGCTCATCTAAATTATTCGTAACGGATAAATAAAGAATAGTCGCTATAACTGTAAATTTAACAATAGATTTCGCAAGCTCAATCCAAGCTCTCAATCCAAACATCCTAGACAGGCCGTTGAGAATGCTGACCTTTCCAAAATTGGGCATAGCCAGTTTTAAGGAAAAGATAAAACCGCCACTAAGTCCTGTAGATAAAACAGAGACAAACAGCAATACACACATAAAGGGAAGAATCAGCAAATAAGCGTCCAAGACAGACTGCCCGAAAATAGCGGGTAAGAGTTCTGCTTTGTCGTATATTTTCCGGTCAAATTGCAACTGGGATGAGAAAAGCGTACCCATGCGGTTGAACAACCACTCACCCGTGAAACTAAAGAAAAGAGTTGCGGTAAATAAAAGCACCGCTGAAGACAGATCGTGAGAGCGCGCGACCTGCCCCTCCTCTCTGGCTTTTTGCAATCGCCTAGCGGTTGGTTCTTCGGTCTTTTCTGCCGCTGAACTATCAGATGCCATACATTAATGAAGAATCAAGTCTTTCAAATTGTTAAAGGTTTGCACCCAAACCCAGTTAATCCGTCCGACCAAAGAGGGAAAGGACAACCAAAGTACTGCGTAGCCAATCAAAATCATAGCCGGTAGCCCAATGGAGAATACATGCAAACTTGGTGCAGCGCGGTTCACAAAGCCAAGACCGATGTTGATAAAGAGTAGGGTCACCATGACAGGTAAAGCAATCAAGAGACCCGCAACAAACATAAGACTGCTCCAAGCAATCATCTTAGCGAGCAAGTCCTGCGTCAATAAAGCTTTACCAATAGGAAAGTAATGAAAGGACTCCAGCAAAATGCCAAACATGATCAAATGTCCACCGGTAAACAAAAACACCAAGGTTCCAAGTAAAACGAAGAACTCTGAGAGAACAGGCACATTACCCAGACCCGGATCGATCAACGTCGCCATGGTCAATCCCATTGAGTTAGCGATCGTTTGACCCGCTAAGTCAATTGCAGCGGTTGTGATCTGCAGCATCAGACCCATCGTAAAACCAATAAACAATTGGTTAAACACTTCAAAGAGTCCGTTGGCAGTCATTGGATCGACTTTAGGGACCACTATTAGAGAGGATAAAAAGAACGTAAATGTCAGCGCCATCACTATTCGGATCGGCAAACTAAGCGAGCTGACAGGAAACACTGAGGTAAAGGCTAAAAAAGCAGAAATCCTGAGCATGGGCCAGATGAGCGAATAAAAGCGGTCCAGCAAGTCAAGCATCATGATATTCATAGACGCGTGTACTCCCAGTTTCTTAGGATCATAAAAAATTTCAAAGAGGTATTAAGCATAAATTCTAAAGATTCTGAATTTTTTCTTCTCGGCTTTAAAGTGCTTCCTCACATGAATAGGGCAGGAATTCGTCCAAAAATAATACGTGTGTAATCTACTAGAGAGTTGATCATCCACCCACCAAAGATAGAGAGTGTGAGGCCCAAGCCGAGTAGCTTGGGAATAAAGCTGAGAGTTTGCTCGTTAATAGAGGTCGCTGCCTGAAAAACCCCGACCAACAAACCGATCACCAATCCTACGATCAGCAAGGGGCCTGAGATGAGCATCGTCATCCAAAGCGCTTGTCTACCCAAATCAACCACCATCGCTGTATCCATTTGCGACTCCTTGTCTCAAATTATTTAAAGATGAAGCTCGATGCAAGCGAACCCATGATGAGACTCCACCCATCGACCAACACAAAAAGCATCAGCTTGAAAGGCATTGAGATGATCATGGGCGAGAGCATCATCATACCCATTGACATCAAAACGCTTGCAACTACTAAATCGATGACCACAAACGGTATATAAACCATAAAACCGATCATGAAAGCACTTTTAAGCTCTGAAGTTAAAAATGCAGGCATTAAAGTAGTAAATGGTATATCGTCAGGCGAATTGATTTCCCTCTTTTGTGCGATTTGCATAAACATGGTGATATCGTCTTCACGTGTTTGTTTCATCATGAAGTTACGAATTGGCGCCTCTGCCCGTCCAAGTGCTTGCTCAAAGGGCATACTGCCGTTCATATAAGGAGAGAGTGCGTTTTTATAAACATCATCAAAAACAGGCGTCATGATGAAAAATGTTAAAAATAAAGCGAGACCCACAAGAACCGTGTTTGGAGGCGTTTGTCCGGTTCCAAGCGCTTGACGCAAAATGGAGAGGACAATGATCACCCGCGTAAAAGAGGTCATCATAAGCAACAAAGACGGCAACACAGAGAGCACCGTCATGAGTGCCAAGAGTTGCAGTGTCAGCGTGTACTGTTGCCCGCTCTTACCGCTGGTAATGTTCACCATAGGAAGTCCCTGAGGCAAAGCACCCTCAGGCCAAAGCATCCCAATACAAACAAATGAAAATAAGAAAAGCCGCACCCAAAATCGAAGCGGTTGCAGTTTAAGACGCGCCATTCACATCTCCAAGGGTATCTTTGAAACTTATGCCAGTTGCCTGTTGAGGCAGTGGTCGTGTATTTGAGTCAACCTCCTCACGCCAAGCGTGAAGAGTTCGCAAATCGTTAGGGGTGACGGAGACAAGAATTTTATGTCCATCAACTTTGACAAGCATTAGTTTGTGTTTAATTCCCAGTTGGAGTGTGTCGACAACTTGGATAGGTTTGTTTTCTCGGTTGACGAGAAAGCCTCCTTTGCGTTTTGCGAGCCACCACAAACAAGCAGCAAGCAAAAGAAACACAAAAGTTACACTAAATGCGAATTGGGCCCAATCATGAATCGGCATATTCGGATTATCTCCCTAGCGAAGCCATAAATGCGATAAGATTTAATAAAAATTAATTTTTGAACGCAATTTAGGCATGTCCGTTTGAAATTCACTTGGATTTGGAAGATTTTGGGTTTAAGTTGGGTTTTAATATGACCAGACTTGATTGCCAATGTTTCCGCCCCCAAACCCGGTTGGGTTGCCTGTGTGCCCACTGAAATTTTCCCCTCGAATTGAACGCACTACCTTTTTTCCAGAATATCAAGAACGCCCTAACCGCCGGGGGTACGGGTGGGCTGACCTGGCATTTGCACGCCGCTCGCTCCCGATCAAATTGGACTGACACACACTCCCAAATCGAGGAGCACTTATTCAAAGGCTTAAAAAAATGGACATCAAGTGTCATTCACTCGTCTAATCCCTCAGGGACAAAGGGCCAACTCCAATTGGTACTCATCGGGGCCAGCGCAGGCTGGATGATGTCAAGCCGCTGGTTGCAGGCTTTTAATGAGATCGATGCCTACGACATAGACCCGTTGGCGCCTCTTCTTTTTAGACTCAATCACGGCAAAGCACTGCAGCAAAAGGGTGTGAATCTGCGGTTTCACAATCTAGACGCAATTGATCAACTCGACAGAGTGCTCGCTAAACACCCCAATGCTTTGATTTGGTTTGACAATGTACTTGGACAACACCGAATTCGCTTAAAGGACTCTGATTTGGCAAGCACTCACCTCAAGATCCTACAACGCCGATTAAAGGGCCGATTTTGGGGAAGCGTTCATGACTTGTACTCTGGTCCGGTCCAAAGTGGTCCGCTCCAAAGTGACCAGCTACAAAAAGGCCAGCTACAAAAAGGCCAGCAACAGGACTCGGGGCAAATAAATTTTGGGGGCAAGAAAAATTCTAATCTCTCTCTCTCCCCTGCGCGAGTACCAGCAGATGTGGTGCGTTTGGATCATTCTGATCAAGATAATGCTCGGGTAATGTTCAATCAGCAAGAATCAACTTTAGGTCAAGCCAGACAACAGTTTTTACAAAAACTAGGTGCAACTGCTGGCTCAGGTGCTTGGCTTGATCATGAAACATCGAAAGTG
>CAIRBP010000002.1 GCA_903876885.1 uncultured Burkholderiales bacterium | reverse complement strand
GTGATTTCTCAAGATTCGCTGGTTTTGCGACTTCACTAACAGGAACAGGGTGTAAAACTCAGAGCGTAGTTTTGATCAACAAAATCCGAATGCTAGATTTAAATGCTAGGCAAGCAAAAAAATTGAAGTTGTACCCAAAGAAGTTATTCAAGATGCATGGCTAGATTGAACGCTTTATTTGAATAAAAAGCCATTGAATTAAATTGAAAGTATTTTCAAAAAAATACAAGCAAAAATCATAGTTCCTAAAAAGGATATTAAGAAAGGACTAAATGAAACATAAAAAAATCAAAACTTTGGTTTCGAGTCTAATAAAAATCAAAAAACAGCTCCTCTCAGACCGGTTCACGAAACACCTAACAGCATTTACAAATTTACAGGCTTCTTATAAAATAAAACAAACAAGGCATTAACCATTGATGAAATAAATGATTCAACCCAAAAGGGTTAGTCAAAGTCATAGCGAGACCAATTGCCGCATCCAAGCGAAATTGGTCTGCCCGGAGGGGATCGAACCCCCGACCCACAGCTTAGAAGGCTGTTGCTCTATCCAACTGAGCTACGGACAGATCGGTTTTATAAAAAAGCTTTTTAGAGCTTATTTCTTAATGATTTAATATGTGTATTCTAAACGACTTTTTCATCTTCAGTCTTTACTGTGCAATTGTAAGAAAATAAACCATTTTTATGATGATTTAAACTGAACTAACAAATATTTTTACTACCTAAAAATAAAAATTCCGATGTATAAACGCCAATTTCTTCGTGCTTTCAGTCTGGTATCACTCCCAACAGTCGCTAGATCTGTAAAAGCTCAACAACATTTATTGAGTTCGGAGACAGAATTACTATCTGAATACATGTCCCAGGCAGCGAACGCCAAGTTACCTAAAAATGTTGAGGAGCAAACAAAATTTCACCTATTAGACACTTACGCAGCAATCATATCGGGATCTCAATTACTCCCTGGAAAGGCAGCGATCTCTTACATACAAAAATATGCACCTACGGGTAAATGTTCGGTCATTGGAACTAAATACATGGCATCTCCTTCTGATGCGTGCCTTGCTAACGGGGTGATGGCACACTCAGACGAAACCGATGATTCACACAACCGTTCTCGCTCGCACCCAGGTTGCTCGGTGGTTCCAGCGGCCACAGCTAGTGGAGAAATATTTAATGTATCAGGAAGTCATCTACTTAAATCAGTTGCACTAGGTTACGACATTGGAACAAGAGTAGTCATGTCAATGGGCGGCCCCGATTTTAGCTATAACAGTCATAAAAGCTCTCACAGCATTGCAGGCATATTCGGTGCGGCAAGCGCGGCTAGTTGCTCTGCCAAACTAAATGCCCAGCAAATGCGCTGGGTCTTGGACTACACTTCACAACAATCATCCGGCATATACGCCTGGGGCCGTGATACTGACCACATAGAGAAAGCTTTTGTTTTTGCCGGTATGCCCTCTAAGAATGGCGTAACTTCTGCCTTATTAGTAGAAAACGGTTGGAATGGGATTAACGACATTTTCACGGGCCCAGATAATTTCTTTGAAGCCTACGCACCCCTTGCCAATAGAAAACTTTTAGTTGAAGGCCTTGGCGAACGCTTTGAGATTACACAAACTGATATTAAAAAATGGACCGTCGGCTCTCCAATCCAGGGACCCTTGGACGCAATCGAATTAATTAGAAAAAAATACAAGTTTTCACCTGACTCATTGCGAAAGCTTACAGTTCGCTTGGAGCCATCAACCGCCAAAGTAGTTTCCAATCGGGATATGCCAGATATTTGCCTGCAACATATGGTGGCTGTGATGATAGTGGACGGGACGGCCTCTTTTAAAGCAGCTCACGACTTTGAGAGGATGAAAGACCCACAAGTACTTGCACAAAGAAGTAAAGTTGAGCTTGTCTTTGATGACCAATTAAAACCATTTATGCCGGTCAGGGTGGCGATTGTTGAGGTCGAGCTCCAAGACGGCTCTCGCTACTCAGAGAGAGTAGAGGCTGTCAGGGGCACGCCCAGAAATCCCATGAGCAAAGAGGAAGTTAGTGATAAAGCCCTTGACCTAATTGGCCCGGTTTTAGGGCCTCAACAAGCAAAAGACTTAGTAAGTCTGGTGCTAAACCTTGAAATAGAACCCAATCTAGACAAGTTGACTTATCTGCTTAAGAAGAACAACTAAGCGGCTTTTATCAAGAAGCAACTACTTTTGGTTCGCTCTTTTTCGCAACTCAAATTTTTGAATCTTGCCGGTTGAAGTTTTAGGTATAGGCTCAAACCGAATGTCTCGAGGTACTTTGTACCCAGCGAGCAAAGATTTACAGTGTGTTACCAATTCCTCTGGTGTGACCTTTGCATCTGCCCGCAGCTCTACGTAGGCAAGTGGTGACTCTCCCCACTTCTCATCTTCTTTAGCCACTACTGCGCAGGTCATAACGTCTGGATGCCGGTATAGTGCGTCCTCCACCTCAAGAGAGCTTATATTCTCGCCACCGGAAATAATAATATCTTTGCTTCTATCTTTAATTTTCAAGTAACGATCTTTCTCCATTACAGCTAGATCACCTGTATGGAACCACCCCCCCTCAAATGCCTTGGCGGTAGAGGCAGGGTTTTTGAGATAACCCTTCATAACAATGTTTCCCCGGAACATGATCTCTCCCATGGTCTCTCCATCTGCTGGGAGCTCCTGCATGGTCTCGGGGTTCATAAGGGTCATGCCCTCCTCCAACATATAGCGCACGCCTTGTCGCGCATTTAAACGGGTTTGCTCAGACAAATTCTCCCCAGCCCAGGAGCGACGTTGTACAGCAACAGCAGCTGGACCGTATACCTCAGTTAAGCCGTAAACATGAAGTAGTTCGAATCCAATTTTGCTCATCCCCTCAATCATCGCAGCCGGGGGAGCAGCACCTGCAACCATTGCTTTCACTTTGTGTTTAATACCGCTGCGAAGCTCAGGTTTAGCAGAAATCAAGAGATTGTGAACGATAGGCGCGGCGCAATAATGGTCAACTTTGTATTTATCGATTGCACTGAGAATGGAGACTGCGTCAGCGCGTCTCAAACATACATGAGTACCACCTAACATAGCGATCGTCCAAGGAAAACACCACCCGTTACAGTGGAACATGGGCAGAGTCCATAAATAAACAGGGAACTCAGGCATGTGCCAAGTAACGGCTTGGCAAGTAGCATTCAAATATGCACCTCGGTGATGGGTCACCACGCCCTTAGGGTCTCCAGTAGTTCCGGATGTGTAACTAACAGCAATTGCATCCCACTCGTCCTCTGGTCCAACCAATAAACTTACAGGCTCACACCCGTGGATCCAAGACTCGTATTCATGAGCTCCAAGACGATCTCCTGGCCCTGAGTATTCGGAATCGTCGACATCGATCACAATCACTTCCCGGTTGTACTCGTTTTTGAGCATCTTCAGGGCACTTGAAATCGTATGTGAGAATTCCTTGTCAGTAATCAATACCTTGGCTTCACAGTGATTCATCTGCCAAGCGAGTAAATGCGCATCCAATCTCGTATTAAGCGTATTCAGTACAGCATTAATAGCCGGAACGGCGTAATGGACCTCAACCATTTCTGGAGTATTTGAGAGCATGACGCTCACGGCGTCTCCCTTACCTATACCTAAGTTAATCAGGGCTTGAGCTAAACGCGCCGAGCGATCTCGAACCTGTGCCCAGGTGTAAACCCTTTTACCGTGAAGGGTTGCTACTAAATCTCCATAAACTTCAGCGCTTCGTTCAACAAAGCTAACGGGTGAAATAGGAACATAGTTGGCTTTGTTTTTGCCTAAATCTTGATCAAATATGGAGACTTTCATACTTAAAACCCCTTAAAACGCAATTAAAAACTTCAGTTTTTTATTTTATCGCTCTACTAAATTTGGGACTACTGGGTTTATACGGAAGTTTTCTTTATTTGAAAGATGTTTAACATAAATCAAAATGAAAAAAACCACCCGTTTAGGAGTGGTTTTTTTCAAAATTAGTGGTCGGGGCGGTGGGATTCGAACTCACGACCCTCTGGTCCCAAACCAGATGCGCTACCAGGCTGCGCTACGCCCCGACGAGTGAATATTGTAACAGGACGAACCCGCTCTTGGGCGCTTCGATGCCAAAAACACCAATAATGACTAAATTAAGTCAGTTTAAAAGCAAGAGAATTCCTAATTTCTCAGCCATTCTCGATTATCACTATGAGTTCAAAGCATTTTTCGAGCAAAATGTTGAAACTAAAGCTGATCTATATAATTTTGGCACCACGCTCGCATCTTCCTTCAATCAGTAATTTAAAGAAAAGTCTGACATGCAAAAACCTTTTTCGCTGCTATTAAAACTTCAAAGCAAAAGTGTTCGAAACTGGATTGAGCCGATACGGAGTATGCCTTTGTTTTTGATTCTGGCCTTTGTTGTGACTCTAGGGTTACAGCCAGCTTGGGCAGGCAAAACATTAGACTCCATACGACAAAAAGATTTGATTAATTGCGGAGTAAATACCGGATTGGCCGGCTTTGCACAAGCCGACGCACAGGGTAAATGGAGCGGTATAGATGTAGATATCTGCAAAGCCGTGGCAGCGGCAGTATTGGGCAGTGCCGATAAATTACGTTACACCCCCTTATCTGCGCCCCAAAGATTCACAGCACTGCAGTCAGGAGAAATAGATATTTTGTCTCGTAACACTACGTTTACTCTTACCAGAGACGCTTCCTTGGGTTTGAGCCAAACCGTTGCTACTTTTTATGATGGACAGGGTTTTATGGCACCTGCACAGCTAGGCATTAAAAGCCTTAAACAACTCAAGGGCCTAACGGTTTGTGCTCAGTCAGGCACCACAACGGAGAAAAATTTAACAGACTTTTCTAAAACAAATAAACTTGAAATTAAGCCCATTGTTTTTGAAAAAATTGAAGCTGCTAACGCTGCCTACTTTGCGGGCAGGTGCAAGGCCTACACCACCGATGTATCGGGACTAGCCTCTATTCGTTCAAAAGAGGCCAAAAATCCTAAGGATCACATCATACTTACAGAACTGATCTCCAAAGAACCTATGGGCCCTATGGTCAGACGCGGTGATGATGAATGGCTGTCAATTGTAAAGTGGGTAATCTACGGCCTCATGGAGGCTGAAGAGTTTGGGGTCACTTCTGCAAACCTAGAGCAACTCAAAGCAAATAGCACAGACCCAAAAATTCTGAGAATGTTGGGCAAATCAGAAGATACCGGAAAACTCCTTGGCTTAGACCGGGATTGGCTTGCAAGAGCAATTGCTAGCACCGGCAACTACGGTGAGATTTTTGAGCGCAACGTTGGTGAGAAAACAGCACTAGGCTTAAAACGCGGCTTAAACGCACAGTGGGACAAAGGCGGTTTAATGTACGCAATGCCAATACGCTGATAAATTGAAATGACCAACTGCTCTCAATCTTTTGAGAAATGTTCTTAACACCTAAAACAAAAACAAATGGAACTTAAAGCATCACTGTATAAGAGCTCATATAGAGCACGTCTTTACCAAGTACTGGTCCTAGTCTTGATCTTTCTTGCCCTTGGACTCGTTATCTTTAATACTCTGACCAACATGCACCAAAGAGGCATACAGGGAGGGTTTGGTTTTTTATTAGATCCTGCCGGGTTTGACATAAGCGAATCCTGGATTCCATTTGATTCCAGTGACTCCTATGTTATGGCTTTTGCTGTTGGGTTGGTTAACACCCTTAGGGTTTGTGCCCTAGCAATCACCACTTGCACTATTTTGGGTATTCTTTTAGGAATTGGTAGATTGAGTCCCAACCCTTTGGTCCGGTTTGCTTGCCAGGTATACGTTGAGATCTTTAGAAACATCCCTTTACTGATACAACTTCTGATTTGGTACGTGATCGTAGTTGAGTCTTTACCAGAAACTCAAAATCCACTCCATCTTTTTGTAGGCGATTTTCATATTTTTCTCAGCAAAGAAGGACTCACCGTTCCTTGGTTTTCATCTGAAGTAGGCAAATTTCTTCAGTCCCCTTTTATTACAGATGATCATTTGTCTGGTGGCGCCACACTAAGCCCTGAATTTATGGCTCTCTACACTGGACTGAGTCTTTACACTAGCGCTTTTGCCAGTGAGGTAGTCAGAGCGGGTTTGTTGTCCGTGGACAAGGGTCAAATTGAAGCCGGCCTCAGCCTTGGGCTCAAGCGTTGGCAAATCACACGCTTAATCGTGCTCCCGAAAGCACTTCGTGTAATCATTCCTCCAATGGCCAATCAGTATTTGAACCTTATCAAGAACTCATCCCTGGCGGTTGCTATTGGATATCCAGATCTTGTAAATATATCTAACACTACCCTTAACCAAACGGGGCATGCTGTTGAATGTGTCTTAATCATCATGGTGATTTACTTAATCATCTCTTTGATCACTTCAACCTCTATGAACGCTTACAACAAAAGGGTGATGCTCCGTGGATAAAGCACCAAACATTCAAGCGTCCAAAGCTCTTGTGAACCCCACCCTCGCCGATGGTTTTTTCGCGCCATTAGTTAAGTCCTTAATCAAATCATTATTTGGCTCACCGTTTAATGCAGTTTGTACCTTGGTATTTCTGTGGATACTCACCTTGCTTATACCCTCCTTGGTCAGTTGGGGGTACACCAACGCCGTTTTTGCGGCAGATCCCCAAGCCTGCCAAGAAGCGAGAGGGGTAGGTGCTTGTTGGGGGCTAATTAGAGCTAAATACTCTGTCATTCTTTGGGGACGATACCCATTTGAGCAGCAGTGGCGAGCACAACTCACAACCGTCTTATTACTTGTACTCATTTTCAGAAGTTCTATTATTGGGGCAACAACGGGAATCCGTAAGTCACTTGCCTTTGAGTGGGTAGGTGTTTTAATTTTGATCTTCATACTTATGAGTGGACAACTTGGACCACTTGAGTTTTTAAGGTCAAGCGTCATCTCCCCCTTTCTTGGGAAGCCATTTACTGTTGTTCCAACCGATTTATGGGGAGGATTACCGCTAACTATCCTCCTGAGTTTTGTGTGCATCGTGCTTGCCACTCCAATCGCCCTTTTTCTTGCGCTGGCAAGAACAAGCGAGATGCCTCTTTTTAACGTGCTAAGTAAAACTTACATTGAAGTGGTGCGTGGCGTTCCCTTAATCAGCGTTTTATTTATGGCCAGCTACATGTTTCCGCTCCTTCTGCCAAGCGGTTATTCTCCGGACGTATTAATTAGGGTCATTTTAGGAATAACGCTTTTTGCAGCCGCTTATATTGCTGAGATTGTTAGAGCTGGTATACAAACCGTACCGAAGTCTCAAACTGAAGCTGCTGTCTCAATCGGGCTAGGGTATTGGCATACTCAGTATCTAGTTGTTCTTCCGCAAGCAATAAAAGTAGTGATCCCAGGGATTATGAACAGCTTTATATCTATCTTCAAAGATACCTCCCTCATCACTATTGTGAGTCTTTATGAGCTTACTGGTTCATTAACACTTGCAATGAACGGGGACGCCTTATGGCTCCCGTATAAGTTAGAGGGCTACCTTTTTATTACCTTTGTTTACTTTGTCTTTTGTTTTGCAATGTCTCGCTATAGTTTGTGGATAGAACACAAATTAAAGCGTGCGTAACGCATCACTTTATAAACACTCCCCTTTTCTTGTCTAACATTAACATCATTCCATGAATACCCAAGCCCCCGTCATTGAGTTTGAATTGGTCAACAAGTGGTACAAAAATTACCATGTACTTAGGGACGTAAATTTAAACGTTCAAAAAGGAGAGCGCATAGTTATTTGCGGCCCCTCTGGATCTGGCAAATCAAGCCTTATCAGGTGCGTGAATGGTCTAGAGCCCTACCAAGGCGGCCATCTAAGAGTGCTGGGTCGTGAATTAACGGATGACGCTCGAACCGTTCAAGCAATTCGTCATTCTGTTGGAATGGTTTTCCAACAGTTCAACTTATTTCCTCACCTAAGTGTGCTTGAGAATTTAACATTAGCTCCTATTTGGGTCGAGAAAGTCTCACCAGAAGTAGCGCGAGAAAGGGCTATGACGCAGCTTGAGCGTGTACGAATCGCTGAGCAAGCTAACAAATATCCTCAGCAACTATCCGGTGGACAACAACAAAGGGTCGCCATCGCCAGAGCACTTTGTTTAAAGCCCCAAATTATGCTCTTTGATGAGCCCACCTCTGCACTTGATCCAGAAATGGTCGGAGAGGTTTTAAGGGTCATGACCGAACTTGCGAAGGAAGGCATGACCATGCTGTGCGTTACCCACGAAATGGGATTTGCTCAATCAGTTGCTGACAGAGTCATTTTTATGGATAAAGGCGAAATTATTGAGCAAAACACACCCAAAGAATTCTTTACTTCTCCTCAAATGCAAAGAACTCAAGAATTTTTAAAACAAGTACTTTAAAACAAAGGGTTTTGAGATACATCAAACCAAAGACCAACGTAGCTCGGTTACTATTTACGCTGTAATCTATTTATCTAAAAGCAATGAGCAATATCAAACGCACACAAGTCGCCATCATTGGCGCTGGACCGTCCGGACTACTCCTCGGGGCGTTACTTCATAAAGCAGGAATAGATAACGTAATTCTCGAGCGTCAATCGCCTGAATATGTACTATCAAGAATTCGAGCAGGCATTTTGGAACAAGTAAGCGTTGACTTACTTCATGAGGCTGGCGTTGGTAAAGGGGTAGGAGCAGCTGGCACTGTCCACCATAGCATTGAGTTGGTGTTTGCCAATAAGCGCCACCCCATAGACGTTACAGCTCTAACTGGCGGTAAAGTTGTAACAGCTTACGGACAAACCGAAGTTACCAAGGACTTGATGGAGCACAGAAGTGCCAATGGGCTTGAGACAATATATGAAGCCGAGGGCGTTGCTCTCAATAACTTTGACACCCAAAAGCCCTCTGCAACTTATAAAGTTGGTGGAGTCACTTATACCCTGGAGGCGGACTTTATAGCTGGATGTGACGGCTTTCACGGCGTGAGCAGAGCAAGCGTTCCAAAAGGTGCAGTGAAGGAGTACGAAAAAGTTTACCCGTTTGGATGGTTAGGTATTCTTGCAGATGTACCACCGGTCTCCCCTCACGCAATTGTTTATGCTAACAGTGAACGAGGGTTCGCGCTTTGCTCCATGCGTAGTCTAACCCGTAGTCGTTACTATGTTCAGTGCCCCATTGATGATAAAGTAGAGGATTGGAGCGATGATAGGTTTTGGACTGAGCTCAAATTACGTTTAGATCCCGAGCTAGCGAGCAAAATAGTTACTGGTCCCTCAATTGAAAAAAGTATTGCACCGCTTCGCAGTTTTGTGGCTGAGCCGATGCGTTTTGGGAGTTTATTTCTCGCCGGCGATGCTGCCCACATAGTGCCGCCTACCGGAGCAAAGGGTCTGAATCTTGCGGCTACTGACGTCAAATATTTAAGTAGTGCGTTCATAGAGTATTTCAATGAGAAGAGTTCAGCGGGTATAGATCATTATTCGGCGCGTTGTTTAAAACGCATTTGGCGAGCTGAGCGGTTTTCATGGTGGTTGACCTCTCTCATGCATAGATTCCCGGATACTGAGGGTTTTGGACAAAAGGTGCAAGAGGCTGAACTCGATTACTTAGTTCATAGCGAAGCGCTTTCTAAATCCCTAGCAGAGAATTATGTAGGCTTAGGTCTTGACTTTGGTGATACGGCTTAGAAATAGGAGTAGAAAAACTATTTCTGTTGATGGTTATGTGAGATCACTATAAGCGGTGAACTAAAACCAGTTTGCCGTATTATTATTTTTACTCTAATCAACCACTTTCGTGAAGATTGGTAGGCGCGAATGGACTCGAACCATCGACCCCCACCATGTCAAGGTAAGGAACACCGATCCCCACATCCCTAGAAACAGTAAAAAATCAAAGTAAATCAATAACTTACATCAGAAAGCATGAACCTCGACGAGCAAAGTATGGAAAAAGTATGGAAAGTACCGGTTTTTAATTAAATCTAAATACCTCCCGGGTATCTGAAAATCACCCCGTACTTCAATCCAAATAGATTTACACCCCATTTTCCAGTACAACCTCAAAACCGTGGGTTTGCGTTGGCATTGCGTTGGCATTGCGTTGGATTAATCGAGTAGCCACATTAATAAATCAAATCAATACCTATAAGCCTAAAATACAGCTTTATATCCCAAAATATACATGGGAAATCATCATGAACACTGACTTTAGTGACGGTCATACCCTCAGACCTAAAAGTAAAATGAACCTATCTAACTCTGAAGACATTAGAAGAGAGATGGGTCGTGTTTACCGCGAGGCAAGAAGTGGTAGGCTGTATTTAGGTGACGCAACTAAATTTATATTTATGCTAAGCCAAATAATCAGGATCAGTGAATTACCAAAAAACTAATTAAGCAGTCTCGAGCCTGTATATGATTTTGTGTAAGTTAACTTACTGCATTATTCCGACAAATGGAGACTTTCACAAGATTATTTACAGGCTCAATCATAACTTTGGAAAATTAAATTCTCAATGAGTTTTTTATTCTTCAGAGATTTTTAATGGACCATGAAAGAATACATCTTGATCCATAAGAAACCATCCTAAATTATTAAGACCTTCTTCCCACTCTTGATCCCAAGCTGTTTTGATACTCTCTTGTTCTGCATCATCAAATGACTCATCAAAATACCAAAAGCATGCTGAGCCATCCTGGTAGTCATGATCTTCGATTGTGTATCTACTTATTTTTAAACCATCTTTATTTTTAGCATCAATATCTTTTAGATTTGCATCGATAACGGCAAAGCCTTGTACAAACGTTGTTTCACGCCTAAATGTTTTGCCGTCGCCTTCATAAACATCAACTTGTAAAATTGACTTTTTATCTTTTGGTTCTATACGGATGCTCATGATTTCCCCTTTCGTTGGTTGAAAATAGATTTAACAAAAATTTCTATACGTATCCCTAAGTTCAGCAATCTTTGCTTCTCTTAATTCCTTGCGGTAGTGATAGCTAGGATGTTTTATATAAGCTATCGGATATTGTTTGAGTATGTCTTTTTTTCTCAAATAAAACTCTACTTCTCTACCCAATGCAAAAATTACTTTTGGTTTAAAGAAGTCGATTTCTGTTTTGAGGTGGTTGGTAAAACATTCATCTATAGACCGTTTTGTTAAATTGGCTTGTTCGGCACCGTATGTGCTGCATTTAACTAAATTTGTATAAGCAACTTTATTAAAAACTGCGTCTCGTGAAACCTCTAATATTTCACTCAAGTAAGCCAATAAATTTGAATGGGATGTTGTTGAGCGTCGGTCATTCCGGCTAAGTTCAGCCAATTTACTGAACGTTTTTTTGCTGAATTCCAAATGAGCTTTTACGAGGTCTTCGCCATATAAGTTTAAATAAGTGTTGGCTTCACTCTCTAGTACATGCCCGGGGTTTTTTCCGACTACCATTACCTCTACTGTCTGCGTTGAAGTTGTGTAGAAACCTCTTGGTGGTGAGCCTTTGCTTGGGCAGTTATAGATTTCTTCAAAGTTTTTGCATTTCTCAGACGCGCACTCACAAATTTTTGAGTAGATTGACATCAGTTCGATCGAGTTCATATGCATTTTATTTTGACATCTTTAGGAATTTAAATCAACATTATTGTTGTGAAATTCTCCATTTGTCGGAATAATGCAGTAAGTTAACTTACACAAAATCATATACAGGCTCGAGACTGCTTAATTAGTTTTTTGGTAATTCACTGATCCTGATTTTTTGGCTTAGCATAAATATAAATTTAGTTGCGTCACCTAAATACAGCCTACC
>CAIRBP010000001.1 GCA_903876885.1 uncultured Burkholderiales bacterium | reverse complement strand
TATGAACTGAAACTCCCTTTTTTCTGAATTTTTCTTTGAAATCAATTGAATCGAAGTCTTCGCACCAGGTGCGAGTTGGCCCAAACTCTTGGCTATCCAAAATCCTAATTGAAAAGTTACACTAAGCTGATCCTGAGCAGTAGGTTCTAAATTTTCTGTACCAGGCTTATTCGAATACTCTAATTGGTTGCTTGAACGGTTAAAAATTACTTGATCCTCTGTTCTTATTTTGTCTGTAAAACGGTTTGGCGAAATTCCGGTACTAAGGAGAATATCTCCCTCACTGAGTTGAGTACGTGAGCCCAATAAAAAGTGAGTAATTTCAAATTTTGCCTTGTAACGACTCCCCGACGACTGCCATATGATGTCAGCAGGCAAGCTATACGGTATGTGATGAGATTGGCCGTTTAGATCGTAGTGAAGGTGCACAGATTCTTGTTGTTGCCAATTTAGTGCAGAAGCAGGAAAGACGCTAACAAAGGAAGTGGTATCTTGATTACGCGGGATATCATTAATCTGCGCACGAGTAGAAAAGGACAAAAATAATAAAGCTACTAAATGTAAATAATAACCAAGAGTCATTGTCCTTGAAAAAATCATAAGCAAAAATAATAGTCCTGGATTATTTACGGTCAACTCAAACTGGCATTGTCATTCATTCTATAGAAAGATTAAGAAATTCATTTAAACAGAGTAATTTAAAAGATTAAAACTAATCTATCACTTGACTTGAATTAGGCTTAGACTTAAAAAAATTCAACGACTCTGGCTACGGCTAAAATGACACAACATTTGTAAACCTGCTATCAGAAAAGCCGCCCCTTTAGGCATAATCCAACAAATAGATTTCTAAATAATAAATATGAAGTTAGCCACGTATAAAGACGGTACCAGAGATGGTCAATTAGTTGTTGTCTCCAAAGACCTTTCACAAGCCCATTATGCGTCGCATATTGCATCAAAAATGCAACAACTCCTTGATGATTGGAACTTTATCTCCCCCCAACTCGAGGATCTTTACCAAACTTTGAATAATGGGCGAGCGAGACACGCGTTTGCTTTCGATTCAAAGATGTGTATGGCCCCTTTGCCTCGCGCTTACCAGTGGGCAGATGGTTCTGCGTATTTAAATCATGTGGAGCTTGTGAGGGCGGCAAGAGGAGCCGAAGTACCCGCAAGTTTTTATGATGAACCCTTAATCTATCAAGGTGGAAGTGATGATTTTTTAGGTCCAACTGATCCTATCCGTTGTCCAAATGAGGATTACGGTATAGATTTTGAAGGTGAGTTAGCAGTAATTACGTCTGATGTTCCTATGCAGACAGATGCAATAGATGCTATTTCATCAGTGCGGTTGGTTATGTTGGCAAATGATGTTTCATTGAGAAACTTAATTCCTGATGAGATGGCTAAAGGGTTTGGTTTTTTCCAAAGTAAGCCAGCTACCGCTTTTTCACCCGTAGCTGTTACGGTTGATGAATTAGGAGACGCATGGAGTAAGGGTAGAGTGCATTTAACTCTAACATGTAATTGGAACGGACGAAGGGTAGGAATGTGTGAGTCCGGCAAAGATATGACGTTTGGGTTTGGAGAGCTTATAGCTCACGCAGCTAAAACCAGGAATATACGTGCAGGCTCAGTCTTTGGAAGTGGAACTATTAGCAATAAAGCACAAGAAAAGAACGGGAAAAAAGACTGGCCTAAAGGTTATAGCTGTATTGCAGAGAAAAGAGCGATGGAGATAATTTTAGATGGTGCGGCGAGTACCGAATTTATGAAGTATGGTGATACTGTTCGCATCGAGATGAAAGGAATAGATGGTTATAGTGTCTTTGGCGCAATAGATCAGCGAATCGCCCCATTAGAAGACCCAGAACCTAAGGCGGTATCAGAGGAGCCTGCTTTGCAAGACAAATCAGAGGAAAAGCAAAAAATCGATTAAAACAAGAAAAAATTTCTTAAGTTGCTAAAACTTTCTTTCTATTCTCAGTAGATTTTCCCAAACGAATCAAATCCCTTTACCTCAATTGGATTGCCAAAAGGGTCCAAGAAAAACATGGTCCACTGTTCCCCGGGTTGACCCTCAAACCGCAGGTGAGGATGGATTAGAAAATTAACGCCTTTATCTTTAAGTCGTTTTGCGAGTTCATGCCATAGAGGCGTCAACGTAATGAGTCCAAAATGAGGCATTGGTACCTTGGTATCTCCAACCAAGCCAGAGCACTCTGTCTTAAAAGGCACACCTAAATGAAGAGATAGTTGATGGTTAAAAAAATCAAAATCAACCCAAGTCTCGGCTGATCTGCCTTCTTTACAGCCAAGTACTCCGGAGTAAAAAGATCGTGCTTCATCAAGGTCGGGAACATTAAATGAGAAATGAAATAAGCTTTGCATATTCAGTATGAGAATTTAAGGTGTAGGGGGTATAGCTAGTTTCGCTCCGAGTCAAAATCTATACAATTTCGAGAACACATTACATAATTCTTAATTAACAAGACTGGCGTAATGCATTGAAATACGTTGTGATGCACTAAGCCACTTTATCAAATAAGCAAAGTATATTTCAATTACCTATTGTGAACGTGAATACCTCTCTCAACCGCTTACAGAACTTTTCCGATTTAATTCCGATTAATTCAGGTGTTTTGACCTTAGTATTGATACTGCATGCAGCAATTTTTTGGATTTTGCAGTCGTCAATGACGAACACTCTGACCCAATCTTCACAGAATATCAATACGATGAT
Organism: uncultured Burkholderiales bacterium; assembly: GCA_903876885.1. GTDB lineage: Bacteria > Pseudomonadota > Gammaproteobacteria > Burkholderiales > Burkholderiaceae_C > Limnohabitans. The sequence goes on along the minus strand of CAIRBP010000001.1, from coordinate 15,868 downwards.
TGCAATTCTTGATCTGCAGGCGCCTCAAATGCTTAAGATGGCACCGACAGAGGATAAAGGCGCTAATAACTCTAAAAAAACAAAAGCTACACCCTTGACCCCGCAAGGTAGACTTTCACAAGATACTACTTCAATTGATCGACCACATATGAAATCGGATTCTCGATTGACAGTTCCCTCTGCGGCTATCTTGGGTTCTTCCACCGCGGTTGATAATGTTCAATCTCTAACGAATAGCAATTCAAAACACAATCAAAACACGCTATCCTCGGGTATTGAGTTACCAAACTCAAGGGCGGATTATTTAAATAATCCTAAACCACGATACCCCTCGGCAAGCCTTCGACTTGAGGAGCAAGGAAAGGTTGTAGTTCGTGTGTTTATTGGAATAGACGGAATACCTCAAAAAATTGAATTAGGTATATCTAGCGGGTTTGATCGTTTAGACCGTGCTGCTTTGGAAGCCGTCAAAGAGTGGCGGTTTGTGCCTGGAACTAGGGCTGGGGTGCCTGAGGCAATGTGGTTAGATGTCCCCGTGATATTTAAAATAAATTAAGGAAGCGCAATGGATTCGCAGGTCGGTTTAATCAGCATATGGTTAATTGGGGATTGGGTGACCCGTTCAGTTTTATTGCTATTGCTCACTATGTCAATAGTGTCGTGGTACATAATTATTAATAAAAATATACAGAACTATCATTACACAAAAAACTCTAAGATAGTTGATGAATTTTGGCAAAACGCCTCAATTCAAGACGGCATACACTGTTTTGATGGAACTACTGATAATAATTTTTTTTATGCGTTAGCTAAACAAGCTGATGCTGCGCTTAGACACTTTCAAGACCAAGCAGTCGCAAATCAAATTCAACATTCGCTAGGATTGAGTGAGTGGATCACGAGGAATTTGCAAAGGACATTGGACGAGTCAGGCTCCAAAATGCAAACGGGTCTGTCCGTGTTGGCCTCCGTTGGCTCTACGGCCCCCTTCGTTGGACTGTTTGGAACTGTTTGGGGCATTTATCATGCTTTGATTAATATGGGCTCAGTGGGCCAAGCTACTTTGGATCAAGTAGCAGGCCCTGTCGGCGAGTCCCTTATTATGACTGCGTTGGGTTTAGCGGTTGCAATTCCAGCAGTACTTGGATATAACATCCTTCTTAGAAGCCATAAAGCGATGTCTGCAAAGTTGAGTCAGTTTGCTCACGATTTACATGCTTTGCAAATCACAGGTGCAAGAATTGAAAAAAATTCAAGGACTAAATAATGGCGTTTGAAATTAAAGACAACCCAGAGGATTTGAGCGAAATAAATGTAACGCCTCTAGTAGATGTAATGCTCGTATTACTGATCATTTTTATGATCACAGTGCCTTTGATGAAAAATGCTGTCCAAATCGATTTGCCTAAAACGAGCAGCAAGCCCTATACGCCAGAAAATAGTCCCATTCGCTTGAGCGTTGATGCCAAGGGGGGGTACTACTGGAACGAGATTGCTATTAATGATGAAGATATTATGCGAAAACTTCAAGCTGAGTCTAAAAGAAGTCTACAAACTGATGTAAACCTTTTTGCCGATAAAGATGTACGATATGAGCGTGTTGCTCAGCTAATAGCAGTTGTGCAGCAGGTGGGGTTAAAGCACGTAGCTTTAATGACTCAAAAGTAATCTAATTAATTAAATTTATAGGTAAATATGAGCTCTACTCCCTCTTTTGACTTTGAAAAGTTAGTGCCTGGTTTTGAGTTCCTAAAAAATATTGGAAAATCGCATTCAAGTGGTGGACTATCGTCTGCATCAAGTTGGATAGCACCCACTTTGGATCCTAAGGAGTTGGATAAAAAAATTCAAGAATTAAAAACAGTTCAGTTTTGGTTAGATCAGAATACAAAAGCCATAGGTGCCACCATTCAAGCTTTAGAAGTTCAGAAAATGACGCTCTCAACGCTAAGAGGTATGAATTTCAGTATGAACGATCTATCAGATTCTTTAAAAGCAAATGTAAATGCATGGCAACATAGTATGAGCGAGAGCTCCAAGGAGAGTCAATCTTCAAAGACCGGGAAACGTAAATACAGCTTTACAAATCCAGATAGATCCGATGACGAAGCGGCTACTCAAAGTTCTACTGGACCAAAATCTAAATCTTCAGATACTAAATCTTCTGCAGCAGTTGATCCTGCTGAGTGGTGGAATTCATTAGGCGAACAGTTTCAACATATCGCACAAAAGACTGTTCAAGAAATGCAAAAGCATGCTCAAAACAATCAGCACTTACACGGGAAAAAAGAGGAGGCAATGAGCTCCACAGTTAGAAAGGCTTCAGCGCAACCCAAGAAACCGTCTAAACCGGTTAAAGCACCCAGCAGTAAAACCACACAAATTAAAACAAAGAGAAAACCCATTAATCAAAAAGGGACTTCGCAGTAAACAACTGAGTGTCCTTGGTATCAGTAATATGACGGCAATGTGTGTCAAAATTTTGTGTAGCTCTTAATGAAATTATTTCCCTATGCTCATGCAACGCATCCAATATGGAGAATGGCTGCTGAGTTAGCTCTAGCCCAGTTGCGAGCCCAAATGCAAAATCCGGATTATGCAAATGCTCCTCAACTGGGCGTAATCTATATAACCGATCATTATGCAAGTCAAGCACAAGCTATTTTAGAAGTTTTCGTAAAAGAACTCCCTAATGTTGGAAGCTGGACCGGTACTGTTGGAGTAGGCATTGCTTCAAATAATGTCGAATACTTTGATGAGCCAGCACTATCTGTCATGCTATGTGATATCGAGAAGGACTCTTTTAGAATATTTAATGGAATTAACTCGTTGTCTGGCGCCGCAAAAGATCGATTTAATGCTACATCTGCATTGATTCATGCAGATGGTCAAACCCCCGATTTAGGTGAGCTGATAGTAGAACTGGCAGACAAGACTGAAAATAAATATTTGTTTGGTGGTTTAACCTCTAGTCGAGCTGAGTTTGTGCAGTTCTCTAGGTCTTCTCGTCAACAAGAAAGGAGTTCAATCAACGATGATTCAACGGTAAATGAACAAACAATAAAGGGCGTCTTTACCGGTGGTTTTAGCGGAGTAGCATTTGATGAGAGGGTAAAACTTATTTCTAGGGTGACACAAGGGTGTTTTCCAATCTCCAAATCAAGATGCGTTACTCAATCTGATGGACACGTTATTTTGCAGTTAGATGGGCGCCCTGCCTTGGAAGTGTTGCTTGAGGATCTAAATATGAATATGGATTCGCCAAGAACTCTTTTATTGCAAAAGATCAGAGAAACATTAGTTGGACTAACAAGCCTATCTTCTGAGGCTCTTAAAAAAACAGGCGGTTTAGCCGATGATGTATGTGTTAGGCATATTATTGGGCTGGATACACTTAGGAAAGGCATTGCTGTAGCAGAGTTGATTGGAGAAGATTTGCAATTAACCTTTTGTGAGCGCAATGCAAAAGCCGCTAAATTGGATTTAATTCGTATTGCTACAGAAATTCGAGAGGCGCTCGAGCCCCAAGAGATGAGTGAGGCTGAGGCATTAGAGCTAACCGGCGAATCTTTGCTTGATGCGCCAGTTCTAGCGCGCAAGATCATGGGGGCAATCTACATAAGCTGCGCGGGCAGAGGAGGACCACACTTTGGGGCGCCAAGCGCAGAACTTCAGCTGCTCAAAAAGGCTCTGGGTGATGTCCCACTTACTGGATTTTTTGCAGGTGGGGAAATCGCCCACCATAATCTTTATGGCTATACAGGCGTATTAACTGTTTTTACTAACTAGTCCAAAACCTGATTTATAAGGGTTAAAGACGAGTTTGCTCCAATTATATTGCGGGTTTGTCAGAAAGTATTTTGAGATTGTCTTTGAGTTCCTTGCTCATGGGGGCATTTAAATTAATGCCTTTAGGTGGAATTGCAGACTGAAACCATTTTTTATAAAGTGCTTCAAATTCACCACTCTTCATTAAATTGCTAAGAGTGTCGTCCACTATTTTTTTGAATGTGGGGTCATCTTTTCTAAGCATAATCGCATAAGGCTCAACTTGAATCGCGTCTCCCACAACAACTAATTCTGATGGGTTCAAGGCGCTAGCACGGTTTCCGTATAGTAAGACATCGTCCATTCCAAACGCGTCTGCTCTTCCCTGTATCACCAGCAAAGTAGACTCAGCGTGATCTTTTGCTCCTATTAACTCAAATCCTAGATTTTGCTCAGCATTTAGTTTTCTTAGGATTTGAAAATTAGTAGTTCCTGTCGTGCTAACGACTTTCTTACCCTTAAGGTCAAGCAAGGATTTGATGCCCGAATCAGTTTTAACTAAAAACCGCGTTCCAGTATAAAAATAATTAATTGCAAAATCTACTTGTTTTGCTCGCTCAGAATTGTTGGTGGTTGATCCGCACTCGATATCAATCGTACCGTTCATTAATAAGGGGATACGGTTTTGAGAAGTAACAGATTGGATTTGAATTTTTAGGTCAGGGCGAGCCGTGACTCGTTTAACCTGATCGACGATTTTGTTGCAAATTTCCCAACCAAAGCCTATAGGCTGACCTTCTGCGCCAAGGTAGGAAAATGGAATAGAGGACTCTCGGTAAGCGAGAGTGATGACGCCTGAAGTTTTTACCTTATCAAGTGTCCCTGGATCAGACAAAGCAGAATTTTCGAGTAAAAGAGAAATAAGAATGAATGCGCTAAGAAACTTAACTGTCTTTATCATGATCTCTCCAATTCATTAAATACGTCTAAGAAAAGATTTAAATCGTATATTAATACAAAATCAGGGGATATTTTAATTTCTTAAAGCATAAATACCCTCTGATTAAAAAGCATTGAACTTTTCAACCAGAGGGCAAGGTTTTGATAATCTAAAAAGTGAGCTTGAGTTTATAAACGTATTAGCCAATTTTAATTTTCGAAGTCTTGGCGGTGTGATTTGTCGTTGCTGAGGCATGCTTTGATGTCCCCGCCGTAGACGCCTTGACATGGTTTGCATTGCCAGATGGCTTAGAGGCTCCTTTCATCGGCGTACCCGATTGGTCTTTTGTAACCTCTTTTTTATCAATTTTGGGAGATGTGTCGGCTTTCGGTGTTGCAGCAGTAATTGCTTTTGTGCTCGCTGAACTTGCCGCAGGGGCCGGGGAAACGGTAGGTGCTGAGGAAACTGTTGATGGAGTCGTTCCAGCGTAGGCGACTGTAATACCCAATAACAATGCTGATAGTGCTAGGCTTTTAATGTTTTTCATGATCTGTCCTTTGGTTGAATGAAACTCTCCATTTGGTAGAGTCAGTACTCAACGGCTACAGACAATAAACTGTTGACTTAAATATTTATTTATTTATGTCAACTTTCAGACATATGGCGCGTTAGTAGGCCTGTTTTAAATACTAATTTTGATAAATATAAGTAAACGCGTAGATTAAATTCCACGAACTCGATTAGCCTTAAAAGCAACTGAAAATGCTTCGAAATCATCTTTATCTAATGCCTCGCGCATTTCCTTAGCAAGATTTAAAAAGTAATGCAAATTATGAATGCTTGCGAGCATGGGCCCTAACATCTCCCCGCAGCGATCCAAATGATGAAGATATGCTCTACTAAAACCACCGCTTGGAGCCGAGGGAGTTTGACTCATCGCCGAGCTCACTGAACCAGCACACGTATAACAATTGCAGGTTGGATCAATAGGCATCGTATCTGATTTATAGCGCGCATTACGAATTTTCAGATCTCCAAATCTAGTGAAATAGTGGCCATTACGAGCGTTACGTGTTGGCATTACACAGTCAAACATATCAACCCCCGAAGTAACTCCCGCTACCAAATCTTCCGGGGTTCCCACGCCCATAAGGTAGCGCGGTTTGTCTGCAGGCAAGCGGTGAGGTGTGTGTGACATGATGCGAAGCATCTCCTCCTTTGGCTCACCCACACTTACACCGCCTACAGCGTATCCAGGAAAATCCATTTCAATCAACGACTTTAAGGACTCGTCACGAAGTCCTTCATACATACCGCCTTGTACTATGCCAAATAAAGCGTTGGGGTTTGAGAGCCGAGAAAACTCCTCTTTGCAACGCCTTGCCCAGCGAAGACTAAGCTCCATTGATGCTCTAGCATCCCTCTCACTTGTTAAAACACCGTTTGTTTCGTATGGAGTGCATTCATCAAATTGCATTACTATGTCACTGTTAAGTGAGGTTTGTATTTGAATGCTGACCTCAGGAGTTAAAAATAACTTATCCCCATTAACTGGACTAGAGAACTTTACTCCCTCTTCGCTAATTTTTCTCATAGCGCCAAGACTCCAAACTTGGAATCCTCCACTATCCGTGAGAATAGGTTTATGCCATTTTTCAAAAGCGTGCAACCCTTTAAATTGGTCAATGACTTCAAGCCCAGGCCGCATCCAAAGGTGAAATGTGTTTCCCAAGATAATCTGTGCACCCATATCTTCAAGACTTTGTGGCGTTACTCCCTTTACTGTGCCATAAGTGCCAACAGGCATAAAGATAGGAGTTTCAACGGTGCCGTGATTCAGGGTGAGACGACCACGGCGAGCATTACCTTGGGTCTTTAAGAGTTCGAATTTCATGAAATAAAGTATTAAATGGTATTGGCACTTTTAGCGTTACGTTTCCACATTTGCCAAGGCCGATCTAAGTGCTGATCGTTCATCTCGGCCGTAGCTTGTGCTTCTGCATCGCTTAAATAGGTAATTTCTCCAAGAGGACGTGCCTGAAGTTGCAGTTTTGCATTGTTTTCAGTATAAATTGCACGGTAAACAACTTGTTTAATTGAGGTGCCAACACAAACATTACCGTGCCCTCTTAGAAGGGCAACAGGATGATTCCCTAAAACAGTTGCTAAATCGCGGCCTAATGATTGACTGCGAATGAGAAGATCTGAGTTATCTCCAACACTATTGCGGATTTCATATACGGGAGTCGTGGCTCCTAAAAAACCACTCATATGGCAAATTGGACGTAGTCTTTCTCCAGTCACGCCAAATGGGATAATCGCTGGAGAATGAGAGTGAATGACAGAGTTCACGTCGGGGCGGACTTTAAAGATTTCACTATGAATAAAGCGTTCAACGTATGAAGTTACCCCATCTGGATCAAGCACTTTACCTTCTAAATTACAACAAACAATATCTTTATGAGTGACTAAAGCTGGCGCCATGCTTCTTGCGATGAGGAAGAGCTCAGGGTTTTTGTCATGCCTTACGCTGATGTGGCCAAACCCATCAAGTACACCTTCATTGACTAAGATATGATTGGCACTTACAAGATCATCAATAAGGTCAGGATTTGCAGTCGATATCATATTTATTCTCCATAGGGTAGGGTAATGGTTAGGCGTTTTTTAAAGTTTGCGTGTAAGTGATACATTAGCATTCAAGATTGATATTGTCCACGAAACCAGAAGAAGAATTTGATATTTAGGATGAAAAGATGAAGATTAGAAAACTAATAATTTTTAAGCAATTGCTGAATTCAGTCTTTTTTATTGGACTGATATTTCATGCGGTAAGTTTTGCACAAAACAACTATCCTAACCATCCGGTACAAATCATTGTTCCAGTTGCAGCAGGAGGCGGTACAGATTTATTAGCGCGTTTAATGGGACAAAAAGTTGGCGACGCTTTGGGTCAAAGTTTTGTTATTGAAAATCGGCTAGGAGGGGGAGGAAATATAGGGGTTGAATTGGTGGCTCATGCCAAGCCAGATGGCTACACATTATTGGTTACGCCAGGCACCATCGCGAGCAATGTAGCGGTGTATAAAAAACTCCCCTATGAGTTGCTAAAAGATCTGCAGCCTATTACTTTGATTGGACAAACGGGCGTTGTCCTTGTAGTTCATCCCTCATTAAAAGTTAATAGTGTTAAAGAGTTCATTGATTACGCAAAAGCGCATCCCGGAGAACTCAACTTTGGATCAGCTGGAACGGGTAGCCCGCAACACTTGCATAGCGAATTCTTTAACCAATTAGCCGGAATTAAGACTACGCATATCCCCTATAAAGGGCAATCACAATCAATGGCAGATTTGGTTGGCGGACAAATAAATTACATGTTTAGCCCATTGCAAAATGCATTGCCCTATATTCAGCAAGGCAAAATAAAGGTTCTGGCGCAGGGCTCGGCACAGCGAGCTAAGTCACTGCCCAACACGCCTACTTTAAATGAACTGGGATTTAAAGACGTTGATTTACAAAATTGGTTTGCTGTTTTTGCACCTGCGGGTACACCAGCATCTGTTGTTAAAAAATTAAATGACACTTTTATCAAAACCGGTCAAACTGAAGATTTAAAAAAGAAATTTGCCGATTTAGGATTTGAGGCATTTTTCACTTCGCCAGAGAAAACGACCGATTTTTTACGCGCAGAATTAGTCCGTTGGGCACGTGTTGCCGCTTACGCAGGTATTCAAGCAGAATAATCACTTTTCTTTAGAAGCATGGCATCGCCATAACTGAAAAAACGGTATTCGTTTTTAATTGCATGTTTATAAAGTTTGGAGATGTGTTCGTAACCAGCGAAAGCACTTACAAGCATCAATAAAGTTGATTTCGGAAGATGAAAATTCGTAATCATTTGATCAACGACTTTGAACTTAAAGCCAGGGCGAATAAAGATCGTAGTCTCTGAGTTGCTCAGACCGGTACTCGCCCAAGACTCGAGAGACCGAACGGATGTGGTACCTACAGCGATTACACGCCCTCCATTTTTTCTGCAATTTTCAAGCGCCAAGAGCGTTGAATCTGGGATGTTGTACCACTCACTGTGCATTGTGTGCTCATTGATATCCTCAACTTTTACGGGCTGGAAAGTTCCTGCACCGATATGCAAGGTTAGTTGTGTAGAGAGAATGCCTTTAGCTTCAAGCGCTTTCATTAATGCCTCATCAAAGTGTAGGGAAGCAGTTGGAGCGGCAACGGCACCAGGACTTTTAGCGAAAATTGACTGGTATCGCTCAATATCTTCTGCTTCATCGGTGTGTTCAACGTATGGCGGGAGAGGGACATGGCCATGACTTTGCATCAATTGAAAAGGATCTTCTTGAAAAGAGATAAGGTAGAGAGGGCCTTCTTCTTTAGGCCAGCGTCCAAGAACCTTAGCTTCAAAACCTCCGTCCATTTGCAACATATCACCGATGTGTGGTTTCTTGCTTACTTTCAAGTGCACTGCGACTGGAAAATCAGTTTGACCTATTTGCCGTGGTAAAACCCTTTCAATTAATATTTCTAATCTGCCGCCGGTCTTTTTAGAACCAAATAACCTGGCTTTTATAACCTGGGTATCATTGAAAACAAGAAGATCGCCTGATTTCAAAAGATCGGGAAGGTGGTTGAAAATCCGATCAGTAGGATCATTACCTGTGCCGTCCAAAAGTCTGGAGGCGCTTCGCGTTGGCATGGGGTGCTGCGCGATCAAGTTTTGGGGTAATTGAAAATCAAAGTCACTGAGGTGGCGAAGACTCTCAGGTAAGCGTTTTTCTGTCATATGAGGAAGATTAGGGAAGAACAAAGGCTGTGAGTCGGTATATCTATAGAATTTTTTTATGCTGTTAGTTTATTGGAAAGCGGTATAAAGATAATTTTTAAGTTCAAATATTTTATTTGGAAAATATTAGTAGTACCTGTGACAAGAAATTAGAGATGAACAAGGGCACAATATTGGCATGACCAATTCCGCAAATACGACAAAACCTCTGACTGCCCCCCAAAAGGCGCTAAGAAAAATGGGTTTATTACGCGATATTGATTTGGCCCTACATCTTCCTTTGAGATATGAAGATGAGACGCGTTGGTGCTCTCTTGGTCAAGCCAGAGACGGAGAAATAGTTCAATTCTTAGCGCTTGTTACGAGCTCAGAGATCGCGTTTAAGCCGCGACGACAATTAATTGTTCAAGTCCAAGAAATAGTATCTTCAGCAACTAACGATGAAGAATTTTTGAGTAATGAAGATCTTATAAAAGGAGAGAGTTGCACGTTAAGATTTTTTAACTTTTATCCTTCTTTGCAAAAAACATTTACGTCTGGGAAAAGGCTTCGGTTAAGGGGAGAAATTAGAGGTGGAATGCTTGGCAAAACAATGATGCATCCAAGTGTTCACGCTTATGACGAAAATTTACCGAACACTCTGACGCCAGTTTACTCAACCACAGCAGGCCTACCGCAGGCTTACCTACGGCGTGCTGTTATGACGGGTCTTGATAGGTGTGTAAGGTTTGGCTCTTTTAAAGAGACCATTCCCGAACCTTTTCAAAGTCCAAACTTATGGTCTTTAACAAAATCTGTTCAGTTTTTACATGAACCTGCTGCGGGGGTCTCTTTATTAGAACTTGAGGATAAAACTCACCCGGCTTGGCAACGATTGAAGGCCGAGGAGTTGTTGGCTCAACAAATATCGCAACTTCGAGCTAAGCGCGAAAGGCAAAGCTTGACCGCACCCGTTTTAAGTGGGCACGGTGAGATAGCAGTAGGAGTCGAAAGCAAATTAGTAGACCCCCAAGAACCTAATAACTCACACAGTGGCGCGTTAACACAAGAGTTCTTAAAAATACTTCCATTTCAATTGACCGCAGCGCAAAGCCGGGTAATTGGTGAAATTGCTAAAGACATTTCTAAAAAAGCACCTATGTATCGATTACTTCAAGGTGATGTGGGTTCTGGAAAGACTGTAGTCGCAGCTTTAGCTGCTACCCAGTGCATTGACTCAGGATATCAGTGCGTTTTAATGGCTCCAACTGAAATTTTGGCCGAACAACATTTTAAAAAATTAGTTGACTGGCTTGCCCCTTTGCTAGAGCAAAAAAATTTATCAGTTGCCTGGTTATCCGGTAGTCAAAAGAAAAAAGATCGGCAAAAAATGTTAGAGATTACCGAGTCTGGCCAAGCTGCCTTGGTGATTGGTACGCACGCAGTTATTCAGGAACAAGTCAAGTTTCAATCTCTAGGACTCGTCTTGATTGACGAACAGCACCGTTTTGGCGTTGCACAAAGACTTGCTTTAAAAGCGAAACTATTAGACCAAGAGCCTCATTTACTGATGATGAGCGCTACGCCTATTCCAAGAACACTAGCAATGAGTTATTACGCTGATTTAGACGTATCCACACTGGATGAGTTGCCCCCTGGACGAACGCCTGTAATTACTAAAGTGATCTCGGATCAAAGACGCGACGAGGTAGTCTCTCGTATTAAGGCGCAAATAAGTTTGGGGCGGCAGGTTTACTGGGTGTGCCCATTGATTGAGGAGAGTGAGGTGCTAGATTTGGCAAACGCGACCCAAACGCATCAAATGCTCAGCGAGTCCTTGCCCGGAATCAATGTAGGCCTGCTACATTCAAAAATGCAAACAAGCGATAAAAAAGAAGTAATGCAACAATTTACGGAAGCTAAGATAGGTGTACTCGTGAGTACAACTGTCATTGAGGTGGGTGTGGATGTACCCAACGCATCTTTGATGGTAATAGAGCACGCTGAGCGCTTTGGTTTGAGTCAACTGCATCAACTAAGGGGGCGTGTGGGAAGGGGTGCGGCTGCCTCTGCTTGCGTATTAATGTACTCCACAGGAGAACACGGTCGTCTTGGCGAGACAGCCCGTGAAAGGCTCAAAGCTATGGCAGAAACTCAGGACGGATTTGAGATTGCGCGAAGAGATTTAGAAATAAGAGGCCCGGGTGAGTTCTTAGGCGCTAGACAGTCAGGTGCGGCTATGCTTCGGTTTGCCGATTTGAGTACAGACCAAGAATGGTTGGATTGGGCTCAAGATTTAGCTCCAAAGATGTTAGATTCTTATCCACAACTAGCTGAGCAGCATGTCGCAAGGTGGCTTGGACATAAATTGGAATATTTAAAGGCTTAAAAAATGACTTTGACCGAGTTGAAATATATTGTCGCTGTTGCAAGAGAGAAGCACTTTGGTCGTGCAGCTGACGCATGTTTTGTATCCCAACCTACACTGTCTGTGGCCATAAAAAAGTTAGAAGATGAGCTGGAAGTTAAACTCTTTGAGCGAAGTGCTAACGAGGTTGCCGTAACTGCCCTAGGTGAAGAAATCGTAAGGCAGGCACAAAGCGTCTTAGAGCAAGCAGCTAATATCAAGGAAATTGCAAAAAGAGGTAAAGACCCACTTGCCGGACCGCTTAAATTAGGTGTGATTTATACGATTGGTCCGTATTTGCTACCGCATTTAGTTTTAAAGGCAATAGCTAATTCACCACAGATGCCGCTCATTTTGCAGGAAAACTTTACGATAAGGTTACTCGAAATGCTTAGAACAGGTGAAATTGACTGTGCCATTATGGCTGAGCCTTTTCCAGACGCTGGTCTTGCAACTGCGCCTTTATATGATGAGCCTTTTTTAGCAGCAGTACCTAGCTCCCACCCCTTTGCCAGTCGTGACCAAATAAGCGCACAAGAGCTTAAGGCTGAGACGATGCTGTTGCTTGGAGCAGGTCACTGCTTTAGAGATCATGTGCTTGAGGTTTGTCCAGAGTTTGCTCGTTTCTCCAGCGATGCGGGAGGCATTAAACGAAGTTTTGAAGGCTCATCTCTTGAGACTATCAAGCACATGGTTGCGGCAGGTATGGGCGTTACTTTGGTGCCCCGACTTAGTGTTTCAAAGGAAGCCTTGTCATTCAATTCAAAGCGTAAGCCAACTACGGAGGAGACTTACGTTCGCTATATTCCAATCGTTGACGAAGGAAGTAATCCGCCCTCTCGGCGGGTGGTTTTAGCTTGGCGACGCAGTTTTACGCGCTATGAGGCAATAGCCGCTCTTAGGAATTCTATTTACGCTTGTAATCTTCAAGGCGTTACGCTGTTGTCTTAGAGAGGGGTTGATTTTTAAAAATATGGCTTTATTCGGAAAACAACGCCTTAGTTTGTATCTTGATTTAATACGTTGGGACCGGCCGGCAGGATGGTTGCTGTTGCTTTGGCCTTCATTAAGCGCTTTGTGGATCGCTAAAGGTGGTTACCCTGGCCTACATTTATTGGCTGTTTTTGTTTTGGGAACGGTGCTCATGAGGAGTGCTGGGTGTTGCATTAACGATGTCGCAGACAAAGAATTCGACAGACATGTGAAAAGGACAGCGAATCGACCCGTAACGAGCGGACGCATCAGCGAAAAAGAAGCAATTTTTTTAGCCGCTCTTCTTGCGTTATTTGCTTTCATGCTAGTTTTAACAACAAATGTTATCTGTGTGTTATGGTCAATTGCTGCGCTTTTGATCGCTATTGCTTATCCTTATGCTAAGCGGTTTGTGTCAATGCCGCAAGCCGTTCTTGGGATCGCCTTTAGTTTTGGTATCCCAATGGCGTTTGCCGCCATAAACGGCGCTGACCTTGCGATAGATAGGGCCTTTGAGGCGGTACCCTTAACAGGTTGGTTTTTGTTGATCAGTAATTTATTTTGGGTTCTAGCTTATGACACAGAGTATGCAATGGTTGATCGAGATGATGACCTAAGGATAGGCATAAAAACTTCTGCTATTACGCTTGATAAATATGATGTTCCTTGCGTAATGTTCTTTTACTTAATTTATATTTCTTCTTGGTGGAGTTTACTATCTATAAACCGACCGAGTCTATGGATTGACGGTTGCGCATTATTAGCAGCTATACAAGCATTAGTGCATTATTTATTGATAAGAGCTCGCCAGCGAGAGGGGTGTTTTAAAGCGTTTAAACTAAATCACTGGCTTGGAGCAACATTGTTTGCAGGGGTTGCATTGAGCTATCTTTGAAGAGTTTACTTTGTATAGATAAATCCTAAATGTTTTAAATCTGAATTAAGAAACAAAAAAACCACCAATCGCGAAACTGGTGGTTTTTTTTGATTTAATTAATTCAGAATTATTGAGCTTTGACTTTTTTAGCTTTATGCTTCTTGTGCTTTTTCGCTTTTTTTGCAGGTTTAGCAGGAGCTGTGTCGGCAGCTGGAGCAGAACTAGGGGCGGCGACAGGGGCGGCAGGCGCAGTTGGCGCAGCCGGTGCCGGAGCCTGCGCAGAACTTAAGAGTGGTGATGATAAAGCGGCCGCACTTAAGAGCGTAATTAAAAGTTTGTTCATAATTAAATTAAGTCCAAGAAAATAAAGCAATATGCAAATTGTCTCATAAACCGTTAAGATTATAAGAGATCGGGATAATCAAGGCTAGTTACCGTAATTTACACCTAGCTGAAAAGCTTTCTCTTGGGCCGCTTTAACCGCCTCTTTAAATTTTTCCGAAATACCGCTGTCTTTCATATGATTCAGAGCTGCCTCGGTTGTTCCTCCCTTTGAGGTCACGCGCTCGCGCAGGGTAGATAAAGTCTCATTGCTTTGGAGCGCTAATTGGCCAGCCCCTATAAAGGTGCCTATCGCAAGTTGTTTAGAAACTTCGGTATCTAGACCTAATTCCACGCCTGCCTCAGCAAGTGCCTCTAGAAAATAAAAAACGTAGGCTGGACCCGAACCTGAAACAGCGGTCACTACATCCAATAATTTTTCATCTTCAATCCAAACGCTTTGACCCGTACCTTTCATAATGTTTTCAACATGTTGACGCTCCTGATTGGTAACGCCGGGTAGAGCAAAAAGCCCAGATTGCCCAAGCCCAATGAGTGCTGGGGTATTGGGCATTGCCCGAACAATGCGCTTTGTGCCCAACCACTTCACCAAACTAGAACTTGGAATACCGGCTGCGACACTCAGGTGCAAAGCAGAATTACAAAAAAATTGTGCAAGCGAGTCGCAAGCCTCTTTCATTTGCTGGGGTTTAACCGCCCAAACGATAAAGTTGCATGTTTGCCAAGAAGCGTCTTGTTTGGGATCGGAAATGCATTGAATTGAAAAATCTTTCTTAATGCGTAAGCCAACTTCTGGAGAGGGATCGATCACACTAATGTTGGAAGGCAATCCCCCTTTGTTAAGCAATCCTTTAATTAGCGCAGAGGCCATATTGCCGCCACCAATAAAAGTTATATGGTCAATGTTTTGTTTTGATGAGATGTTCATGATCTTTATAGAGGAAAACTTGAATAGCAATAAATTGAGTACTTTAAGGTGTATAAATTTTAAATAATCACAATAATGAATACATATAAATTAAATTTTTAAACGTAACATTTCAAAATTGTTGCCAAAGCAACACTTTCATAGCGTACTTTGGATTTTTATGAATAACTCTAGAGAATTTATTGGGATGGTAGTTGCAACTTTCTGTAATGTGTGCCATAATAGCAGGCTCTGCGCAATTTTTGCGTAGTTGTTCTAACCCAAACAAAGGTGTGCCGAGTGGTTCGGTACATTGATGACGGGACCAAGACTGATCGGTAAAGTTGACCTGAGAAGGTTGATGAAGCTGATGCAAGTTGGGAATAAGAAAAATGATCCAAACTGAATCTCGATTAGAGGTCGCTGATAACACAGGCGCCAAATCCGTCTTATGCATTAAAGTGCTTGGTGGGTCGAAGCGTCGTTATGCAAGTGTCGGCGACATTATTAAAGTCAGCATCAAGGAAGCTGCGCCACGTGGACGCGTCAAAAAAGGCGAAGTCTACAGTGCAGTCGTTGTGCGTACCGCAAAAGGAATTCGTCGTGGCGACGGTTCCTTGATTAAGTTCGACGGTAACGCCGCTGTGTTGCTCAATAACAAATTAGAGCCTATTGGCACTCGTATCTTCGGCCCCGTTACGCGTGAACTGCGTAACGAGCGCTTTATGAAGATTGTGTCCTTAGCCCCTGAAGTTTTGTAAGGACCCTGGTCATGAATAAGATCCGCAAAGGCGACGAAGTTATCGTCATTGCTGGCCGAGATAAAGGCAAGCGTGGCACAGTGTCTCTTCGCAAAGACGAGAGTC